>NZ_JALIQP010000004.1:0-300000 GCF_023566055.1 Halosolutus amylolyticus | reverse complement strand
ACCGAGACCCGCTGTGGCGGGGACCGATCGGGGTGGCTCGCCGCGAGGACGACGTTGTTGACGTTGCTGGCCAGCGCGTCGTGGTCGACGAGAACGCCGATACTCGCCTCTCGCGGCGCGCGGGCGGCGAGGACGTCGAGTCCCAGGTGAAGTGCCCGGTACTCGGCGACGTTGTTGTCCGGCGGCGTGTCCGTGGTCGCGACGCGTGCAACGCGGGTTCCGTCGCGCGTTTCGATGACGGCGCCCAGCCCACCGCCCGCGTCCCGGAACGACCCGTCGGTAGCGACGTAGAAGTCACGGTGATGGGTGCGAGGGGGATGGGCGATGTGCGGCGTGGGCGACTCGTCGAACAGGTCCCGCAGGGCGGGCCGGCCGTGAGCGGCCATGGTCCAATTACGTCGTGAAGATGATTTAAACCTTCGGCAGAATTACGCGGGTGAGAATCGATACGTCCGGATACCGGGCCGTGTAGCGGATTTAGCGGTCGATTTCGTCGTGTCATCCAGCGACCATCCCGGGTGTGCGCTTCGCGTGAACGCACGCAGAAAACGGGTGGGGCGGCGGATCGACGACGGGAGCGCCCCGTGGAGACCCGCGACCCCGGATTCGACGGGGGCCCATCCCCGATCGATCCGACCGACGATCGTCCCGTTCAGAAAGTGGTGATTCGTGCACGAAAACGTGAACTTGACTCCACACTCGGTAACGGATCGGGCGACGCTACATCAGTATATATAAGTTACCTGCCTACTATTCGATGGGGTATGCAGGGTGCTGACAAACCCACTCTCGACCGCCGAACCGTACTCAAGCTCTCCGGCGCCGCCGGGGTAACCAGCCTTGGAGCGATCGCAGGCTGTCTCGACGATCCGACGAGCGACGAGGACGGCGAGACCGACGAGATCGTGATCACGCAGGGACAGTTCATCGAGACGCCCGACCCCAACGACCACATTACGGGGCCGTACTTCAACATCTTCGACCAGATCTACGAACCGCTGTTCAACGTCACGCCCGACCTCGATATCGAGTCCCGCGTCGTAACCGACTGGGAGCCCACCGGCGACGGATCGACGGAACTGACGATCCGGGACGACGTCCAGTTTCACAACGGCGAGGACCTCGTCGCAAGCGACGTCGCGTTCACGTTCCAGCGGATGATCGACGACGAGGTCGGCCCGATCAGCGACCAGGCGGCCGGCCTTGGTGCGATCGAGGGCGCCGAAGCGATCGACGAAACGACCGTCCGCGTCGACTACGGCGATGCGGCCCCGTCGCTGGCCGAGTACCAGTTCGGGAACTACGGTCGCGTCGTCAAGGAGGACTGGGTCGGCGAGCAAGAGACCCAGGAGGGAGCGATCATCGGCGACTCCGCCGACGCGTTCAACGGCACCGGGCCGTACCAGGTCGTGGAGTACGAACCGGGCGTCGAAATCGTCCTCGAACCGTTCGACGACTACTGGGGCGACGAAGCGACGTTCAATACCGTCACGTTCAACGAGGACACCGAGTCGAGCGGCCGCGTCAGTGCGCTCCAGGCCGGGGAGACCGATCTCGTGGACAACGTGCTCCCCGACGACGTCTCGACGGTCGACGAGGCCGACGGGATCGAAATCCGGAACGAGACCAGCCTCCGGAGCATCTTCCTGGTCATGAAGAACGGGGTCGAACCGTTCGACAGCCAGGAGTTCCGCCAGGCGATGAACTACGCGGTCGACAACCAGGGGATCATCGAGTCCATCCTCGGCGGGTTCGGGGAACCGATGACCCAGATGCACTCGGAAGGAATCTTCGGCTACAATCCGGACCTCGACCCCTACGAGCAGGACCTCGACGAGGCGGAATCGCTGGTCGAGGAGAGCGGCTACGCCGGGGCGGAGATCACGCTTCACGCCCCCGAGGGCCGGTACCTGAACGACGCGTCGGTCGCCCAGACGGCGGCCGACCACATCGACCAGCTCGAGAACGTCGATTGTGAGGTCAACCTCCGTCCGTTCCCGGAGATTTCGGACGGTGCCAGCCAGCCGTACGACGACGACGGGATCCCGTTCTTCCTCATCGGCTGGGGCGTCATCACGGGCGACGCCGACTACGCGATCGACCCCTGGATCAATCCGGATCACCCGCTCGAGACGTTCCGCGACGAGGACGCCTTCGCGACGCTCGAGGAGAGCAAAGCGGAATCCGACTCCGACGCGCGCGAGGAGTTGCTCCAGGAACTCAACGCGGACCTGCGCGACAAGGCCCCGTTCGTGTTCCTCCACTCGCAGGACAGCATTTACGGTGTCAACCAGGACCTCGACTGGGAGCCGCGTCGCGACGAGACGATCTACCTCTGGGACATGGAGTAATCGGCTCACGCACCGCCTCGAAGCCTCGAAGTGTGATCATCGCGCGGGCGATCCGAACGAATTCGCGGTCGATCGATTCCCGATGGTCACACCGAACGAAACCGTATTGGGCTCGAAGAAACAGCGTCAAGCTAGAATGCAATGCCTCTGGGTAAATTCCTGATCAAACGTCTGTTGCAGGGGATCTTCGTTATCTGGGGGGTCGTTACCCTGACGTTCGTGTTCCGGGCGATCTCGCCCGGCGATCCGGTCAACATGATCGTCGACCAGCGCGCCTCACAGGCACAACGCGAACAGGTCCGGGAGAATCTCGGCCTCAACGAACCCTACTACGTGCAGTACTACGAGTACCTCCAGCGGATGGTGACCGGTGACCTCGGCTTCTCCTACCGGGAGGGCCGGGACGTCTTGCCGATCGTCCTCGAACGGGTTCCGGCGACGATCGAACTGGCGATCGCGGCGACGATCGTCGCGCTCGTAATCGCGATCCCGCTCGGTGTCATCAGCGCGACCCGGCGGAACGAACCCGCCGACTACGGGGCGACGCTCTTCTCGCTGGTCGGCATCAGTACGCCGAACTTCTGGCTGGGAATCATGCTGATCCTGGTGCTCGCAGTCGAGGTCGGCATCTTCCCGACGGGTCGGCGTCCGGTCGCGCTCCACGACGCCCTGTGGCTGTTCCTGACGACGTTCTACGTCGGTGATCTGCTCACCTGGGTCAAACACATCATCCTCCCGGCGATCGCACTGGGGACGTACTTTACGGCCCTGATCACGCGCCTGACCCGGAGCGGAATGCTCGACGAACTCGGGAAACCGTACGTCACGGCGACCGAGGCGAAGGGACTTCCGGGCGTGCTGATCCGGTACAAACACGTCCTCCGGAACACGATGATTCCGATCATCACTGTTCTCGGCCTGCAGCTAGGTACCCTGATCGGCGGCGCGGTGATTACCGAAACCGTGTTCTCCTGGCCGGGACTCGGCCTGAAACTCATCACGTCGATCCGTCAACTCGACTGGCCGCTGCTGCAGGGCATCATCATCTTTATCGGCATCTCGTTCGTCGTCATCAACATCGTCGTCGACGGCCTCTACGCGTATCTCAACCCCCGGGTGATCGAAGAATGATCTCCGATCGAGTCAAGTCTAATCTCCGACATGAATTCAGGCAGAGCCTGCTGGCGAAACTGGGGCTCGGTATTCTCGTCGTCATCTTCATCATGGCGCTTTTCGCCCCGGTGCTCGCGACGCACAACCCGAACACGACCGGCTACTTCGACGACAACGGCAACTCGTACCCACCGATGGGACTGACGTCCGAGGCCCACACGTGGGAAGACGGCGAGCGAATCTCCTACACCACACAGCCGAGCAGCGACCACTACCTCGGGACGAACAACATCGGACAGGACGTCTACTCGCGGCTCCTCTTCGGCGCCCGGACGTCCCTGCTGGTCGGCATCCTCGGAACCAGTCTCGCCGTCATCATGGGCGTTCCGTTCGGACTGATCGCGGGCTACTACGGCGGTCGGGTCGACGACGCGATGATGCGCGTCGCCGACGTCATGCTGGCGTTCCCGTCGCTCGTGCTCGCAATCGCGCTGGTCGGCGTCTTCGGCTCCGCGACGATCCCGATCCCCGACCCGATCGTGCGGGCCGGGCTGGCCGAGGGGATGCCCAGGAGCGCGACCCTTCCCGGAACGGTGACGATCGTCGTCGCGCTCGTCACCTGGGTCTGGTTCGCCCGGGTCGCCAGGGGCGAAGCGATGAGCATACGGAACGAGGAGTACGTGAAAGCCGCACGGAGCATG
This sequence comes from Halosolutus amylolyticus, assembly GCF_023566055.1. NCBI lineage: Archaea > Methanobacteriati > Methanobacteriota > Halobacteria > Halobacteriales > Natrialbaceae > Halosolutus > Halosolutus amylolyticus. The sequence continues at coordinate 295,835 of NZ_JALIQP010000004.1, read as the reverse complement.
GGCGCGAGCAACCGAACGATCCTGCTCAGGCACGTCCTCCCCAACAGCCTCACGCCGGTGATCGTGCTCGCGACGATTCAGGTCGCGGCGCTCATCCTCCTCGAGAGTTCGCTCTCGTTCCTCGGGTTCTCCGGAACGACCCTCTCGTGGGGGTACGAGATCCAGCAGGGGCAGGACTATCTGGGATCGTCCTGGTGGATCTCGACGATTCCGGGGATCGGCATCGTACTGGCGGTGATCAGTATCAACCTCCTCGGTGACTGGCTCCGGGACTCCCTGGACCCGAACATCGAGGGCGAAGGCGGAGGTGCCTGACATGACAGAGGACATCCTACGCGTCGACGGACTCTCGACTCGCTTTTTCACCGAACAGGGGCAGGTAAACGCCGTCGACGATCTGGACCTCCGGATCGAGCGAGGGGAGGTCTTCGGCATCGTCGGCGAAAGCGGGAGCGGCAAGAGCGTAACTGCGCGCTCGATAATCGACCTGATCGACTCGCCAGGCCGGATCACGGACGGCGAGATCCGGTTCAACGACCCCGAGCTGGCCGACAGGGTCCGCGGGGACCACCCCGAGGCGGTCGACGGCGACTTCGTCGATCTTCAGGCGATCCCCGAACGGATCCGCCGCTCGCTCCGGGGCACGTCGTTCAGCATGATCTTCCAGGACCCGGAGAGCAGTTTCAATCCGAGCATCACGGTGGGCGAACAGCTCGCCGAAGCCGTCGAAGTCCAGCGCCGAGCCAGCGCGAACCCGCGATCGACGCGCGCGCGAACGCAGTCCGAGGAGTACTCGCTCGGGAACTTCCTGCTCTCGACGCTCCTCCCGTCGCAGCGATACGTCTCGGAAGAGAGCCGCGAACGGGCGATCGAACTCCTCGAACTGGTCGGCATCCCGGACCCGGTCGAGCGCGCCGACGAATATCCTCACGAGTACTCCGGGGGGATGCTCCAGCGGGCGATGATCGCCCAGGCGCTCGCGGGCGAACCCGACGTGTTGATCGCCGACGAGCCGACGACAGCACTCGACGTGACCATCCAGGCACAGGTGCTCGACCTGCTCGACGAACTCCAGGAGGAAACCGGGATGACGATCCTGTTGATCACGCACAACCTCGGCGTCATCGCGCGGATGTGCGACCGCGTCGGCGTGATGTACGCCGGTGAAATCGTCGAACGGGGGACCCTGTCGGACGTCTTCGACGACCAGATTCATCCCTACACCGAGGGACTGCTCGGATCGATCCCGGACCTCGAGGACACCGGCAGTCGACTCGACCCCATCCCGGGGAACGTTCCGAGTCTGCTCGATCACGAGATGGGGGATCGGTGTCACTTCGCCGATCGCTGCCCGAAGGCGATGGACGAGTGTCTCGAACACCCGCCGGAGTACCCCGCCGATGGGAGCGCTCACCATCGTGCTCGCTGCGTGCTCGCCGAGATGGAGTACGACGAAGCGAAGGCGGTACCCGAGGGCTATTTCGACGAGACCGATCGCCCCGCCGGAGACAAACACGTCGGGGCCGAAGAGACCGACGACGACATCGACGAACGGGCCGCACAACACGCCGAAACGACTGGAGGTGAGCACCAATGAGTACCGACGAGCCGCTCGTTCGCGTCGACGACCTCGAGAAGTACTTCTGGGAAAACGATTCGATTCTCGATCGACTGCTCGGCGACGAGCCAGTACCGGTCCGCGCCGTCGACGGGGTGAGCCTCGAGGTCTACCCCGGGGAGACGCTCGGACTCGTCGGCGAATCCGGCTGTGGCAAGTCGACGGCCGGCGAAACGCTGCTTCGATTGCAGGAGTCGACGGGCGGACGCGTCGAGTTCGACGGCGAACCCGTCTCCGAGTTGCGCGGGAGCGACCTCGAGGAGTTCCGCCGGGACGCCCAGATCGTCTTTCAGGATCCGTTCTCGAGTCTCGATCCCCGGATGACGATCGAGCAGATCGTCAGGCAGCCCCTCGACATTCACGACGTCGGTACGGTAGAGGAGCGTCGCGAGCGCGTCCGGGAGTTGTTAGAGCGCGTCGGCCTCTCGACGGACCAGCTCGATCGCTACCCACACGAGTTCTCCGGCGGCCAGCGCCAGCGGATCGGGATCGCCCGGGCGCTGGCGCTCGATCCCGAGTTCGTCGTGCTCGACGAGCCGACGTCCGCGCTCGACGTCTCGGTCCAGGCACAGGTGCTCAACCTCCTCGACGACCTGCAAGACGAGTTCGGACTCACCTACCTGCTGATCAGCCACGACCTCTCGGTGATCCGCCACGTCTGCGATCGCGTCGCCGTGATGTACCTCGGCGAAATCGTCGAGATCGGACCCGTCGAGGAAATTTTCGAGGATCCGTCCCACCCATATACGCGGGCACTGCTCGAGAGCGTGCCGCGAGCCGCGACCGGCGAACGCGACCGGGAGCGCGAGACACTCACCGGGGACGTGCCGTCGCCGCGGAATCCGCCGAGCGGCTGTCGGTTCCGGACGCGGTGTCCGATGGTGATTCCGCCGGCCGACCTCGACATCGACCAGGATCTGTATCGCGATCTGATGACGCTCCGCCAGCGCGTCGAGGACCGAGACATCTCCCTCGAGACGGTCGGGGAGGACGACCAGTTCGAGTTCGACGAGAGCGAGGGCGTGGCCGATGCCGACGTCTCCGACTTCGTCGCGGCGCTGCAAGCGCGACTGCTCGATCGGGACCTGCCGGCACCGCACGACGAAATCGTCGCGGACGCACTGGCGGCGCTCGCGGGCGGGAACTGGGACGACGCCGAGCGGCGCCTGCGGGCGGAGTACGAGAGCATCTGCGAACGCGAGTCCCCCGACCTCGGAAACGGGGCCCACCCGGTCGCGTGCCACCTCTACGACGGGTCGATCGAGGGCCACGACGGGGCCGACGATTATAGTAGCCACTGAAACGAGTTACACACTGATCGCAAAGCCGTCCTGCGATCAGGTGTGCATTGACTTTCAGTGGCTACTATAGCACTAGCGGAGTACCGCTCCCCCTCGACGATCGGAACCGACGCGGCTGTCGGGCCTCACCGGGTCGAAACCGGAATTTTCGACGGGAGTCCAATCTCTTTAGGCAACGGGTGTATTAGCGATGGGTTCGTGGAAGCTGTATGAGCCAGACAAAGGCCTCGCGAATGGAGGCCGCGTGTTCCCTACTCGCCGAGTCCGAGCGCCGATATCTCCTGTATCAGCTGGCCGAAACCGAGCGGGCGAACCTCGACGCACTCATGGACCAGATCGCCGCCTGGAAACTGGACATCCCGTCCTCGCAGGTCGACGAGGACCTCAGACAGCGGATCTACGTCTCGATGGTCCACAACCACCTGCCGCGGCTCGCGGACTACGACATCATCGACTACGACCTGCGAAGCGGTGACATCGTCCTCGCGGAGGGGTTCGAGGACATCAGGCCCCTGCTCGATCAGTTCCGGCAGACGGAAGACGAGGTCGAGATTCGTCAGTTACCGCCACTCTAACCGGACCCCGGCTCGATCGCCGAGATCGAACACTGGGTCGGCTCGATCGGCGGAACCGAACCGACGGATCGACTCGATCGGGGACCGCGACGGATTTCGAATCGAAATACATAGGACGGCTCACTGACGACCATCGGTGTGACTCGGTATCGCAATTTCGGACTCTTCCTGGCGCTCGCTGCAGTCTGGGGGACGGCGTTCGTCGCGATCAGCGCCGGCCTGGAGTACTTCCCGCCGGTGCTGTTCGCGGCACTGCGCTACGACGTCGCGGGCGTGCTCATGCTCGGCTACGCGGCGTACGCCGTCGAGGACTGGCGTCCGCACGGCACCGCCGAGTGGGCCGTCGTCGGCGTCGGTGCCGTGCTGTTGATCGCGGCCTATCACGCCTTCCTGTTCGTCGGACAGCAACACACGACCGCGGCCGCCGCGGCGATCCTCGTGAGCCTCTCGCCGGTGCTGACGACGGGCTTCGCGCGGGTGCTGGTTCCGAGCGACGCGCTCTCGGTCGTCGGAGTCGTCGGGGTCGTCCTCGGGCTGGCCGGCGTCGCGGTCATCGCCCAGCCGGATCCGTCGAACCTCCTGGCGACGGACGTCGTGGCGAAGCTCCTGGTCTTCTGTGCTGCGGGTTCGTTCGCGCTCGGGAGCGTCCTCACCCGGCGGATCGACGCCACGCTCCCGATCGAGACGATGGAGGCGTGGTCCATGCTCGGCGGTGCCGCGGTGATGCACGTCGTCAGTCTCGGCCTCGGCGAACCGATCGAGCCGGGGACGTGGATGCAGCCGGTCGCGATCGGTGCGCTCGGCTACCTCGCACTCGTGGCGAGTGCGATCGGTTTCCTGCTGTACTTCGACTTGCTCGATCGGCTCGGTGCCGTCGAGATCAACATGGTGTCGTACGTCGCACCGGTTTTCGCGGCGATCGCCGGCTGGCTCTTTCTCGGAGAGGTCGTCGACGCGACGACCCTCGCCGGCTTCGGCCTCATCGCGATCGGCTTCGTCCTCGTGAAACGCCAGGCGCTCCGCGACGAGGTCGGGCACGTCCGGCGTCAGCACTCGGGCGAGTGAGCGCAGTCCGGCCGAAGTGAGCCCCACAGCGACCCGTGTCCACCCCCAGTGGCAGCGAGCGATACTAGCGTCGGTGTGCGTGGCCGACGTAGAGCGCGACGAGGTTCACGGCGAGCAAGCCGAGAAACACCATGGTCTCTCGCGAGGTCGACAGCCCGGTCGCGAGAAGCGGTACGTAGAGGAACGGCATGACGATCGCCGCCCAGAACCCTGTCTTGCGGATCGGCGTCGCCATCGACGGGACGATTCGCTCCAGCGCGCCCGTCTCGCCGGTATCGTCTGTCGATTCGTCTGACCCGGCCGAACGCTGGTCGTGAGCAGTGGGGGAGTTCGTCATGGAACGACTGGTCCGGGAACGAGTTCCGTCCGCGGCCACATATATCGGCGCGACCGTTTCAGATGTTTGGTACCAGTTCACAAAGATAAGGGGTGAACTGAATCGACCGTTGCTCGACGCGGGAGCGAATCGACGCGATCGGCCCGTGACCGGGTCAGTGGCCCACGATTCCCGCACAATCCGATCGCTTCGCCGGACAATCGCCGGTTACCGGCGGGTACGGATCTCCTTCGATCGTCGCCGTAGCGTCGCGGCCATACCGACGGAGGTACACGGACGGTGACGGGTCGAACGGCGACGAGAACGGTCTCATACGCGTATCGATCGGTCTTGCAAGCGATCGTCGACGTCGCGGTCCGGACGAAAAGAGCGCCACCACCCGAAGTGGCTCCCTACTGGAAGCCGATCCGACTGCCGCGACGACCCGTCGGATCCGGGCCGCTCGTCCCGCCCTGGAACTCCTCTTCGATCCGCTCGTAGTAGTCGAGGATGTCGTCGGTGATCGTCGGCCGGACGTTCTCCATGGCCTTGCGGAAGTGGCGCATCTCGACGACGTCGGCGTCGTGGTCCTCGCGCAGGGCCTCGATGGCGGCCTCGCGGGCGATCGACTCGAGGTCGCTACCGACGTAGCCGTCGGTGATCTCGGCGATCTCGGTCAGGTTGACGTCGGCCGCCAGCGGCGTCTCCTGGGTGTGGATGTCGAGGATGCGTTCCCGACCGTCCATGTCCGGTTCGCCGATCATGACGAGCCGATCGAACCGACCCGACCGCAGGAGTGCGGGATCGATCATGTCCGGGCGGTTCGTCGCGCCGATGACCATCACGTTCTCCATCTCCTCGAGGCCGTCGAGTTCCGTCAGCAGCTGGTTGACGACCCGCTCGGAGACGTTCGACCCGGTGTCACCGCCGCGGCCGGGTGCGAGCGCGTCGAGTTCGTCGAAGAAGATCACCGTCGGGGAGACCTGCCGGGCCTTGCGGAAAGTCTGACGGATCGCTTTCTCCGACTCGCCGACCCACTTCGAGAGCAGTTGCGGGCCGCGGACCGAGATGAAGTTGGCGTTGGTCTCGTTGGCGACCGCCTTGGCCATCAGGGTCTTCCCGGTCCCCGGCGGCCCGTAGAGCAGGACGCCCGCCGGCGGATCGATCCCGAGCCGATCGAACCGCTCGGGATTGTTCAGCGGCCACTCGACCGACTCCTTGACCTTGTCCTTGGCCGTGTGGAGGCCGCCGACGTCGTCCCAGGAGATCTTGGGCAACTCGACGAGGACCTCCCGCATCGCGGAGGGTTCGACCTCGTTCAGCGCACCGCGGAAGTCCTCCCGCTTGACGATCATCCGATCGATCAGGCTCGGCGGGATGTCCTCCTCGTCTAAGTCGATCTCCGGCAGGTAGCGCCGGAGGGCCTTCATCGCCGCCTCCTTGGTCAGGCTCTCGATGTCGGCCCCGACGAAGCCGTGGGTCTCGTCGGCGAGGTGGCCGAGGTCGACGTCGTCCGAGAGGGGCATGCCGCGGGTGTGGATCTGGAGGATCTCCTCGCGGCCGACCTCGTCCGGGACGCCGATCTCGATCTCGCGATCGAACCGGCCCGGGCGACGCAGTGCGGGGTCGACGCTGTCGACGCGGTTCGTCGCCGCGATGACGATCACCTGGCCGCGGGCCTCGAGGCCGTCCATCATGGTGAGCAACTGGGCGACGACGCGGCGCTCGACCTCGCCGGTGACGTCCTCCCGTTTCGGTGCGATCGAGTCGAGTTCGTCGATGAAGATGATCGACGGCGACTCCTCGCTCGCGTCCTCGAAGATCTCCCTGAGCTGCTGTTCGGACTCGCCGTAGTACTTCGAGATGATCTCCGGGCCCGCGATGGAGAAGAAACTCGCGGAGGTCTCGTTGGCGACCGCTTTCGCGAGCAGGGTCTTCCCGGTCCCCGGCGGGCCGTGGAGCAGGACGCCCTGTGGCGGCTCGATCCCCAGTTTCTTGAAGATCTGCGGGTGCTTCATCGGGAGTTCGACCATCTCCCGGACCCGCTGGATCTCGCCCTGGAGGCCGCCGATGTCCTCGTAGGTGATCCCGCCCCCGGTCTTCTCGAAGCCGGAGATCGGTTCCTCCCGGAGTTCGACGTCTGTATCCTCGGTGATGAGGACGACGCCCTCCGGTTCCGTCTCGACGGCGATCAGCGGGATGGCCTGGCCCGGCGATCGCATGAACGGATGGTTCGTCGAGGACATGACCGGGACGATGTCGCGCCCGACGACCGGCCGTTTGAGGATCTGCCGTTTGACCATGCCGGCGGCGTCGGAGCCGAACTGGACCGACGCCTCCTCCGGCGGTGCGAGGGTCAGCTTGTTGGCTTTCGTCGCCTCCGCTTTGCGGATCGTCACCCGCTCACCGATGCCGACGTCGGCGTTCTGACGGGTGAATCCGTCAATTCGAACGGTGTCGGTGTTCCAGTCTTGCCGATCCGCACGCCACACCTTGGCGGCGGTGGTGTCTGCACCTTCGATCTCGATGATGTCGCCCGGACTCAGCTTCAGATGCAACAGCGTGTCCGGGTCGAGTCGGGCGATACCACGACCCGAGTCGTTCGGGTATGCCTTCGCTACCTCCAGTTGGACTTCGTTCATGATTCGGGATGGACGGCGATGTCAATGACTCCGATTCGGTGGCGGATAGGTTTTTTGCTACCACAGGATATTCCTGTGTTACTTGCTACCACGTCAAAGTCCGGGAGGAGGATACATAGATGTACCGGCCTCGGTTGGTTTTGATGATTCTCCGGGTCTCGAGGGGATGGGTTTTTCAGTTCACCCGTCCGCCTGCTATTTATGAGAACGATCGCGTTCGACGGACGAATGGGGGCGAGCGGCGACATGATCCTCGCGGCGCTGGTGGACGCCGGCGCGGACCCGGACGTGCTGGACCCCGTGACCGACGCGCTCGACCTCGAGTACCGGACCAGCGAGACGGAAAAGAGCGGGATCGCCGCGACCGGGGTCGACGTCGTCCTGACGGACGTCGAGCGATCGGCCGACCACGATCACGACGGTGACGGCCCCGATCACGATCACCAGCACGATGATCACGGCCACGCGCACGATCATCACCACCACGACCACGATCGCGCGCACGATCACGGACATTCGCACGCGGAACACGATCACGCGGAACACGATCACGCGGACGACCACGATCACGCCGAAGGCCACGACGAGGCTCACGTCCACGCCGAGGGCCACGGCCCGCACCGGAGCTATCTCGAGGTCTGCGAGATCGTCGAGGACATGGGGCTCCCCACGGCGGTGGAACGGGACGCGCTCGCGATCTTCGAACTGCTCGGCGAGGCCGAAGCGGGCGTCCACGGCGAGTCCCTCGAGGACATCCACTTCCACGAGGTCGGCGCTGACGACGCGATCGCCGACGTCGTCGGGACCGCCCTGCTGATCGACGATCTCGACCCCGATCGGATCGTCACGACCCCGATCGCGGCCGGCCGTGGGACGGTCTCGATGAGTCACGGCGAGTACCCCGTCCCGTCGCCCGCGGTGGTCGAGATCGCGACTCGATCGGACTGGTCGCTCCGCGGCGGCCCCGTCGACGCGGAGTTGCTCACGCCGACGGGGGCCGCGATTCTCGGTCACTACGCCGACGCGGTCGAGTCGTTGCCCGCGATCGACCTCGAGGCGTCGGGCTACGGCGCGGGCGGCTACGATCTCGACCCGCACCCGAACGTGCTGCGGGTGCTGGTAGGCGATGGCAGCAGTGAACTCGTCAAAGACGACATCGCCGTGCTCGAAACCAACCTCGACGACACGACGCCAGAGGTGCTCGGCGGCCTGCAGGAGACGCTTTCGGACGTCGGTGCGCGGGACGTCTCGATCGTCCCGGCGACGATGAAGAAGTCGCGGCCCGGTCATCTGGTGAAGGTTATCTGTAAACCCGAAGATCGGGAGCGGGTGGCCCGGCGGCTGGCCGAGGAGACAGGGACGCTGGGGGTGCGGGACGCCGGTGCGACACATCGGTGGATTGCCGAGCGGGAGTTCGAGACGGCCGATATCGAGGTTGAGGGTGACCGGTACGAGGTGACGGTGAAGGTTGCGACCGATGCGGACGGCGACGTGTACGACGTGAGCGCGGAGTACGACGATGCGGCGGCGGTCGCCCGGGATGCGAACGCACCCGTCCGAACCGTTCTACGGCGGGCGGAAGCGTCCCTGCAGAGCCGGGAGTGACTGCGGCACGAGAATTACAGCCGTCGAAGGGTCGCAGGATATCACGTCCGGAACGTGGCCTCGGCGGTTCGTCTTCGAGACGGGCCGATCGACGTGCGCGTCAGGACGACGTGAAACGGTCGCGGTTCGGCAGGTGAAAGCGGTAGTATAATTCGACGCATAACGTAGACGGCCGACGATGCTCCCGCCAGGACACGTCGCCGTCGGATACCTTGCTTATTCGGCCCTTCGACGAGCGATACACGGCGACGTTCCTCCCGCATCGGCGATACCGTGGCTCCTCCTCGGAACGCAACTCCCGGACCTGATCGACAAACCGCTTGCGTGGTGGTTCGGCGTCCTCCCGGCCGGCCGATCGCTCGCACACTCGCTCCTGTTCGCCGTTCCACTCCTCCTGCTCGCGAGGCGCTGGTTTCGACGAAGCGACAGACCAGGTGCTGGGGAAGGACTCGCCGTCGGCTACCTCTCGCATCTCCTCGTAGACGCAGCGCCCCTCCTCTGGAGTCGGCCGGAGTTGGCGTCGTTTCTCGTCTGGCCGGTCCTGCCGGCCCAGGTGCGACCGCGACCGGCGATCTGGCCGCCGCAGGTTCTTTTCAGCCCGACGGAACTCGCGTTCGGACTGGTTATCGCACTGGTATGGATCGCCGACGGGACGCCCGGACTCGAGTATGCGCGGTGGATGCGCGGTCGGTTGATCGACCGATAGGGACATCGTCCGCGCGCTCGAGCAGTAGACGGCCCAGGGTAGCCGGGTCGCTCGGCCCTGGCGTTCACCGCACTCGATCGGTCATGATGGAAATCGTGAGAATTAGATGACCGCGCAGGACGGCGAACGATGAGAGGTCCTCTCGACAAACGTGATTTTTATGTATCTAAACTATTAGCGGACCAGTGTATTATATATTGAAATATATATCTTTATCACTCTAATATCGCCGCGTATAATACACAATCAACGGAAGATTTATCCAGATAAGGTCGGATTAGGATCGTGCATGGTGCTGAATGACGGAACGGCAGATGACGGTCAACCGGTCGGTCCCGAGACGCGTGGCGATCCGGCGTCAGCGGTCGTCGAGACCAGCAGTCCCGACCAGCGCGGCGGACGGGACGACGGAGCGCAGAGCCACGTCAGCACCACCTCGCGAGACTTCTACTATGACTGATAACCACAACTACAATAGGCCCGAAGAGGGCAGCCAGGACTGGCATATCCCGCTGAACGAGAACTTCGATCAGATCGACACCGACGTCGAAATTCGCGACGAGGAATCGAACATCGAGAACTACGAACCGAAGGCTGGAGCGAAATTCCTCGCCCTCGATACCGGCGTTCGGTATATCGGTGATGGATCGTCCTGGAACGAACTCGGAGTCTCGGACCCGGTTGCTGACCGGTTAGAGCGAATCGAATCGCGGCTCGACGATCTCGAATCGGGGACATCGGACGAGGCTACCGGGAGCGAAGAGACGGACGTCAATCCGAAAACGCGGATTCCCTTCGACAGTCAGTCGTCGCTCGACGAGTTCTCCAACTCGTACTCGATGGGGAACGTGTCGATCGTCTCGAACCCGGCGTACGAGAACAGCGCCTGCGAGATTCGAATCCAAGAAGGTGGACACGAAGGCGCGAGTATGCACTATCTCTTCGACGACCAGTGGGGGTACGAGCCGGAGGAGCTACACGCCCGGTACTGGCTGCGGTTCAGCGACAACTGGAACTCGAACTGGAACGGCAAACTCCCCGGTTTCGGGGCGACAGACGGTGAAACCGTCGCACGGGCCAGTGGACGACCGAACGGCTACGACGGATGGTCGGCGCGCGGGAGTTTCTACTCGACGTCCGGGACCTCCGATCCGGTCGATATCGGCTATTACGTCTATCATCCGGAACAGAGCAGCCAGTACGGCGATCACGTGACGGCCGGCGCGAACCTCGAGCGCGGAACCTGGTACCAGATTGATCAGCGCGTCGAACTGAATACGCCGGGTGAGAACGACGGCGTCCTCCAGCTCTGGATCGACGAGGAACTGTACATCGACGAGAATAGCTTCCGCTTCCGCGACACGTCGGATCTGAAGATCGAATCCTACTGGGGTCACGTCTACCACGGCGGCAGCGAACCCTCGCCGAACGACATGGCCGTCTACTGGGACGAGCTCTCCCTGGACGAAGCGAAGTTGCTCTAGCGGTTCGGGAACGGGGTGGCCGCCCCTCCCGAATTGGACGACACGTCGGTCGAACCGGCTAACTACGTCCCGGGCCATCTCTCGGACGCCCCTCGATCACGCCAATCCACGGTAGCCCGCGCCGTCCACCAACGTTTCGAAATCGCCGAAGCAAACCGGTGTTTTTTGGAGACGGTACGTTCGCGACCGGCGATAATACTGCAGATTCGTATGGAGCCATTTTATGCGCCGAGGTCGTATCTCGCCCCGATGCGTTACGATCGAGGACGCAGCACCCGCAGAACCGTCGTCGCCGTCGAACGACGTTCCCAGTCGTCTCGACTAAGCCAATCGGACTCGACTCCCTCGTATCGATGTACGTTCTAGTGACCCCCGCACGAAACGAAGCGGATAATCTCCCGGCAGTCGTCGAACGCGTCAGAGCACAGGAACAACGGCCGGCGTGCTGGCTCATCGTCGACGACGGAAGTACCGATCGGACGCCGGAACTGCTCGAGACGTACACCGAGGAGGTGCCGTGGATTTCGGCCGTGCGACTCGACCGTGACGCGTCGGAGTACGACTCCCACTATGGACCTGCCAAGGTTATTTCGACAGGGCTCGAAATTATAGCGCGCGACCACGAAGCGGAGTGGGCACAGTGTGACTACGTCGGCGTTCTCGACTGCGACATCCTCGTCCGTGACGATTACTTTTCGTCACTGCAGACCGAACTGCGATCGGCGGAGCGACGTGGCATCGTCAGCGGCTTACTGCACGAACGCGACCGGAGAGACGACGCCGAGGGGAACCCGTGGGGCGGTGCGATGCTGTTCGACCGGCAGTGTCTCGCGGACATCGGCGGCTATCCGGTCGTTCCGTCACACGACGCGGTGTTCCGGGTCAAAGTCGAAAAACGGGGCTGGAAGACCTACAAAACGCCCGAGACGTGCGGCCTACAGCTCCGCTCTCCCCACAGTGCCCGAGGACTCTGGAACGGATACAAACGCGAGGGGGAATCGCTGTATTTCCTGAACTATCATCCGATCAACGCCTTGCTGGCGGGCGTCTACCACGCGCTCCGATCACCCTACTACCAGGGAGTTGCGTACCTGTACGGGTATACGTCGTCGTACGCACGGGGTAGAGAACAAATTTCGGATCCCGAAGTCGAAGAACACTACCGCGAGGAACGATTCGACGACCTCAAGCGCCGTATCGCCACCAGGGGTCGAACCGCGACGAGAGCTGTGACGACCCGAGTTCGACACCTGCTCGGACTGAACGGCGTTCCGTCGCAGTAACGCTGATTTACCGCGCGGTAACGACGCGTTCAGACGGAGGAATTGCTGTAGACGGTAACGCCGCCGTTCGAGTACGTTTTGCTGTACTCGTTCTCGACGGCCGAGAGCTCAGACCAGTCGACGCGCATATCGCCGTGCCCGCCGGTCCGGATGACGTCGGCGCCCTCTCGGAGTGAGACCCGATCGTAATTACCGTCGGCTACGTTGCCCTCGAGAACGTCATCCGTGATGCTCTCGTACTCGACGCGGTCGCGATCGGGAGCGAAGTAGATCTGTTCCTGGGCGTAAAAGTGGTCCGTGTGCGTCACGCCGGTCGCGTATTCGGCGGTGAACTTTTCAGCCTCGATTTCCTCCTCGACGAGGTAATCACGAGCGGCGTAACTCGCGTCCGGGACGGCGACGGCGACGCCGACCTGGGAGAGGATCAAAACGACGACGACGACGATGGCCGGGACGCTGCCGGTAACGCGACCGTCCGTATAACTGATCAGCGCAGCGAAGATACACAGCACCGCGAATATTTCGTACAGGAACATACTCCGGGAGATCGTAATCGCGTCGGGGGCGAGTACCGAGAGGACGACGAACAGCCCCGTCGACGCCGTTGCGGACAGCAGAGTGGAAAGCAGTACGCTCGAGCGCCACTGGCGAATTCCGACGAGATACAGCCAGGAAACCGAACTCATGAGAATGAGCGTTATCGTGTTGCCCCTAAACAGTAGCAACTGCCACGGGCGAGACAGGGTGTTCGTCGCTGTCGTCACGGACGTCGGGTCGTCCGCTGGACCGGACATCGCAACGAGCGCCAGCAATCGGTAGACGACGTTCGAAAGAAAACTCGTGTAGAACACCCACAGCACGGCAGTCGACAGGCTGACAATCCCGATCATCAGGACGACGGGATTGTCCTGCAGGGTGGTGAGGCGGACGGAGTTCGCGTAAACGGTGTCGGTTGCCAGGAGGAAGAAGCCGAGCAGGACGACGAAGAAGATGAGGAGGACCAGCGGCGGAAGCTTGTGGGTGACCAGCAGCGAGAGCACTGCGAGGAGCGTTAACAGGGTGAATTTGCCGTTTCGATACTGGAGGAAGCGAACGAGACAACACATGAAAAACAGCAACTGGACTGCGGCCAGTGTTTGCGCGATCGGCCAGAATGCGAACATGAGGGCCTGCGCAACGACCGACGCGATCAGGGCCGAGAGGAGAACGAATTTCGTGCTGTCGAATCTGATCCGGAGAAACTGATACGCGAGGATCGGATACCCGATGCTGATCACGAGCGGGAAGACGGAAAACGAGTAACGCACGCCCAGGTCGGTGATGGCGTTTACCACGACGACGAACCCGATGTAACCGGATGCAACGTCGTAGAACGGGATCTGTACGGAAGAGAGATCGCCGGTCGACGCGGCTATCGCGGCGCTATCCGCGTACGTGTTCGGATCGACCCCGATGAAGTACTCGGGGAAGACGAAGATCATCGTCGTATATACTGTCGAGTTGAGCGAGAGTACCGCGACGAGCGGCGCCGACAGTCCGTCGACGGTATCGGCGGTAGTCACGAAGAGGAGAAAGAGCAGGCTACAAATAGCTAACGTGGCAGGTAAGTACGGAAACACGGACCCGGCGGTCCACGAGAGGGCGATACCGCCGGCCCAGAGTAACAGCGTGGCGCTGAGCAACGCCTTCAGCGATGCGGTGTCGTTCATGCGTCGAAGTGATCCGAAAACCGCTCCCGACGTTCGAAGTCGGTCGTATCCACAGGTGCGGGGATAATAAATGATTGTTGCCCGAGGCGTGATGGTCTCGAACGATGACTGTTATCGCGTAACTCGGTTTTCCTCGGACTGTTTTGCGACTCGGCTCGAATTCGATTCCGACAGCCCTCCATCGAAACGAACGTTCCACGTATTCAGATTATGAATCGGAACAGTAACTTTCATCCACAACACCGTTATTTGGGCACTTCTCGTGTAGGAACACTCGTCTTCATCATGGCTACGTTGCAGGATATTCAGCGAGAAGCCTTCCGGGTCGTGTCTCGTCTCGGATACGGCCGGGCAGCGCTCGATAGCTACCACGGATTGGTCGGCGCACCGCACCTCGAGCACCTGGAGGGCGTCGACGACGAGAGCCGATCGTACGAACTGGCCCCCGGGGACGTACGCGGTGACGCGGTGTTCCCGATTGTCCCGGGGAACGTCGGCATCGTCTATCGCGCCTGTATTCTCGCTCACGCCTTCGAGACGAGAGGGTACGAGCCCTTGATGATCCGGTGTGATGGATCGCTCGATATCTGCCCGCACAAATCGGTCGAGCGCAACGACTGCTATATGTCCGACCTGTGCCAGGTGAACAGCGAGACGACGGTCGACGCGTTCGGACTCCGGTCGACATCGGTCGGGGAGTTCCTTCCGGAGGGGTACGAACCGCCGTCGGTCCCGCCCGATCCTTCTCACTCGTTCGAGTACAGGGGCGTTCCGGTGTCGGATTTTGCGAGAGCGTCTACGCGAAAGTACTTCAGAAAGCACACGCTGGAACTCGGAGACCCGGAGGAACGGAGCGTGTACGAACGGTTCCTCCGTTCCGCGTTTACGCTCGTCGACGCGTACGAACGAGTGTACGATCGCTACGACGTCGCCGCGACCGTGGCGAACGAAGTGGTGTACGTGCCCGGCGGGGTCGCACTGTCCGTCGCGGACGCCCACGACGTCCCGGCGTACAGTATCGACGCGGGGTTCCGGGAAGAGACGCTAATGTTCGGACAGTCCGACAACCGAAATCCTCAGCCACAGTTTTCGGACGAAGCGGCCGTTCGCGCGTTTCTCTCCCGACCGCTGACTGACCGACAGCGCCGTCACATCGAGGATCTGATGGGAACCCGAGAAGACGGTGGCGAGACGATCCATCAGTACTCCTCGCGGGAAAAGCGGTCGATCGATCGGCGGGAGGAACCCACGGTCGGCGTCTTTACGAACCTCATCTGGGACGCGTCGCTCGAGATCGACGACGAGGATTTCCCTTTCGTCGAGGTGTTCGACTGGATCGACACGACGATCGATCATCTCTCAGGACGGGACGATGTTTCACTGGTCGTCAAGACGCATCCGGCCGAATCGGTTCGCGGGACGAACGAGCGTGTGGCCGACCGGATCGAGGAGCGGTTCGCACCGCTCGCCTCGAACGTCCGCCTGCTGCCACCCGAGACCGACGTCAATACCTACGAGTTGATTGACGACCTGAACGTGGGAGTAGTGTACAACTCGACCGTCGGACTGGAGATGGCGTACCACGGCATTCCGGTCGTCGTCGGCGGCGACACGCATTATCGCGAACTCGGATTCACTTACGATCCGGAAACGAAAGCCGACTACCTCGCGCTCCTCGAGGAATTCGAGACGCTGTCGATGGACGAGGAGATGCGGGAGCGTGCCAGGCGATACGCGTACTGGGTTTTCGTCCACCAGAACGTCGACTTCCCGTATATATCGGTGAACGATACGTTCGTCGATTTCGAGTATCGACCGGTGAACCACGACGAACTCACGCCGGGGAACGAAGTGTTCGACTGGATCGTCGATCGGATGCTCGAGAACGAACCGATCGTCAGGTGTCCCGATCGAGCACCGTATAGCGACGATCGGCCGGAGGTCACGTGACGTCCGAAACCGCCGAGGCGTCGGCCGCACGGACAACGACGGTGACGTCGGAGACTGGGGAGGAGATGCAGGTACTGCACCTCCCGTACTTCGACACCAACCCGTATCAGGCGAACCTCGCGGCGGCGCTCGAGCGAAACGGTGTCTCCGTGACGTTAACGACGGGATATCCGGCGGAGGCGGTCCGAACGCTCTTCTCCGAGGGGGTGCCGGACGTGCTTCACCTGCACTGGATCTCGCCGTATCTCGTTGGCGACAGCCGCGTCACGAGCGTCCTCAAGGCGGCGGTCTTCTGTACGGGCCTCCTCGTCGCGCGGCTGCTCGGCGTTCGAATCGTCTGGACGGCACACAACCTCGTCGAACACGAACGACGGTATCCGTCGTTCGAGCGGTTCTGTAAGGGACTCCTCGTCGAGCACCTGTTCGATCGGGTGTTCGTCCACTGGCAGGAGGCCCGCTCCGAACTTCGCGAGGAGTTCGGGCTGGCGGAAGACGGAGAGCCGTTCGTCACCGTCACGCACGGCCACTATATCCACAACTACGAAAACGAGGTCGACGAGGAGACGGCCCGATCTCGGTTCGGAATCCCACCGGACGCGTTCGTCTTGCTGTTTTTCGGCGGGATCCGATCGTACAAGGGAGTTCCCGAATTGATCGACGCGTTCGAAGCGCTCGACCGCGATGACGTTCATCTCCTGATCGCGGGGAACACGTTCGAGACCGACCTCCACGAACAGATCGAAGACATGGCGAGCGCGAATCCGCGCATCCACTGCACGCTCGAGTTCGTTCCGGACGAGAACGTCCAGTGGTACATGAACGCCGCGGACGCCGTCGTCTTCCCGTTCGAGGACATCTTCACGTCCGGGAGCGTGATACTGGCGATGTCGTTCGGGAAGGCCGTCGTTGCTCCTCGCTCGGAATATCTTGACGAGTCCGTCGGGAACCACGGGGGAATCCTGTACGACGGCGACGATCCGGACGGGCTGGACGCCGCGCTCAAGGAAATCGTCGACAGGGAGGTCGATTCGATGGGACGACGTAACTACGAGTTGGTCTCCCGTCACGAGTGGGAGACGGTTGCAGCCGAAACTGTGGCGGCGTACCGGGAGGTGCTGTAACCGTTCCGGTTGACGCTCGAGACCGCCCTCGCGGTAGTGGTTCCGAACGACGCGCCGACCGGAACAGCGGTCGATGCGAGGCGGAGACCGATGGCGTCCCGCGGATTTCAGGATCGGTGCTCGAATGGCCGTTTCGGTCTGTCACCCGCCGATGGAGCCGTCCCGCACGCTGTCGCGAAGACGTCGCTCAGTCGACGCGTAATTGCCCCCCGATCGTACCGACGGACGACGTGTTCGCGTCCGCGTTCACCCATCGCTTCCCGTTCGCCGTCGTCCGAGAGCAGCCGATCGATCTCCGTTGCGATCGCTGCAGGGTCGTTGTCGACGACGACCCCGCCGCCCGACCGATCGAGCAGCGACTCGATCTCCCCGGTTCCAGTCGCGATCACGGGAAGTGCACACGCCATGTACTCGTAGGCTTTCGTCGGCACGGCGTACTCGAGCGCGTCGGTCGATTTCAGCGGTGCGACGCCGATCATCGCGTCGTCGAGGAGTTTGGGGATCCGATCCCGAGGGAGGAGCCCGGTGAATTCGACGCGGTCCTCGAGGTCCTTCCGCTCGACAAGTTCCTCGAGGGCGGCTCTGCGGTCACCGTCGCCGACGATCTTCAGGACGGCGTCCGTGGACTCGAGTTGCGTCATCGCACGAACGCACGACTCGAGATCCTGGGCGTAGCCGACGTTGCCGGTGTAGACGATCGCGGGCCCGTCCGGCGTCTCGCTCGGGGTGAATCGGCTCGTATTCACGCCATTTGGAATGTGGTGGACGCGTTCGGGATCGATGCCGTACAGCGCGGTCAGTCGGGACTCGAGCACCGACGTCGTAACCGTGATCTGGTCGACCGACTGGAGGAAGAGCCGTTCGTACCGTCTGCTGAGCCGCTCGAACACCCCGTTCTCCCGGATGAAGTCGAGACTCACTGCGGCGTCGATCCACAGATCGCGGACGTCGGCGACGACCGGCGGTCGACTCGCCAGTGCGAACGGGAGCCCGGCGATGCCGGTGAACACTGGCGGCGACGACGTGACGATCACGTCGAACTTCCGACGTGCAAACAGCAGCCAGACCATCGCGTGAACCGCGAAAAAGAGGTAGTATGCGAGACGGGAGAGGAACCCGGGATCCTCCGTTTCCGGCTGCCACGTCCAGAGGCGACGGACTGTTATGCCGTCGACCGACTGCGTCTCCGTCCGGGTCCACGATCGATCGAACTGGCCGAACGGGAACGACGCGGGAGGACAGAGCACGGTGACGTCCCACCCAGTTTCGACGAGTTGTTTCCCGTTGTCGTGGATTCTCGACGCGTTCCCGAGCTTGTCCGGCGGAAAGTTCTGGGTGACGATGACGACGCGTGGCATAGGTTAGAGTCGAACGACGGTCAACGCGGACTCCCGGTAGGCATCTTCGTCGACGATCGCCTTCGTGTCGACGACGACCGAACCGCGCATTCGTGATGCCAGGGTCTCGGGATCGATCGCGGCGTACTCGTCGTGGTCGCACGTAATCACGACGGCGTCGGCTCCGTCGATCGCCGTTTCGAGATCCTCGAGATCCCGCGTCTGGTCCGTCACGTGGGGGTCGTTGAGCGATATTCGCGGCGGTTCCGCGGGCCCGTCCGAGTCTTCGTCAGTGAGTTCGATTGCCCTGAGTTGCGCTGCCACCTGTAGTCCGGGACTCATTCGCGTGTCACCGACGTTGCCCTTGTAGGCGATTCCGAGGATGGCGATCTTTCGTCCGGCGAGCGACTCGAAGTGGTCGTCGACGAGGTTGACGACGTACGCGGGCATTTCGTCGTTGATCTGCCTGGCGCGTGCGACGAGGTCAAGTTCGTCGGACTCCTGACCGAGGAACCAGGGATCGATCGGCAAGCAGTGTCCGCCGACGCCCGGACCCGGCTGGTGAAGGTCGACGCGCGGATGCGAGTTCGCCAGTTCGATCGCCGCTCGCGAATCGATCCGATAGTCCCGTGCGAGCTTTGCGACCTCGTTCGCGAGCGCGATGTTCGTATCCCGGTAGGTGTTCTGGAGCAGTTTGACGAACTCCGCAGTCGTCGCGTTCGCCGCCGTTCTGATCTCGCCCTCGAGGAACGTTTCGTACAATCGCACCGCGGCTTCGGTCGAGACGCCGTTGACGCCGCCGATTACCCGGTCATTTTGCTTGAGTTCAGTGATCATGTCGCCGGTGAGTACCGTCTCCGGACAGTGGACCAGCGCGACGTCTTTCCCCGCTTCGAATCCGGACTCTTCGAGGATCGGCTGTACCGTTCCGACGGTCGTCCCCGGGGGAACGGTCGACTCGAGAATCACCGTGTCGCCGGTGCGGAGATGAGGAGTAGTCGCCGACGCTGCTGCTTCAACGTACGAGAGATCCGCACGCTGACTCTCGGTATCGAACGGAGTCGGAACGCAAATCAGGTGGTACTTCGAAGGGACGATCTCGCTCTCGATCCGGAGTTTGCCCGACTCGAGCGCCTGCGTGACGAACGCTCTGAGCCCCGGCTCTTCGATGTGAACGTCCCCCTGATTGAGTCGACTGACGAGTTCTTCGCTGACGTCGTACCCGACGACCTCGTATCCGTAGTTCGCGAACATCGCTGCCGTCGGGAGGCCGATGTACCCCAACCCGTGGACGCAGATCGTACTCATTTCGGCGACACCTCCCGTCGTTCGGCCCCGGTTATGGTGTCCAGTATCTGTGTCGCTGCCGTCCCGTTTCCGAACGGGTTGGTCCACTCCCCGTCACGGTCGATCATCTCGTCGGCCCCCTCGACGATAGCCGCTGGATCGGTTCCGACGAGTCGGTTCGCGCCGACGTCGATCGTCTCCGGTCGTTCCGTACTCTCACGAAGCGTCACACTGGGAACGCCGAGGATACATGCTTCTTCCTGGACGCCGCCGGAATCGGTCAGAACGAGGCTGGCCGCATCCTCCAGAGATAGAAAGTCGAGGTAGTTCTGCGGTTCGACGATCCGTATTCCGTCGGGAACGTCGAGGTCGAACGCCTCCAGGGATTTTGCTGCGCGAGGATGAATAGGGTAGACGACCTCTCGTTCGAGGTGAGAGGCGACTCGACCGACCCCGGTGAGAAGGTCGCCGAACCGCTGCTCGTCGTCGATCGTTTCGGCGCGGTGAGCAGTGAGGAGACAGTATCGTCCCGGTACGAGATCGTACTCGGCGAGCACGGCACTCCGTTGCGCTGCGAGCGTCCGGTTCTGCTCGACGGCATCGACGATCGTATTCCCGGTTACGTAGATCCGCTCGTCCGGTATTCGTTCGCTTCGCAGTCTCGCTCGTGACTGCTCGGTCGGAGCGAACAGATAGTCCGAGGCGTGGTCCGTCAGTACGCGATTCGTCTCCTCGGGCATCGTTCGATCGTCGCTTCGCAACCCCGCCTCGACGTGGCCGAGATCGATATCGAGTTTACTCGCTGCGATGGCGCCGGCCAGGACGGAGTTCGTATCTCCCTGTACGAGCAGCGTGTCCGGCCGTTCACGACGCAAAATCTCTTCGATCCGGATGATCATCTCACCCGTCTGTCGACCGTGCGTGCTCGAACCGACCTCGAGATGATGTGTGGGCTCGGGCAGTGCAAGTTGATCGAAAAAGACGAGGTCGAGCGATTCGTCGTAGTGTTGTCCGGTGTGGATTATCGAACGCGTGAGCGATCGGTCCTCGCATTCCCTGATCACCGGAGCGAGTTTGATGATCTCGGGACGCGTTCCGAGGACGAACGTAATGTCGGGTCCCTCAGTCATCGATGGTCCCCCTATAGCCGAGTGGATAGCTAGTGGCCGCTGTCACGATCACCGGTATTGTCAGCCCAGCTACGGGAGACTCTATGCAAGTCTCATGACCACTGAACACGGTGATATTTCGACAGTCCAGACTAGCATAAACCCTGCTATAGATCCATTGAACTGTGCGATTTTACCGAACGACGGTGTGAACGAATGAGACGGAGAACGTGATATTTACAAGTAAAACATGTCGTCAGATCGTATCGGCCGAAGACCCTCACCGGGACGAATCACTGGGAAATGTTACGATCCGATCGTTTGAACGGGTGCGGGTTCGAGGAAATCGACTCTCTTCCGATCGTCGATCCGGTCCGTTCGTGCGTCCCACTTCCCATCTTACTGTACTATTTCCGGTCCAGAAACGGTTAGCGGTCTTGTTGAGGTGCGTCGAGCGTTGCGGCGACATCTCTCATATCAGGATGTTGAACGTGTTGGCGCGCCTCCGGGGAGAGTTCCGTGACCGAGTCGGCGTTCCGGATCTCTTCGCGGTACCCCTGCCAGTGACTGTGGCGAACCAGCGGGCGGGCGGGGATCGACTCGAGCCCCTGAATTTTCGCGATAGACAGTCTGTGTTTCCCATCCACGAAAATCAACTCTCCGTTTCGTCCGATGTTGACCGTGATGTCGTCAAGGAACGGGTCCAGCGGATCATCGCGTGCAACTGCGACGTCGAGGTCCGTCTCTATTCGTTCGTTCGCAGGGATGATCCCCTTTCGTCGAATCGCCTCGTACAATTGATCCATCCGTTCACAGCGGGCGAACACCGCTTCGGGGGTCGTGGCGCCACGCCACCACTGGTTTCCGTAGGCGCACTCCCGTATATACGGTATCTCTTCCCACTCGACTCCGTCGACGAATCGCATCTGGAAACACTGATGAATAGTCAGTTCGTCGAATTGTTCGGCACGCAAGTCCCAGTTACCGGACTTGACCTTCGCGGTTCCAGTCCAGCGGTATTCCGCTGATAGAGCGGGCATTCGCAGTTCGATGTCGTCCGGCGAGACCCAGATGGTCTTCAGCGGATCTGCCACTGCCTGGTATCGGCCGAAAGCTTTCGTCTTCCAGAGTTTGTATCGAACGTATTTCCAGTCGGAGAGACACCGCCTAGACAATCGAATCAACTGTTGGGTAGCAAGTCTGTGTCCGTGGCGAACACAGGCATCGAGTGCCCGATGCAGACCCTCCGACCGGGCGATTTCTACCAATCGACGGAGTTTCAGAATGTTATTTACCATACGTATTCAGCAGCAGTGGCCGACGGATACTCGCAAGAGCGCTGACGGAGTCAGTACCGATTTCGTCGGACACGGCGAACTGGTGTACGGCACATCTCTCCGATTCGTGATAAGCGACCGCTGGCACCCTCGCGTTATTGCACCGAGTACAGTTCGTGGTACTTTCCATCGTTGGATATTAACTCTTCGTGAGTTCCTTGTTCGGTGATCCGCCCTTCTTCCAGCGTGTAAATGCGATCCGCATTCACTACCGTCGAGAGGCGGTGTGCGATAGCGAGTACGACGTAGTCCCGATCCAGCGATTCCATCGCTTGCTGGACGTCCTGCTCGATGTTCGTATCGAGGTCGCTCGTCGCCTCGTCGAGGACGAGTATATCGGCGTCTCTCAGCAGTGCCCGCGCGAGTGAAACGCGCTGTCGCTGTCCGCCGGACAGTCGAACCCCATCGTCACCGAGTTTCGTCTCGAGACCGTTCGGGAGTTCGTCGAGGAACTGATCGACTTGCGCGATCTTGCACGCCCGTCGGATCTCAGTGTCGGTCGCGTCGCGCTTTCCGATGGTGACGTTTCGTCGGAGCGTTTCGTTGAAGATGAACGGATCCTGTCTGACGACTGCGAGTTGCTTGCGCCACTGGCGGAGTTCGAACCGATCGATCGGCGTCCCGTTCGCCAGGATCCGTCCCTCGTCGATCTCGTATAGCCTGGCCAGCAGTTTGACGATCGTCGACTTGCCGGCACCCGACTGACCGACGAACGCGACGAATTCGCTTCGTTCGGCAGTGAACGATACGTCCTTGAGGACCCGTTCGCCACCGTCGTAGGAGAACGATACGTCGTCGAACGTCACCGTCTCGACGTCCGACGGAGGCTTTTCACCACCGGTGTCCGTTTCCGTGTTCCGATTTAACTCCGCGGTGAACTCCTGGGTGCGAACGAGATGCGGGAGGAGCCCCTCGATGCTGTACAGTTTGTTGTTGAGTATGCTCACTTTCGGGGCGAGCTGGAACATCGCGAAGAGGAAGACACCGACGACGGCGAGCGATAGGTTCGCGAAGCGCAGCGCGAGGTAGATCAGTACGAACACCATGACCGCTGCCGAGAGGTTGTAGAAGTTCTCGATCGCGGCTTCGTTTCGTCCCAGCTTGATATTCGCGTCGGTGAACTTCTCGATCGCATTCGAGAAGTTCTCGTAGACCTCGTCGCTCATCGTGTACAGTTTGACGTCCCTGATCCCCTGCGTCCCTGCCTGGACGGCTTCCTGGATGTTTTCGTTTGCCGTCGCAACCCGATCGCCGACGACGTAGCCAGGTTCCAGCACGCGTCGAATGAAGACCGTCAATCCGCCGAGGATCACGACGGTGAAGACCGTCAGCCCGGGTGCCAGAACGAACGCGATCGTGAGGTACATCAGCGAGAGCAGGAGGTTCTGGAAGATCTCGACGAAGTACTTGATGACGCGCCCGGCGTACTCCGCCTGCGTCACGATCGCGTTGAGAATGTCGTCGGACCCTTCGTTGTCGAAGTAGCCGACCCGCGCGTCCAGCGCGTTTTCGAACGCGTCCGTCTGGAGTTCCCGAACGTAGAGCGTCTGGAGGACGACGCGTAACCACGAGACAATAAAGGACGACGTGTATCGGACAGTCATCACGAGCGCGACCCCGAGAACGACGAACTCGAGCGTGAACGGAATGCCCAGCGTCTCGTAGATCACCACGAACGCCTGAACGAAGCTATCGTCCGTATTAGCGGCAGCGTCGGGGGACTGTGCGAGCCTGATAATCGGAACGAGAAAGCTCAATCCGATCCCCTCGAGCAAGGCGGCAAAACAACTGAACACGATAATAAACGCCGTCAAAACCGGCTTGAACGCAGCGACACGTAGCAATGCACGCGCCTTTTCGCGCCAATTCCGTTCCGTCATCTGTCCCACGTATACCGGTCGATCACTTCAAACGTAAACACCATCACGACACACATTGGACAGTTACCCTCCGGACAGTCGACGCAACGGGTGAACAGCGGCGTTGAAAATCACACACTACGGCGACCCCACACGATCGGGTCGCTCCCGCATCACGAACGACGGGAAACCCGATGACGCTCCGTGCGCGTCCGAGGAAAGCTACGTACCCAGACCGGAGCGATGATCACAGGCCGTTCGAACTGTTCGCTCACTCTTCGTTGGGGTCATCGTGGGTGGCGTACAGCGTTCGAGCGAGTTCCAGGTCCGCCGGAGAGTCGACGTCGATCGATCGGGAGATGGGCATCTCGTACCCGACCGTCCGATCCGTATAGAACCCGTCGAACGCTCGAAACGCGGGCACGTCTGCGACGAACACGGCCCCGTTCGGGTGCAAGAGACGGGACAGATCCTGGCTTCGCGGGACGTCGTCGTCGGTCCAGAGTGCGTCTTCCTCGAAGTACGGTCGAAGGGTCCCCGTCTCGTCCATGGTTACCGCCCACTGTGGCGGGGCCCGATATTCGGACACGCTGATCCCGGCGGTCGCGTCGGTCGATCGCCACCGATCGATCGTTTCGTCTATATCCGAGGCCCGCCGCAAGGGCGTCGTCGGCTGTATCATCGCGACGGCGTCGAATTCGTCTCCGCGATCGGCGTGCCACTCCAGCGCGTGGTCGAGGACGGCGGCGCTCGTGGCGCCGTCGGTAGCGAGCCGCTCCGGACGGGGAAACGGCACCCGTCCGCCGTGTTTGCGGGCCGCTGCGGCAATTTCTTCGTCGTCCGTCGAGACGACGACTTCCTCGAGCAACGCTGCTTCGGTCGCCTGTTCGACCGCGTGTCCAACGAGCGGGATGCCCCCGATCTCGCGGACGTTCTTTCGCGGCACCCGTTTCGAACCGCCGCGCGCGGGGATCACCCCGAGAACGCCCTCACCCATCGGTTTCACCACCGATCGGTTCCGCCGGGACGCCGACGACCGTCTCGTCGGCCGGGACGTCTTCGGTGACGACGGCTCCCGCCCCCACGACCGCGTCCTCGCCGATCGTGACGTGATCCAGGACGGTCGCCCCGGCCCCGATATAAGCCCCTTTCTCGACGCGAACCGCGCCCGCAAGCGTCGCGTTCGGCGTTACCGTCGCTCCGGCCTCGAGGTGAACGTCGTGTGAGACGTTGACCGCGCTGTCGATCAACGCGCCGTCTTCGATACGCGCGTCGGGACCGACGTACGATCGGGCGTTGATCGTGATTCCCTTGCCCAGTTGTGCTGTGGATGCGACCGTGATGTCCGTATCGATGGCCGAGAACGGATCGAACCCACGCTCCCGTAGCTGTGAGAGGAGGTCGAGTCGCACTCGAGGATTACCTCCGAGCGCTACGTGACCTCGAGTACGCTCCGGATCGAGTCGCTCCAGCGCGTTCGTTCCACCGATGATTTCGCTTCCGTGAAAGTGATTTCCGTGGCGATCGGCGTCGTCGTCGACCAACACAACCTCCTCTTCGTTCCCGGATCGGTCGAGAATGTCGAGAACGACACGGGCTTGCTCGCCCGCACAGTAAATGACTTTCATCCCTGAACTGGGAGCGATTTCACTGACATCGTATGTGACTTTGTTCATTGTTTCAACTAGAGTTCACCCACTACTCACACCTGCTGAACCCGTGAGCACGTCGGAGCCGTCGAACGAGTGGGAACGCATTTCACGGTCTTGGAGACGCATAGCACGGCGCATAACGGAGTGTTACGGCCCAGTAACCGTCGGCGTATGAACTGCCGGAGACGAACTATTCATTCCTCTCCGAACGTTCGAACCATGGCGATTCCGTGATTGCTCTCCTCGGATCATCCGGATTTCTCGAGAAGAAACATCCGATCGACGTTGTCCGTTTCTACATACGAAAGGAACGACGACTCGATCAGTTCCAGATCGTTATTTTCGAGATATCGATCACAAAAATCGGTCTTCCAGTACAGTTGGTCGTCGTGATCGCTCTCGATAGCGACGTACTCGTCCGCGTGAAACTCCTGTCCAAACACGTATCGTTTCGAACAGCGGGTAATCTCTGCCTGAACGGTATCGATCAACTCGGGTGGTATCGTAACGAGACAGCCGTTTGTAAAAACGAGATCGAACGTCTCGTCTTTGAAGGGAAGCCGGCTCGCGTCGCCAACGACGGCGGGAATCGACGGCGCGTACTCCCGCGACTTCTCGATGGCGAGCGATTGAATGTCGAGCCCGTACAGGTTCTCGAATCCGAGGTTCCGAAGGCACCGGAGCTGAACCCCGACGTTTGACCCGACTTCCAGTATCTTGTTGTCACGGTCGACGTCGTCGAGGATCTCCTCGTACAGTTCCGTTTGAGTGACACCGTACTGTTCTTCGCGCAATTCTTCGAGACCGTCGACGGTGTGTGGATTTCGATCCGTGTACTTTAGCCCCGCTTCGCCGGCCCACTTTCGGGAATTTTCGCTTGTCATATCAGAGGCTATCGTATAGAAGGTCGTTCGAATTCGGTCCGAGCGACGTACCAGCAACACATACATAAAACCTTCACTCGCAAAGACCATCGATCTCGGCGTTCCATCCCCGGCAGGACTGCAACGACGAGCTGAGAGATAGGGTCGACAGAGAATCGATACGGTCAATGGCTGATCGCTCTTGCCGAGACGCCGTGCCAGTTACCGGAAGGGCGGTCGCGATCGCCGGCGTCTGCCGGAACAGACGTCCGATGTCCGGGTAGAACCGCTCTCGCGACGCGCCGACACTGGCACATACGCCTCGACCGTATCCACCGGTATACGAGAAATAATGGTATTATCGAACTCGGTTTCGTACTGCTGCTCGGTATACGAGGGGTGTCATAGTCAAACAGGTTGAAGATCTACAGATCGTATCGAGGGACCGCTCGAGCGATACCGTGGGGATATTCCGGACTCCCCTCCACTGCGAACCGGACGAGTTGATCGGGCGATGTCGGCGACTGCCGTTCGAAGAGTTTCTGGGCGGCGAAGCCCGGTACGACTGCGGAAACTACTGTCTCGTCGATAGCCGTCACGACCGGATCCGAGTGATCACCGCTCCCGGCTACACGGGCGGGTACATCACCCTCGGCGGGGAGTCAGCCGTCGTCGCGACGACGTTCGTCGATGCGATGACGGCCGCTCCCCACGAACCGTCTCGATCGACGACGGTGCCGTTCGGCACATTTACGAGCACGAACTGCTCATTACGCTCCCACTGTCAGGGATTTTCGACGACGTCCGACGGCTACCACCGGCCAGCTACCTCGAAATTAGAGATGGGGAAATCGACGGGTTGGAGGAATATCTGGGACCCGATCGATCGCGGCCGAACAGTTTCGGTGACGCGACCGAGACCGCCGCGGAGTCGCTCGCGGATCGGAACGTCGCAGTCATGTATTCAGGTGGAGTCGATAGCACGGCCCTGTACTGTGCCCTGGCGTCGACACTCTCACCCGAGTCCGTCGACTCGCCTGTGACGTCGTCCACCGTCGGCCCCGTTTTGCCTACTGGAACGCTTTCGTCTCGCAGAATACCGGTCGTCGCTGGGGACAAACTCTTTCCTGTGGTTCGTGGGAGCAGCAAGGTATGATGAACGCCGAATTTTCGGTCGGCAGTGACGAGCCGACGTACGTCATCGCAGAAGCGGGTTCGAACCACAACGGCGATCTCGAAACGGCGATGGAACTGGTTGACGCAGCGGCGGACGCCGGTGCCGACGCGGTCAAGTTTCAGACGTTTCGTGCCGAGTCGATGTACGTCGAGAACAGCGGAACTGTCGAGACACCCAAGGGGGAACGAGCGCTGTACGACATCGTCGCGGACGCGGAGATGCCGTACGAATGGATTCCGGAACTCCACGACCGATGTCGGGATCGGAACGTCGATTTTCTGTCGTCACCGTTCGACGAACGATCGGTCGACGAACTCGAACCGTACGTTCCGGCGTACAAAGTCGCGTCGTCGGTCCTGAGCCACCACCCGTTTCTCGAGACGCTGGCGGAACGTGACAAACCGATCGTCGCCTCGACCGGGGCGCACGACCTCGCGGACGTCCGCGAGGCGGTCGAGACGATGGAACGGAGCGGCGTGTCCGACCTGGTCCTCCTGCACTGCGTGTCCTCGTATCCGACACCGCTCGAATCGGCCAACGTTCGTGCCGTCCGGCGCCTCGCCGAGGAGTTCGACGTCCCGGTCGGGCTCTCCGACCACACGCTCGATCCGACGACAGCACCGACGGCGGCAGTCGCACTCGGTGCGGACGTCGTCGAAAAGCACTTCACGCTCGATAGCTCCCAGGAGGGTCTGGACCACTCGTACGCGCTCGAACCGGACGAGCTGACCGCGATGATCGACGCGATCCAGGATACGGAGACGGCGCTCGGAACCGGGGTGGTGACCGTCCAGTCGGTCGAAGAGGACTGGTACGAGTCCGCGCGTCGAACGATCCACGCGGCCCGCGACATCTCCGAAGGATCGTGGATTACGTCCGAGGATATCTCGATTCTCCGATCGGGCCACCGTGAGCGGGGCCTCGAACCGAAACATGTCGACGACGTCGTAGGATCTGTCGCGTGTACCGATATCGAGAAGGATCAGGGAATATCGCTCGACGACTTCCGAGAATCGTAAGGCGACCGATTGATCGCGGTGTTCGTTTCCTCGTTTGTCAGGGAGGGCCGGAAGATTACTGCCGAGAGCGAGCGTCCAGGTGAGAGGGCTGATCACCGACGAGGTGCAGATCATCAATATATAGTGACATATCTTGCGGCGCTGGTTCGCTGCCGCCATGGTAGAAGTGACCCCACCACTCTTCAATCCTGAGGTCGTCGGTGTCTCGCCAGTTCCACTCTTCACTTTCGTAGGCAACCTCCCGATCGATCCACCCCCGAAGAATACCGTCGTGCTCGCCCGGCGTATTCAACTGAAGGTACTGATCGATGCGGTACCACTGTCCCCGTTCCAGTGCCGTATCCCAGTAGGCGTGGGTGCCGGTCGAACCGTTCATATCCGCGTGATAGATGTAGTTCCCGATCGGAACGTTCCCGTCGCTGTCAGGGATATAAAAGGAGCCGCGCGCAGACCAGCCGTTCGTCCCGTTCGACCGTCGACCAGCCGATCCCGCGTTGTCGTACGTGCCCGCGAACCCGGGAAGCTTCCCGTTGAACGACGGCTGGAACGACTCGTCGAAGTAGAGCCAGTACGTCGCGTGCATCGATTTGGGTTCGAAGTCGTGCTCGTCCCGGAACAAGTAGTGGAGACTCCCGGCGCCGTGATCCCCTTCCGAAAAGGACACCTCGCACGAGTCCGATTCCCCTTCGTAGCCGGGCGCCGGAACGATCGAAAGGCTGTCGGCCTCGTATATCTCGGTGAATGCATCGAACGCACCGGAGTCATCGAACGGAACGTGTGTCCGGATGTGACCGTCTTCGTCTTCGTCGTCGGCTGGTTCCTCGTCTTCGTCGTCGGCTGGTTCCTCGTCTTCGTCGACGTCGCCGTTCCCGTCTCCTGTTGGTGATGACTCTCCAACCTTTTCGAGACAACCAGCGACCGACAATCCAGCGACACTGGTCGTGGCCATCCATCGAATGTACGCACGCCGATGCATCTATCACGGTTCTTCGTCCCTGAGCGGCATAAACGCCTTCCATAACTATGAGGGGAAATATCCAGGTATGCTCGAGAGGAGACAGTGTAGTGTCCGTTCCTGACCAGCATCGCCTCGTGGATCGGCGCGACGAGCCTCGAGGTGTCGATGTCGAGTACCATCCGAGAGCGCGAGACAATCGGTGTCGAACGTTCCGGAAAACCCATTCGAAATCTGCCCCACGAGCGTGATCTCCAGACTATCGACGTGACGAGTCCGAATCACGTTTCGTGATCGAGACGGTCGGTGTTTACTTCACTGCGTTTCCGGGCGACGAAATGCGGGTGACGAGAGAAGTACCGTGACGACGTTACACCCTCCCGGAGAGGTTTCTCGTCACGGCGCCGACGTCGGCCGGTGCGAGGCCACCGCGGATCCGCAGCCACGACCTCTGCGCTGCGGCTTATTTTTCCGGCAATTCCTCGTCCTGAAGATACACGTTATCGATGTAGAGAGACATGTCCTGCGGTGCCGGTTCGCTGCCGCCGTGGTAGAAGTGCGCCCACCACTCTTCGATTTTCAGGTCCGCCGTATCCCGCCATCGCCAGTCCTCGCTCGTGTGGACGTGCTCTTTGTCGACCCAGCCCCGGAGGATTCCGTCGTGCTCACCGGGCGTATTCAGCTCGATGTACTGGTCGATCACGTACCAGTTCCCGGGTTCGAGGGCGGTGTCCCACACCGCGTGCGTCCCGAACGCGTCCATGTCGGCGTGATAAACGTAGTTCCCGATCGGAACGTTCCCGTTTTCGTCCGGCGGATAGAAGCTCCCGCGCGCGGACCAGCCGTTCGTCCCGTTCGACCGTCGTCCGGCCGACCCCGCGTTCCCGTAGGTCCCCGCGAATCCGGGGAGTTTCCCGTTGTACGACGGCTGGAACGACTCGTCGAGGTAGAGCCAGTACGTCGCGTACATCGACTCGGGTTCGACCCCCTGCTCCGCCGGGAACGAGTACCGGAGGCTTCCGGCGTCGTGGCCACCCCCCGGGAAGTGTACTTTACACGCCGTCCCGTTCTGCCTGGAACCGGGGGCCGTGACGATCTCGAGCGCCTCGTCCTGCCCCCGCGTCGTGAACGCGTCGAGGGAGTCGGCGTCGTCGAACGTAATGTAGGTCATGGTCTCGCTGCTGTCGGTCACGACCTGGCGATTATCAATCTTCCGTTGCCCAACACCGTGTAAATATAGGTGAACGTAGCGCAAAATGGATAGTCCGGACTTCCCACTGCTCGCCTGCCCCGGCAGGACGACCCTGGGGAGAGGGCGTCGGATCGTCACTCGAGCGACTCCACGCCATCGGCGACGGCACTGGTACCGTCGACGCCGATGATCTGACGTCCCCTGTCGAAGAACGATCGACGGAGCGTGCGGTCCTGAACCAACGTCGCTACGGCAGACGCGAGTTCGGTCCCGCTGGCGTCCTCGTCGAGTACGAGTGCTGCGTTTCGATCGCGCAGCGCGCGCACTTTCGGCCGTTGGTCCGGTGCCTGCGGGAATCCGACGAACGGCGTCTTCAGCGCGAGGAGTTCGTACGTGGTCAGGCCGAGTGCGGTCACCGCGAGATCGGCACGGAACATTCGTTCCGCGAGATCCGACGGGTTTTCAACCACGTCGAACGATGCGTCCGTTTCTGCCACAGCCTCGTCGATGGCCGCCCGGTTTTGAAAGCCTGGGCCGACGATTACGTCGACGCTGAGCTCGGTCCCGTCGAAGGCTCGAACGGCCGAGGGTGTCGTTCCCGCGACGTCGCTTCCGCCCATCGTGATCAGCGCTTGCCGGGGCGGCGCACGCCAGGTCGGCTCTCGCCGGGCGTACCTTCGAAGTTCGGGGCTCAACATAAAGTACTCGCCGCCGACGCACCAGTCCGGCTCCGACCCCTCCCAGGCGTAGTCGGTTTCGCTCGCGTAGATGTGGCCGTTCACGACGAGGTCACACCGAACCGTCCCGCCGGTGTCGTCGAGGACGAGCGCGAGCGGGAACTCGCGGGAAAGCGTTCGCTGGTCGGGAAGCGGGACCCGTCCCTGATCCACCGTCAGCGCATCGATGCCGCGGTCGCGTGCCGTCTCGACGACTGCGGCGGCAGTGTCGGCCGGGAGCGAGGCGATCTCGATGCCGTCAGGACAGACGCGTCTCACGTGTTCGGGCGTTCGCGTCAGGTAGGTCGCCTCGTGCCCGCGATCGACGAGTTCTCGAGCGAGCGTTCGCGTCCTGACGAGATGACCGAATCCGCGTGTCGGTCCCCCGTCGGCACGGATCCCGATGTGCATTCGCCGGAACTGCAACGGTGGCACTGAAATAAGTTTCACACTGCACGAGGCGGAACGGCGTCGGGAGCCGGGATTTCGGCCCGGTAATTGCATTTTGAACGCCTCGAACCGTGGAAAATTATAAACGAATGAGCGGCGGGAGGAGGGGTATGTTCGTACGGCCGAGCGCGAGCGGGGGCGAACCCGATGAGTGACGATCGAATCCCGTTGTTCGAAATCGCGTGGGACGAGACGGACGTCGAGTACGCGACCGATTCGATCACCCGCGGCAGCCACTGGGCGAAAGGACCGTACGTCTCGCTGTTCGAGGAAAAACTCGTCGACTATACTGGGGCGGCGCACGCGGTAGTCGTCAATTCGGGGACGACGGCGCTCGTCGCGGCCCTCCGTGCGCACGGGATCGGTCCGGGTGACGAGGTGATCGTCCCCGGGTTCACGTTCGTCGCGACCGCGAACGCGGTCGACCTCGTCGGCGCGACGGCGGCGTTCGCGGATATCGAGCGCGACACGTACGGACTGGATCCCGCCTCGGTTCGGGAGGCGATCACCGATCGAACCGCGGCCATCGTCCCGGTCCATCCCTACGGAAGCGCGTGTCGGATCGACGAACTCGTCGCGATCGGCGACGAGTTCGACGTGGCGGTGATCGAGGACGCGGCGGAAGCCCTCGGGGCCGACCTGGACGGGCGGGCCGTCGGAACCTTCGGCGACTCGACGGCGCTCAGTTTCTGCCAGAACAAGGTCGTCGCGACCGGCGAGGGCGGCGCCGTGCTCACCAACGACGAGACGCTCGCGGAAAACGTCCGGCAGTACCGTTCGCACGGCCGTCTCTCCGGAGACTACTTCGAATCGGCGGACAGCGGGACCTACGGGGCTGTCGGGACCAACTACCGGATGCCGGACGTCGTGGCGGCGATCGGATGTGCCCAGATCGAGAAGGTCGAGGAGTTGATCGACGGCCGGCGGCGCGCGGCGAGACGGATGACGGACGCGTTCGAGTCTCTCTCCCGGGTGACCCCGCACCGGGGGACGGATCGGGGGCGGCACGTCTACCAGTTGTACACGGTCACGCTCGGAGACGACGTGGATCGATCGACCGTCGTCACTGCTCTCGACGAGCGCGATATCTCGTCCAAGATCTACTGGGACCCGCCGGTACACCTGCTCGACCACTATCGAGACGGCGACGGGACCGATCGAGGTCAGTTACCCGTTACCGAGGACGTGGCCTCGCGGGTTCTCTCGTTGCCGATTCATCCGAACCTTTCGGTCGATGAAACGGAGAGAATCGTAGCGGGCGTCCGGGAGGCCGTCGACAGTCAACCCTGAACTGAATCGACGGCTACGGAACGAGGCGACCGGTTCGAATCTCCACCGAGTTTTACCGCTACGGCTCGATCGCGCCCCGTTCTGTACCCTCCAAATAACGATTTCCGCTTCAGGCGGTAGATGGCCCAGCGACGCACGCCCAGGCGCGTTGCGTTACGAGAGACATTATGACAGAGCGAGAGACATTATGACAGTCGAAAATACAGACGAAATCATCGTCTCGGCAGCGACCGCGTTGACCGAAACGATGCAGACGATCGACAAGAGCGGGGCGGGACTCGTCGCCGTCGTCGACGACGACGGGCGGTTCCGGGGAATCGCCACTGACGGCGACATTCGGCGCGGTATCCTCGACGGAATCGACATCGACGCACCGGTCCGCGAAGTAATCAACGAGGATCCGCTCGTGCTCAGGACGAGCGACGGAGCGGAAGCGCTCTCCGATCAACTCTCCGCAGAAGACGTTCAGCGGCGAACGTCCGTTCACGAGGTGTTGATGATTCCGGTACTCGACGAGAACGATCGGATCGTCGAACTGGAGTACGTGAACAGGGAGGGACGCGTACTCACCAACCGAACTGCGGCAGACCCCACCAGAAACGTCCAGACCGTTCTGGTGATCGGTGGCGCAGGCTACATCGGATCCGTGCTCTCCCGCCGGTTACTCGAGGCGGGCTACGAAGTACGCGTCCTCGACTCGTTGCTCTACGGACGACACGGAATCGAAGCCCTCCTCGACCACGATCGGTTCACGCTCATCGAAGGTGACATGCGGACGATCGACACGGTCGTCGAGGGGATTCGCGGTGCCGATGCCGTCGTCCACCTGGGTGCACTGGTCGGCGACCCCGCATCGAGCATCGATTCGCAGAAGACGCTCGAGATGAACTATCACGCCGTCACGCTGGCGGCGAGTATCTGCAAGTACCACCAGGTGAATCGGTTCATCTTCGCGTCGACCTGCAGCGTCTACGGGCGGGACGAGAACGACGACCTGCTGACGGAAGCGTCCGCGCTGAATCCCGTCTCGCTGTACGCGAAGACGAAGATCGAGTCCGAACAGGCCCTACTCGAGATGGCGGATGCGAACTTCTCGCCGACGATACTCAGGATGGCGACGATCTACGGCCTGTCACCGCGAATGCGGTTCGACCTCGTCGTCAACATTCTCACGGCGAAAGCCCACGAAACGGGCGACGTTCCCGTCTTCGGGGGCAACCAGTTCCGCCCCAACGTCCACGTCGCCGACGCCGCAGGAGCGTTCATCGACTGTCTCGAGGCGCCGATCAACGATGTCTCGAGCGAGGTGTTCAATGTCGGTTCGACCGAACAAAACTACCGTATCGCCGAGGTCGGTGAGATGATCGCCGAGTGTTTTCCCGAGGCGTCGATCGAGTGGCATCCGGAAAACGAAGACGAACGGAGCTATCGCGTCGACTTCTCGAAGATCGAATCGACCCTCGACTACGACGTCGAGCGAACGATTCCGGACGGCTGTCGGGAGATCAAGGAAGCGCTCGAGGAAAGCCGGTTCTCCGATTACACCGATCCCAGGTACAGTAACTACAAGACGCTGGAATCGGATCGGCATCCGTTTCCGTCGACGTGACCGTGACGGGGAACGCCTGTCAGCGAGCGCCGAACCAGAACGGTGCGCGTGGGCCACTACGGGGTTACGTGGCGTCCCGTTTCCGAAGGAGAAACGCCCCGTCGAGGTCGTCGTTCTCGCGATATTCGATGACCTCCGCGTCGACCAGTTCGAGGTCGTGGTTCTCGAGATATCGCTCGCAGAAGTCGGTCTTCCACAGCAGGTCGTCCTCACCGCGCCACTCGATCTCGGTGTACTCGTCGGCGTGGAACTCGAGTCCCCAGATCCACTCGTTCGAACAGCGAACGATCTCGGCCATGACACGATCGATTTTCGCTGGCGGGACAGTAATCAGCGTCTCGTTCGTGAACACGAGGTCGAACTGGCCATCACGAAACGGGAGCGCCGTTGCGGTCGCCTCGATCGGAGACAGCGCCGGTCGATCACGTTGCGCGCGCTCGAGCGCCCACCGGTGGAAGTCCACGCCGAAGAGATCCTCGAAGCCGAGCCTCGAGAGGATCTCTAGCTGGATGCCCGTCGCACAGCCGACTTCGAGGACGTCGCTTTCCCGATCGATATCCGCCACGAAGCGGCGCATGACTTCGGACTGGGTCTCTCCCGGCCCCCACTGCTCGGTCCGGAGGTCGTCGAACCCGTCGACGGTCGTCGGGTGGCGCTCCCAGTACCGTCGACCGAACTCGCCGTTCCAGTACCGGTACTGTTTCGATCGATTAGTCATGCCACACTCCGACGACACCGAACACGCACATAACGTGCTAGGTCGGGGCCAGAAATATCCCGAACCGCGTGACAAACGCTCGGACCGCGATCCGCCCGACGAGACCGATCTATGACCGGACACAGCACCGACCGAGAGCAACGCCGGATAACCGACGAAGAAGCGTTCCTCGAGGAGCGCTTCGACGAACTGTTCCCTATCTGTCGGAGCATCACCGGGCCGGGACTTCGCGAGAGTCTCGATCGGCTCTCTGAGTGGATCCCGCTCGAGATCGAAGGCGTCTCGTCCGGAACGGAGGTCTTCGACTGGACGGTTCCACAGGAGTGGCGCATCGACGAGGCGAAACTCGTCGGCCCCGACGGGGAGGTGTACGCGGACTTCGACGAGACGAATCTCGCCGTGCTCAACTACTCGAAACCGATCGATCGGCGACTCTCCCTCGACGAACTTCGGCCGCACCTGTACTCGCTGCCGGACCTCCCGGAGGCGACGCCGTACGTGACGAGCTACTACGAACGGAACTGGGGCTTCTGTCTGCCTCACGAAACAGTGGAATCGCTACCCGAGGGCGAGTATCACGCCTACGTCGACAGCGAATTCGTCGACGGCGAACTGAACTACGGACACGCGGTCCTCCCCGGCGAGAGTGATCAGGAAGTGTTGCTCAGCTCGTACCTCTGCCATCCCTCGCTGGCCAACAACGAACTGAGCGGGCCGCTCGTCATGGCACTCCTGTACGATCGGCTCGCCGCGTGGGACGAGCGGCGGTTCAGCTACCGGTTCGTCCTCTGCCCGGAAACGATCGGGAGCATCAGTTACCTCTCGCGGTACGGCGATCATCTCACCGACGCACTCCGCGGCGGACTGGTACTGACCTGTCTAGGCGGGCCGGAGCCGAGACTTCGCTACAAGAAGAGTCGGCGAGAAACCGCCCTGCTCGATTCGACTGTCGAACATCTCGACGAATACGGGGACGCGTCGTTCGAGATACACCCCTTCGATCCGTCGTCGGGATCCGACGAGCGCCAGTACTGTTCGCCCGGATTCGACCTCCCGGTCGGACAGATGGCGCGAACGGTCTATCGCGAGTACGAGGGCTACCACAACTCGCTCGATACGAAAGCGTTCATGGGTATCGATCCGCTCGTCGAGAGCGCGGACCGGATCGAGCGCGTCCTCCGAACGTTCGAAGTCGCCGGCTATTACGAAAATCAGTATCCGTACGGGGAACCGATGCTCGGCAAGCGCGACCTCTATCCCGACGTCAGTAGTTACGGCGAGTGGGCCGACTCCACGTCGGAGTTCGTCGGCCAGGAACTGTCGATACTGAACTACAGCGACGGGACGCACTCGATGCTCGAAATCGCCGAACGGAACGATCGTTCCGTTCGAGAACTGGTGCCTGTAATCGAGTTACTCCGCAAAAAAGGCGTTCTCGAACGCCTGCCCGAGACGGAACCTCCGTCGACGGCCGAATACGGATCACCGACCGACGAGTAACGACGAGACCAGCGTCCGAAAGGCGACGACGCCGATCGGTAGTCGCGTTTCTCGCTCAGCCGATCGACGCGCGAATTAATCAGGAAGATTGTAGCCGCCGGGCGTGGGTACCGCCACTATCGCCGCCGAGAGCGAGGGTCACTCTTGTCGAGGCGTCAGAAACGACGACGCGCTGACCCTCTGAAAGCGGGGCCGCTCTCTCAGCCACAGCGACTGCGGAACCGCGGCCGCGAGAGAAAATTCGTTTGGCCCCGAAGCGGTCCCTCCCGACACCAGTTGTCGACGTTGGAGGCGCGGGAGTCACGCTCGGTTCGCGAGACCAAGACACAGTTACCGCCGCCGTACGGGGCGCCAGTCGACGGCTATCTCACCTATCGAAATCAGAGATATCGTAATTGTAATCCGTGTCGTGTAACGATAGCGGTCGTTTTTATGCGGGGTCGTGAATCGGCCTAAAAGGATGGGGAGCGGCACTGGAATCGCTTGCTATCGGATCACCGTGACACGCTCTCGAACCGAACGATGAGTGACGACGTACCGATACCCGGACCCGTTCCGGACGTAGCTGGCGGATCATTCAGTCTCGACGACCTGGCAGCGTTCGCTCCGAATTCGAGCGGCGACGAGAGGATTCTCGTCGGCATTCCCGCGTACAACGAGGAGACCACCATCGGAAGCGTAACGCTCGCAGCACGTCGGTACGCCGATGACGTGGTCGTCGCCGACGATGGTAGCACGGACCGCACCGCTGAGATCGCGCGAGCCGCGGGAGCGCTGGTGTTACGTCACCCGAAAAACAGGGGGAAAGGACGGGCGGTCAGAACCTTGCTCCGCTACGCGAAGTCGACGGCCTGTGACGTATTCGTCCTCCTCGACGGCGACGGCCAGCACTCGCCTGCGACCATTCCGGACCTGGTCGAGCCGATCCTCTCCGACGACGCCGATCTGGTGATCGGAAGCCGATACGCGGACCGCGGGACCGGGAAGCAGACCCCACGCTACCGTCGCGCCGGACAACGTACGTTAGATCTCTTGACGTCTCTCTCACTGGGGACCGACCTGACGGATACCCAGAGCGGTTTTCGCGCGCTGTCGACTGAGTCCATCGACGAACTGCAACTGGAATCCGACGGCTACAGGGTCGAAAGCGAAATGATCAACGTGGCGTCTCGACGAGGACTCAGGATAGCGGAAATACCAGTATTCGCCCGATACAGCGGTGAAAACGATCACTCGCTGGACCCGGTTCGTCACGGAATCTCCGTGGTGACCTACCTCCTCGAGATTCTCCGGAACGATCGGCCGGTGCTGTTCTACGGATTCCCCGCGATGTTGCTCGCCGGGTTCGCCCTCCTGTACAGGGTTCTCTGCGGCGGAACGGACGCGACGTCAGACGAAACGGGTAGAAACGCTTCCCTGCGGTGGCGGAACCGCGGCGCCAGCCTCCAGCGCCACCTGCAACGGGGCAGATCGATTTCGGCCGTCGGAAGCGGGCGCCGATCTACCCGTCACTCGAATCGTCGGGAACGACATGAGTAAGCGTTCTACCGGGTCAAAGATTTACGTCGGTACACCGCGTGACAACGTCTCGATGGCAACCCGACTTCGGATGTGGTTCGCGTGGGGGGTCCTCGCGTGGCTAGTAGCGACGGTGCTCGTGCTCTCGATCTTGGGATCGTTTTCCTACGGCCTGTTTTTCACGTTCGCTCTGATAGGACTCCTCGTCGTTACGGAACTAACGGCACCGCTCAGTGTGACACCGCGATGGCGAACGCACATCCGCTGGCTCATCGTGCTCGGGTTCGTCGGATTCGTGGTCGTTATCAGCCGCCGCGTGTACGAGATCTTGCCCCCAGAACTCCTGCCGTGAGCCCGCAGTTCGGCTCTGGAGCAGGAAATCGAATCGTATCCGGTTCGTCGTTTTTGCGCGAGACGAGACACCGTCAGCCGTCACTCCGTGTACTAGTGGGCAAACCCGACAAATTCCGTCTCGAAACGCGACTGGGGGATCTCTACCTGTCGTTCTTGTAGCCTCGACGGATCGATACGGATGCCGGCAACGTAACGATCAGTCATCCGTGCGACCGCTAGATTCACCGTCAGGATTCCAGCGGTAGCTACCTAGCCATTTCGTTTCGTCCTCCCTCGTGATCCCGTCGAAGATCACCGGACGGTCGAGTCCGGTGGCGAGTCCAACCCCGAAAAAGGAAACGACGGGGTGATCGAAGCGACTGACGTCGCCGAAGACGCTGTCGGAGATTCTGATCGTCGCACGGCCCTCCGTCGGGCTGACGTCCGGTTCGACGGCACCGGCGAGCTCGAGTCCGTTGACGAGACCGTCCGCAAGCTGGACGGCGATCGGCTGCGCGGCGGTCGAGAGATCGGGCCTGAGCATCCGTTCGAACTCCCGGAAAAGGCCGTCACCCGTTGGTTCTAAGATCACGCCTTGCAGGCCCGTCTCGACGTCGGGTGACCCGATCGATCCCGTGGGAGCGACGGCGAGTGACTCGATTGAATCTGTGCGAAGGTCATAGTCGGCCTGTTGGGGAACGAAGAGACGAGCGGCGTTCGGTTCGTCCGCCGGAACGTAAATTCGGTCGGCACTCAGTTCCAGTTCGTCGACGAAGGTCTGTTCGTTCGCCGCAGCAGCGCCATAGATCCGGTCGCTGACGGGGGCGTCGACGAACCGGCCGGTCGTGAAAGCGTACACGAGCAGACCACCGAACAGCCCGGTTGCTGAGAGTGCGAACAGTACCTCACGAGCATCGGGGAACACGATCCCGCCCGCTGCGGCGATAATCCCGAGAGCACCCAGTCCGAGTGCCGCGAGACGAGACGAACGGGGACGGTTGCTACGAAAGCGCGCTTCTCGCTTCTCACCGAATGCGGATCGTTCTTCGCTCCTTTGTCGTTCGTCGGGGTGCTGAGCAGCCACGTCGGCATCGGTGTTGACTGCGTCGCTTTCTACGCTGTTTCCAGTCATTCGTTCGAACCCCCGGAACTTGCCGTCAGTTCGGCTATCGTGACGACGGCGTTCGAATCAGAATCGGGCGGACGTATTCTAGGGAGACGTCGTCGGCCGAAATTCTCCGGGAGGGGAGGTTCCTGTGACTGGCCCATATGTCTCTGCCCCTACATCGATGATACGTTTGAAACCAGTGGTCGCAAGAGATCATTACCACCCATTCATAATGGCGACATCCCATCGATAATACGGTGTTGTATCCGGTCGCTGTCGGTGTGTCATCGAATCGTGACTGTGATCTCGAAGCGCCAGTACCGACGCGGAACTCTCATCGTACGCCGCCGTGCTCGCTCTTTCAGCCCGCGAGACTGTATCGTGTACCAACCATCCAGCTTTTACTATCGGCAATGGTACGGAATTGCGATGCCCGGCGACCGTTCGCGCAGGTTGGACCGTCCGCAGTCGATCGACTCGTTTCCAGCAGATCTGGGCGCGGTGATCGGAGCGACGGTACTGGTCAACGTCGCCATCTTCGCTCCCGGTCTCCGGGAGACGTTCCTTCGGGTTCCGCTCGGACTCGGGTTTCTCCTCTTCGTTCCCGGATACGTCATCCTCGCCGCGCTGTTTCCCCGGCGCGGCGAGTCACCTCGACGCGACGCGCTCGAACGGGGGTCCGGCGATTCCGCGTTCTGGGCAGTTCCCTGGCGATCGAGAATCGACGGAGTCGAACGAGGGGTACTCTCGTTCGGCCTCAGTATCGCGATCGTTCCGGTAATCTCGATCACGTTGAACCTGACCCGGTGGGGAGTTCGGCTGATCCCGATCACGGTCGCTCTCAGCGCCGTGACGCTGCTTTTCGTCGCCGTCGCCGCGATTCGTCGGATGAGCGTTCCCGAAGATGAACGGTTTCGCGTTCCGTTTCGCGAGTGGGTTGCGATCGGGCGTTCCGAATCACTCGAACCCGACACACGGGCTGACGCTGCGCTGAACGTGGTTCTCGCGCTGTCCCTGCTCGTCACGATGGCGAGCGTCGGCTACGCAATAACCGTCCCTCCAGCGGGAGAGGAGTTCTCCGCAATCTACCTCCTGACGGAGGACGGCGACGAACTGATCGCCGACGAGTATCCGACCGAGTTCGAACGGAACGAGAGTCGGGAAATCGTTCTTGGAATCGACAATCACGAGGAACGAACGGTAAACTACACCGTCATCCTCGCAGAACAGACTGTGGCGGTTGACGACGGTGATACGTCGGTCACTGAGCAACGAGAACTCGACCGATTCGAGACACAGGTCATCCACGGCGAGACGTGGCTACACGAGCACGAACTCGAACCGACGATGACGGGTGACGACGTTCGGATCGTCTGGTTGCTGTATCTCGACGACGTTCCGGACGACCCGTCAACGGAAAACGCAGACTATTACGTCCACCTCTGGATCGAGATCAACGACAGTGAAACCGACAACTCGACGCTCGCTCTCACCGAATGACCGGTCTGACATCGGACAGGAACTAGATTCGATCCGGCGCGGACGGAGCGATAGAACGTGAGCGTATCGAGACTGTCTCGCCGAACGTTTCGACGGTACGACGTGTGCCGGTCTCCCCTCTCGACAGGAAGCGTGGCAGAGAGGGAGTACTAGAGCCGAGGAAGGTATCGAGAGCCGAGGAAGGTATCGAGAGCCGAGGAAGGTATCGAACTCGTTTTCGATTCGATCGGCCGCTTGGCGGCGTGACGACACTTCGAGTCGACGGCGCTCGGTATC
Source organism: Halosolutus amylolyticus (assembly GCF_023566055.1). Classification (NCBI taxonomy): domain Archaea; kingdom Methanobacteriati; phylum Methanobacteriota; class Halobacteria; order Halobacteriales; family Natrialbaceae; genus Halosolutus; species Halosolutus amylolyticus. The sequence continues at coordinate 253,655 of NZ_JALIQP010000004.1, read as the reverse complement.
TTCGCCTTGACGGCGATAGGAATAGAGGATTGAACTGGAGTAATCTGACACGTCTCTTGACCGCAGTAGCAGTAATCCGCTCCGATAGACGCGATTGCCGAGCCCAGAACTGGCGGCGAAATCGAGTCGATATTGGGCGGTTGCAAGTCGCCTGGCAGTGCCGAAAACGTCTGTTTTCACCTCGTTCGTTACCGGAAACCGTACTGTTCTCGACGGTTGAAACAGTCAACTGAACGAACGCACACATTCGGTAATCATGATGCGCTATCGAGATGATGTTCGAAGGTCATTCAGCAATTGCTACCCGAACACGCCCGGACAGAATTTCGAGAGCATCGGACTCGCTCTGGAGCGATGGGCACTGTAAATCAAGGAATATCGGGCTAAAACAGCGGTTTTTAGCGGCCCGGATTCGAACCCGGACTCGAAAATCCGCGGGCGGCCGCTACCGTACGTAATCTGTTGCCGTTCAAGACACTATTTCCACGACCGCAGTGATGACAACTAACATGTTCGTTTTTTATTTGTCATTGAATGTGTGATACTGTCGGTGACTCAAAAGGGTACCTCTCCGATGAGAATATCTATGTCCGACTACCCCGCTATCGTCCTAGCCGCTGGAGAGGGAACGCGTCTCCGTCCACTCACCCGGAATCGCCCAAAGCCGATGCTACCCGTAGCGACGAAACCGATCCTTGAGCACGTTTTCGACCAACTCCTCGACGCCGGCATCACAGAATTCGTCGTGGTAGTCGGGTACCGGCACGAGCGTATTCAGTCATACTTCGGCCCCAGGTATCGAAATGCGCCGATCACGTACGTCACACAGGAGAAACAACTCGGAACTGGCCACGCGCTGCTCGCAGCGGAATCCGTCGTCGAAGGGACCGCTCTCGTTATCAACGGCGACCAGGTCGTCGATAGTCGAATTATTCGAGACGTGCTGACGACGCACGAGTCCGGCGCCGCCGCGACGATCGCGCTCTTGCAACGATCGAACGTGGACGAATACGGCGGCGTCCGTATCGAAGACGGGCAGGTAACGCGTATCGTAGAAAACCCTCGTGACGACGAGATCTATCACCTCAACGCTGGCGTATACGCTTTCGAGGAATTAGCCTTCGATGCTGTCCGAGACGCTGAGCCGCGAGCGGGCGAACACCTCCTCGTGGACGGATTGTCGGAACTCGTCGACGCGGGACACGACGTGAACGGTGCCGTCTCCGAGGGGATCTGGGTCGACGCGACGTACCCCTGGGATCTACTGGACATCTCGTTCGAGTTGTTCGACACCGGAGTCGTCGAGGGAGATCGACCGACGGACGGTCTCGACGCAGCGACCGTTCACGGGTCCGCGGTCGTCCGCGAGCCAGTCGTCGTCAGTCGGGATTGTACGATCGAACCGGGTGCTGTTGTCGGCCCGTACGTCTGTCTCGATGAGAACGTGACCGTTGGGTCGAACGCCGTCGTCAAACGAAGTGTGATCGACGCGGACTCCCGCATCAAGGACAACGCGACGGTGATCGAGTGTGTCACTGGTACCGGCGTCACAATCGGAGCAGGGTCGACGATTCCCGGTGGCCCCGGCGACGTTCACGTCAAGGACCGCGTCTTCGAAAACGAGAAACTCGGTGCCTTGCTGGCGGATCGCGTCCGGGACGGCGGTGGTGTCACGTACGTTCCCGGCGCAATCGTCGGTGCTGGCTCGGAGTTACAGGCGGGGACGACAGTTCGTGGGACCCTCGCAGCGAAGACGGAGGTGCGTTCCTGATGTGTGGTATCATCGGATATACGGGAACGCGAGCGAATCAAGACGTCGTCGACGTATTGCTGAACGGGCTGTCGGGCCTCGAGTACCGAGGATACGATTCGACCGGGGTTGCGGTTGCAAACTCGTCGATATCGGTGTACAAGCGGGAGGGAGAACTATCCGCACTCGAAGAGACGCTTTCGGATGAGACCCTCGATGGGTTCGCCGGCATCGGCCACACTCGATGGAGCACACACGGCCAACCATCGGATACGAACGCCCATCCGCACACGGACTGTAGTGGCCGTATCGCCGTCGTCCACAACGGAATTATCGAGAACTATCAGGAACTCCGCGAGGCGCTCGGGGCCAACGGCCACCGGTTCGACAGCGAGACCGACACTGAAGTCATTCCCCACCTCATCGAGACGGCACTCGAGCAGGGTGACGACTTCGAGACGGCGTTTCGTCGGGCTGTCGATCGGCTGGACGGGAGTTACGCCGTGGCAGCGATCGGTGCCGAGCGTGAGACAGTGTACGCGACCCGCAACCGGTCTCCATTGGTTCTCGGAATCGGAGACGATGGGAATTACCTGGCAAGCGATGTTCCGGCGTTTCTCGAGTACACGGATAGAGTCGTGTATCTGGAGGACGGTCAGGTCGCTGTGATGGAACAATCGGACATCGAGATAATCAACGAGAACGGGGTTCCCGTCAACATGCCCGTCGAAACGATTTCGTGGGATCCGGAGGACGCCGGGAAAAGCGGCTACGATCATTACATGCTTAAAGAGATTTACGAACAACCGCACGCCATCCGCGAGTGTCTCCGAGGGCGCCCCCAGACGATAGACGAGTCCATAACGATCGACGAACTAGAAGACCTGCCACGACCGGAGCGAATCCACTTCGTGGCCTGCGGGACGTCGTATCACGCATCGATGTATGCGTCGCGCCTATTTCGCGAACGTGGCATCCCTGCAACGGCGTTTTTCGCGAGCGAATACGACGTCGACGCCATTCCAGTCGACGAGGAGACACTAGTCGTCGGCGTTACTCAGAGCGGCGAAACGGCCGATACTCTGGCGGCGCTTCGGGATGCAAAAAAGGTCGGTGCGGGGACGCTGGCGGTGACAAACGTGGTGGGGAGTTCCGCCGCCCGCGAAACCGATCGCGTCATGTACATCCGCGCCGGCCCGGAGATCGGCGTTGCAGCGACGAAGACGTTCGCCTCGCAGCAGGCGGCACTGGCGATGCTATCGAGCGCAATCACGGGATCATGCTCACGCGAGTTCGTCGATGCCCTGCGAGCACTATCGGACCAGATGCAATCCATCCTAGACGACTCGTCCGCGAAGGAAATCGCCGAGGAGTACGTCGATTCGGACGCGTACTTCTTCATCGGTCGCGGCTACAACGCCCCGGTGGCGCTAGAGGGAGCGTTGAAAATGAAAGAAATATCGTACAAACACGCCGAAGGGTTTCCGGCCGGCGAACTGAAACACGGACCCTTGGCGCTCGTGACGGAGCGAACGCCAGTGTTCCCTCTTCTCACCAGCGATGCGAACTACGAGAAGATGATCGGGAACATCAAAGAGGTCGAATCCCGCGGAGCGCCGGTAATCGCAGTCACCGACGCGGAGGAGCGGGTCGAACCTCTCGCTGATCACGTGTTGCGAATCCCGAAGACTGATCGGCGGCTAACGCCGATCCTGATGAACGTACAGTTGCAGCTGGTCTCCTACTGGGTCGCGAACCGACTGGACCGATCGATCGACAAACCCCGGAATCTCGCAAAGAGCGTCACGGTGGAGTGATCGCTTCGACGAATTTAGTCGTAGCCGGTTCGGTCGCAGATTGAGTCGTCCAGATCGGTATCCGAGTACCGGACCTCATCGTCGCCTCTCGCCGTTCACCGAATACCACGGCGGTCAGTCCTCACTTGTACGATTCTCCATGTAGCGATCTGAACGTAGCTCCGTCTTCGTCGAACGGCCCTGTTACGGAAGATTCATTTTCTCATGCGATCGGGGCTCAGCACTTGCTTCTCGACGCGCCAGTAGGAACGAACGGATCGATTGAAATTCAGTTGCCCATAAAAAGTCAGTCTATGTGTATACCATCGACTATGATCAGACAGGAACACGTGAATATATCTCTCTCGAGACATGGTATCCGAACGCGACCGTTCGACGACCCGGCACGACGCGATCGATAGAACTCAGAACACGTTCACGGGAGAACCGAACGGCGACAACGCAACGCGGAATCAACCGGAACCTCCATCAAGCCTTGAGCGACGATCGGTCCTCAGATTGCTTGGGATGAGCGCGATCCCGATCGTTGCAGGAACCGCCTCGGCGTCGGAGACGAACGACGGATACGGGGTGGGAGGATACGGAACGACTGCGTACGGTGGAACGCAGGACGGAACCGACGGGACCGGCAACGAGGAACCGACAGAAGATGCGCCGCTAGAAAATACGATCCTTTTCGACGGTGTCGGCACCACCGGTGAGAGCCTGTACGAGTTCACCGTTACCGGTGATGTAGAACAATCGACCTACGGCGGCGCGTCCGTCAGTGACGCGGATACGATCGACGGTGGCCGCGTTACCGGGACCGTCACCGGATGGCGCGACGCGTACCGCTTTAGCGGCGACCTCGAAGAACTCACCGTCGACGGGCAGGCGCGCGTTTCCGTCAACGGTGAACGGGTGGATCCGGCCGAATACGGCAGCGAGCAATCGCATGTGGTGACGATCGTCGGTAACGGCACGCACTCGGAATACGACCTCGCCACGGACGGTTCGATCGAGGTGCTCGAAGGCGACGACGCGACGGTCGTCTCCGGGGGGCGCGCCAAAGGGACGATCGAACGCGACGTTCACCGGTACCAGTTGTCAGGTAAACTCGTCGAATTCACGTTCCGCGAGGGCGGCACGCACGTCTACCTCGACGACCAGCGGATCGACCCCGAAGACTACACCGGTGAGGTGACGCTTCCACACGCGATCGTGTTCGACGGAACCGACGCATCGAGCCAGAGCAGGTATTCGTTTACGATCGACGGCGACGTGAGCAAGTCGGAGTACCGGGACGCTTCGATCGACAGGGCGGACACGATCGACGACTCCACCGTCGAAGGCTTCGTCGACGCAGGTGCGGTAGACGCATACTGGTTCGACGGAACGATCGCCGATTTCAAATTGTCCGGTACCGCCGAGGTAGACGTCGAGTACGACGTGCGTCCCCGATAGCAACCGGATTCGGTAGCTACGGACGTCGACAGGCATCGTCTCGTTCGACTCGCGTCAAGGCTCCACCGAGTGCCCTCGTGGTGACCTCCTCCGAGCGCTCCGCCCATCGTCAGCTCGTCGGGAACGATGTTCGTCGATCTCCCGGTCGTCTCAAACTCCTCGTACGATCGGTTCAGCCCTCCTCGCCACTGTCGGCGATAGAGTTCGAAATCGACTCGTGCTCGTGGTGATGCTCGTCGCATCGATGATCGTGAGGCACTCCTAAAGCAGAGAACGTTTCCGCCGTACGGGTTCCGGTCGTGTCTGACCGACCGATATTCGACGACTCGTTTTTGCCGTCATTGGTCGTCGGAGATAGTGCCACGGCGTTCGCTCGAACCAATTCCGGCAACCCGTCACTCGATCGCGTCGTCCGACTCGTCCTGCTCCTCGCCCTCGCCGCGGTGTTCGGCCAGCGCCTCCTGGATCGTCAACTCCCCAGCGGCGACCCGCCGCGCGAGCAGTTCGTCGATCGCCCGGTTCGTCTCGCTCTGCTCGCGCGATCGGTCCCTGATAACCTGGAGTTCCCCCTCGGTGGGGTCGATCGATCGGACGTCGACGACCTCGCCCTCGAGTCGCGCGATGTTGACCGCCGCGAGGACGTCGCCTATCCCGCGCGAACCGGTGCCGAGATAGGGCGTGGTTCCGGTTTCGTCCACGAGTTCGACCCGGACGTCCTCGAGGTCGTTGACCAGCCGCGCCCCCTCGAGGCGGGAGCCGTCGCCGACCCGGACGATCGGGGAGGGTGCGTCGCTCGCCTCCCGCTGGATGACATCGACGGCGTCCGACAGCGGGACCTGGAAGGCGGCGACGACCATCTCGCCCGCTAGCACGGCGATGCCGGGTTTTCGACCGGGATCGACGCCGATGATCGTCCGGCCGCCGTCGCCACGCACCGCGGCCAGGGCCTGGTCGACCGCCCGCCGGGGCGCGTCCGGATCGGCGACGATCGTCGTCACGTCCGCGAAGTCGTCGGCGTGGGCCGCGCCCGTTACGACCACCGCGGTCTCGTCCGGCAATCCTTCACCGGGTTCGACGGTCGTGAACGCGGTTCCCCGGTCGCGAAGTTCGTTGACGACCCCGTGGTACACTTCGAAGTCGTCCGTAGCGACGACGATCACGCTCGTCCTTCGGGACCGGGCCGAATAAACGTACGCGACCCGCCGCGGACCGCCCACCGCGGTGATCGACTCGAGGGGCGTTCCGTTCGCCGGCGGGCCGATCGGACCGCTCGCGATCCGCTTCCGGGGCCTTTTTGCACGCCAGACGCCAACTCGAACCGTGACCGACGAGGCGATCCCGACCGGCTGTGGCCCGGTCGACGAGTTGCTTGGCGGGGGGTTCGAACGCGGGACCGTCACGCAGTTGTACGGTCCGCCAGCGGCGGGGAAGACGAACATCGCGCTCTCGGCCGCCGTCGAGGCCGCCGCCGACGGCGGCACCGCCGTCTTCATCGACACCGAGGGGGTCTCGGTCGATCGGTTCGAGCAGTTGCTCTCGGGCCGCGTCGGGGACGACGCGCCGGCCGACGGGATCGGCGGGATCGACGCGGCCGGGGACGAAGACGCCGACGAGGACGTCGAGGCGGTCGCCTCTCGCATCGTCATCGAGGAGGCGCTCGACTTCGAGGAACAGGCCGAGGCCGTCCGGGACGCCGAGGAGTTCGCCGATCGCGCCGATCTGATCGTCCTCGACAGCGCGACCGGCTTCTACCGCCTCGAACGCACCGGCGAGGGCGACGACGGCGAGGCGCTCCGTCGGGTCGCGCGGCAGGTGACGCACCTCCTCTCGCTCGCGCGCAAACACGACCTCGCCGTCGTGGTGACGAACCAGGTGTTTTCGGATCCCGACGCCGATCGGACCCGCCCGCTCGGCGGGAACACGCTCGAACACTGGACCGGAGCCGTGGTCCGCGTCGAGCGATTCCGCGGCGGGAATCGTCGCGCGACCCTCGAGAAGCACCGATCGAAGGCGGCCGGCGAGTCGGTACAGTTCCGGATCACCGAGTCCGGGATCGAGGGAAGCGAGGACGGCGCGCGTCTGTAGTCGAACGCCGATCGAAAATCCGCTCTCCGTCCGTCGGACGGGCGCGACTACAGTTCGTTGAGTTTCCGCAGGAGTTGGCCGCGGTACTCCTCGTCGCTGGTGACGCCTTTCACTTCGAGGACGTTCCGCTCGAGTTTGTCGAGCGCCACCCGGAACGAGTTCTCCGCGCCGTAGCCTTCGCCGGTGCCGGCGACCTGGCCCTTGTTGGTCCGCAGGCGAATCTGGCAGTAGATCAGCGGCGTGCCGCGGAGTTTCTCCTGGTGTTCCTTGAACCGGACGTGCGCGTGCATGACCTGCATGTCCTGGTACTTGTCGGCGACGTCCTGGATGCTCTCGACGATCGACTCGCGGGAGATCGTATCGAGCAGCGAGATGTTCGTGATCTGGACGTCCATGTGGTCCTCCTCGGTGTAGGTCAGGGCTCGCAGGACGTCCGTCTTGGTGAGGACGCCGATGACGATCCGATCGTCGTCCTGTGGGGTGACCATCAGTCCCGCGTAATCCTGTTCGAGCATCGTCTCGACGGCCGCCTTCACGCTGGTGTCGAGCGTGGTCGTCTCGACGGGGCTGTTCATGATGTCGTAGACGGGGACGTCGAGCAGTCGCTGGGAGTCGCCGACGCGATCGCCGGTCGTCGTCGAGTGGTTCTCGCGGATGACGAAGTCGGCGATGTCGTGGGTCGTCACGACGCCGGTGAGGTAGCCGTTCTCGTTCAACACCGGGAGCCGGGAGATGCCGTGTTCCCGGAGGTGGTTGATCGCCTTTCCGACCCCGTCGTCCTCCTGGAGGGTCACCGGATCGTCGGTGTAGATGTCCTCGACGTCGAGCGTGTCCAGGTTGTCGAGCACCGCCTTGAGGATCGCGTCGTCGGTGATGACGCCCCAGAGGTCGCCGTGTTCGAACACCGGCGCGACCTTCGCGTTGGACTCGATCAGGACCCGCGCCGTCTCCCTGACGTCCTCCTGTCGATCGACCTTGGGGGCCGGCGAGTTCCGACTGGGTTTGATCAACGCCGCTACCTTGGCGTCGTCCTCGACGTGGGACTGGAGGACCTCTCGCTCGCTGATGACGCCCTCGTACTCCCCATCGTCCGTGACGATGATTCCTTTGGGGTTGCCGTTCTCGAAGGTCGAACGGACCTTCCCCATGCGCGTTCCGACGTCGACTTCGATGTAATCCTGGGTGGCGATATCAGCGATATTCATCCTTCTGTCGGGTGTTTGCCCGCGGAGGTATTTAACCTTGGCAAGCATGGGCCGCCGACGCATGCTCACCTGACGGCCGCCTACGAATGCCCACCTGAACCCACTGTGCGCCGGAGACGGTCCCGCGAGTCCCCTCCGGCGAACGCCGCCCGTCGACGGAAACTGCGACCGTGGACCCACGACGGTCGAACTCGGCGCGCCACCCGTGGAATCGATCGCGACCGACGGAGCGCTTTTGCATCGTGTCATCGTACCGGACGTATGGCACCGGACATCAGCGTGCTCGGCCGGTACACGTACCTCGCTACCGAACTGTTCTGGGGCGCCGTCGCCGCCCTCCTGCTGTGGCGCGCCGACGCCCTCCGGAAGGCGGCCGTCACGATCGCCGCCCTGTACCCGATCGCCTACGTCTGGGACCGGTACACGCTCGCAGTCGGCGTGTTCGATATCAAGCTTCGGACCGGGATCGACGTCGCCGGCATTCCGCTGGAGGAGCACCTCTTCATGGCCGTCGTCCCCGGACTCGTCATCGGCATCCACGAGACGATCTTCGGGTCGGATCCGGCAACATAACGAGCGATTGAACGATCACAGGGATGCGTCATTTCAGCGCCGACGGATGTGTCAGCGGCTGCGAGCCAACACGGCACCCTTATTCGATCCCGCCGAAACGATAGCACGATGGCTGGCCGTCACACCGCTCCGTCCGACGGCGACGATCGCGACGACCGCGCCCTCCTGGGATCGGTGGTCCGGTTTCTCGTCGCCGTCCTGCTCCTGTGTGCGATCGTCCTCGGATCGTTCCTGATCGCTCCCCAGTTCGTCGACGACGTCGAGATCGGTGACGTCGAGATCGACTCCCGATCGAACCCCAGTTCGGAGCCCCCGCCGGCCGGCGAGCGCAACCCCGACGTCACGGATCCCGCCGATCCCGGCGTCTCGACGTACGATACCGACGTCGAAACCGTCTCCTCCGATACCGTCGAGGACTTCGTCCACGCCGAAGTGAACGATCGACGCGCCGAACACGGCCTCGACCCCCTCGAGTGGGACGGCACCGTCGCCTCCGTCTCGCGCGCCCACAGCGGGGACATGGCCGATCGAGAGTACTTCTCGCACACGAACCCGGACGGGGAGGGCCCCTACGATCGGTTCACCGCCGTCGACGACTACTGCCAGGGCTACGGCGAGAACATCGCCCTGACGTGGCTCGATCGGCCCGTCGAACGACCCGGCGACGAAGACGACGTCACGGAGTACGAGACCGCCGAAGCCGTCGCGACCGGACTGGTCGACCAGTGGATGAACTCCACGGACCACCGGGCGGCGATCCTCGAAGAACACGACTCGTACGGCTGGGATCGAGCCGGCGTCGGGGTCTACGTCGCGGACGACGGGGCCGTCTACGCGAGCCAGAACTTCTGTCACGAGTGGTAGCCCCGCCCGACGACCGTCACCGCGATGCCCGTGGCGTCGCAACTCCCACGCAGTGCGACGATGTTTCAGGTTCTTGGCGGTGGAGACCGTAGCGCTCCTATGGAGGTTCCGGAGACGCTCACCGCGATCTACAGGACGGCGAGCGATCGCGACATTACGTTCCTGGCGGCCGGGTTCGCCTACTACGCGTTCGTCTCGTTGATCCCGATGGTGCTTCTCGCGCTCGTCGTCGGCTCTCTGCTCGGCGGCGAAGCGACCGCCGAACGACTCGTCGTGGTCGCCGGCGACTTCCTCCCCCCGGCCGGGCAGGAACTCGTCACCGACGCGCTCACGACGGAATCCGGGCGTACCGAGGCGACCGTCGTCGCACTGCTCGTCTCCTCGTGGGGTGCGCTGAAGGTCTTTCGCGGACTCAGCCTCGCGTTCGACAAGGTCTACGACGAAGTCGCCGAGGATTCGCTGGTCGACGAGATCCGCGACGGACTTGCGGTCATCGTCGCGGGTGCCGGCGCGCTCGTGCTGATGGTCGTCCTCGGCACGATCATCGGCTTCGCCGCCGATACGATCCCCTTCGCGGGTGCGCTGAGCTGGCTCACGCTGCTCGTCGGCCTCGTGCTCGTCTTCCTGCCGATCTACTACGTGCTCCCGCCGATCCCGGTCGCAGTGAGCGAGATCCTCCCCGGTGCGTTCTTCGCCGCCGTCGGCTGGACGATCCTCCAGGCCGGGTTCCAGCTCTACGCGGCCAACGCGGGCCAGTACGCGGCCTACGGGGCCGTCGGCGTCGTCCTCCTCTTCGTCACCTGGCTCTACTTCGCCGGCATCCTCATCCTCCTCGGCGCGGTCATCAACGTCGTCCTCTCGCGACCCGCCCTCGCCGAAGAACGGACCGCGGACTCCGTCGCCGGCGACTGATCGCCACGTCGCAGGGGTCGCCTCCCGACCCCGGTCCGCCGCCGATCGCCGGGTCCCGCGACCGACGTTCGATCGGACCGTGCCCACACGATCGGGCGGGGATGGGTCACGTTCGGTAATTGAACAGACTCCGCAGGGGAAACGTTATGATCACGCGGTCGACACACCACGACAATGAGTGACGGACGATCATCCGCGGCCGAGTCCGGACGCGAGTCGGAGTCGTCGGCCGACGAGGGGGACAGTTCCGAACCGGGCGGGGGACCGCAGCGTGTGGTCTCCGAGAAGAGCGTCGACGACATCCTCGACTCCCTGAACGAGACCGACGCGACGAACCCGACGGACGCCACCGAGAGCGACGATGCGGCCACCAGGACGCGACTGGAGGGCGACTACGTCGAGTCCACGCCGGACGAGTCGTCGGTCGAGGACGCTACCGAAGCCCGGGACGATGCGGCAGCGGTCGATGAGGACGTCGACGACACGATCGAGACGGACGACTCGAGTGACGGTCCGACTGACGAATCCGACGATTCGATCGACGACCCCGACGAGCCGGCCGCAGACGCCGCCGAGGACCCGCTCGCGGACCTCGCCGATCGAGTCGAGCGCGGGACCGTCACCGGTGCGGACGTCCGCGCCGCGGAGGCGGGCGAGGGTCGCGAGTCGACGCCGGCGATCGACGACGTGGAACTCACGATGGACGACCTAGCGGAGACGGGGACCTCGACCGGCTCCGGCGGTGGGGCCGACGACCTCGGGGACGACGCCGGCCCGCTCGCGGGGTCGATCGATCCCGACGGCGACTCGGACGACTCCGAAGCAAAGGACGACGACCCGTCCGGCGAGGACGAGTCGACCGGGTTCCTGGGCCGACTCCTCGGACTCTTCTCGCGGTAGGTCGCCGAATCCGGGCGGTTCGACCGGTCGCGATCGCGATTACTGTCGACGTTCACCGACGGGAGAGTCGCGAATGTCGGTCTCGTCGCCGCGCTCGCCCCGTCGCTCCCTCGTCGACTCCGGTTCGACTGCGGGCACCGTGAACGAGAAGGTCGCCCCTTCGCCGGGGTCCGATTCGACCCAGATCTCCCCGCCGTGGCGTTCGACGATCCGTTCACAGAGTGCGAGACCGATGCCAGTGCCGGCGTGGGTCTCGCGGCTGTGGAGTCGCTGGAACACCTCGAAGATGCGCTCCTGGTCGGCCGGGTCGATGCCGATCCCATCGTCGGCGACGGAGACGGTCCACTGCGTTCCGTTTCGTTCGGCGCCGACGTGTATTCGTGGCGACTCCGGCCCGCTGTACTCGATCGCGTTGGACAGGAGGTTCTGGAGCACCTGCTGTAGCTGCCCCGCATCGCCCACGACCCGCGGGAGCGACTCGGCCGTGATCTCGGCGTCAGTCCGATCGATTGTTACCTGGAGGTTCTCGCGGACGTTTTCGAGGACGGCGTCCATGTCGACGGGCTCGAACGCGTCGCCCCGCGTCTCGACGCGCGAGTACTGGAGCAACCCCTCGATCATATCGCGCATTCGATCGGCGCCGTCGACGGCGTACTCGAGGAACTCCGTGCCCTCGTCGTCGAGTTCGTCACCGTACCGGCGCTCGATCAGTTGCAGGTACGTCGACACCATTCGAAGCGGCTCCTGCAGGTCGTGCGAGGCCGCGTAGGCGAACTGCTCCAGGCGCTCGTTGGACACCTCGAGGTCGGCGATCAGTTCCTCGAGTTCCGTCCGGTACTGCTGGCGCTCGATCGCCTCGGCGAGGACGTTGGCGACGCTCTGGACGAACGTGACGTCCTCGTCGGTGAACGATCGGCTATCGGTGTCGTGAACCCCCAGGATCCCCCACGGCTCGTCGAACGGGCCGATGACGGTACTGATACCGCTACGGACGTCGTGATTCGTCAGCAGTTCGGGGCCGCCGAACCGCGTCTCGGTCTCGAGGTCCTCGACCACGATCGGGTGGTCGTTCGCCAGGGTGTAGGCGGCCTGGGAGTCGGCTTCGTCGGCGGACACCGTCTCCGTTCCGACGAGGCCGTCCTGCCACCCGACGCCCTGGCGAAGCAGGAGGGCATCGCCGCGCTCGTCGAGGTCGAGCACTTTGCAGTAGTCGGTGTCGAGAACGGCCGCCACCTGTCGCGTCGCTTCGCGCATGAGTTCGTCGATGTCGTCGGTCTCGAGGGCGAACTGCCCGAGGTCGGCCACGACCTGTTGTTGGCGGGCCCGGTGTTCGAGCACTCGTTCGCGCTCCTTGCGGTCGGAGATGTCGCGGCCGACGCCCGCCAGCACCCGATCGCCGTCGGGCGTCTCGAGCGTCGACGCGGCGAACTCGTAGGGAATGCGATCGCCCTCCTTCGTGAGCAGGGACGCCTCGACCTGGATACTCCCGGTTTCGAACCCGTCCGCGATCGCGTTCGCGATCAGGTCCCGATCGTCCTCTGCGACGAATTCCACCGCGTTCATCGTCGCCACGTCCGCGTTCGAGTAGCCGGTGACCTCGCAGAGACTCCGGTTCCACCGCTCGAGGGAGCCGTCCGCTTCGAGCACGTAAAAGACGTCGTGGATGGCGTCCAGCACGTGATCGGTGTACTGGCGGTAGCGATCGAGGCGTTCGTTCGACTCCCCGAGCATGGTGTTGGCCTCCTCGAGTCGCTGGATCGTCTCTTCGAGTTCCGTCTGGGTTCGTTCGAGCTGCCGGTTTCGGCGCTCGAGTTCCCGCGTTCGGGTTTTGGCCCGGGCGTCGTAGACGCCCACGGCGAAGCCCGCGGCGGTGCTGAGCGCCGTCAGGATCGGCGGTGCCGTCCCCGGGTTTGACACGCTGCCGTCCGGTTGCAGGTGATAGAGGAGGAGGATCCCGGCCATCGTGCCGAACCCGGCGAGACACCAGCGAACGACGTCCGGATAAAATTCGCCGTCGATATCGGACCGCGATACCCAGTAGCTGCCGTAGACGAGCACGAACCCGGGGCCGGCAATCAGGAGCGTGACGATGAGTACGTTCCCGACCGGGACGCCCCGATCGAACTGGACGAGCGCTCGAGCGGCGGCTACCACGACGTACAGCCAACCGAGCGCTTCGATTCCCCGTCTCGCACCGTTCGCGGACAGGTGGCGGTTCTCGCGCACTATACACTCGTATGGCGAGTCGAACTAATGGGAGTTACGTTGCATCTACTGGATCGCGCCCGCGGCGGCTGGACGATCGATCGCGTCCGGCGACCGTCGGCCCCCGGCGATCGGTACGAGACGCGAAGCGATCGTGTTACGGAGCCGATCGCTGGGTTGGGGCAGATTTGAACTACGCCCGAGAACCAGCTCGCGTCGCTCGCAGAACCTCGGTCTAGTTCAAATCTCCCGAACGTAACGAATTTGTGCCTCACGGAATTGTTCGGCGCAAAATTAGTGGGTTGGGGCAGATTTGAACTGCCGGCCTCCTCCATGTCAAGGAGGTGTCATAACCAGACTAGACCACCAACCCGCCTGGTTTCGCTTCCGTGGCGTCCGTCGCCACCTTGTCTGCACTCGTTCGTTGCCCGCCACCGTAATTGAAGGTTTCGAATCGATCGCCGTACGCGAGTCCACCCCACAACCCTCCGACAGCCTTAATAGGATGTACTGATTTGGACATTGTAAGACAACTACGTACATTGGTGTTCACTATGCAGGAGTACGTCAAACGGGTGACCGACGGCGAGGATCTCTCACAGGCAGACGCTCGCGCGGCCTCGACGGCCGTCTTCGAAGACGCGACTGAGGCACAGATCGGCGCGCTGCTGGCAGGACTGCGTGCGAAAGGCGAAACCGAGGCCGAGATCGCCGGCTTCGCGGAGGGGATGCGCGCGGCCGCCCGGACGATCGATCCCGACCGGACGCCGCTGGTCGACACCTGCGGCACGGGCGGCGACGACTACGACACGATCAACGTCTCGACGACGAGCGCGATGGTGGCCGCCGGCGCGGGGGTGCCGGTCGCCAAGCACGGCAACTACTCGGTCTCGTCGTCGTCGGGGAGTTCCGACGTGCTCGAGGAACTCGGCGTCACGCTGGACGTCGAGCCGTCGGCCGTCGAGGCCTCGATCGAGGAGCGGGGGATCGGCTACATGCACGCGCCCGCGTTCCACCCCGCGATGAAGGCCGTCATCGGCCCCCGTCGCGAACTCGAGATGCGGACGATCTTCAATGTGCTCGGCCCCCTGACGAATCCCGCGGGGGCGAACGCACAGGTCATCGGGGTCTACGATCCCGACCTGGCCCCCGTCCTCGCGAACGCGCTCGCGCGAATGGACGTCGATCGCGCGCTGGTCGTCCACGGCGCGGGAACCGACGAGATCGCGATCCACGGCGAGACGGCCGTCGCGGAGGTCGACGGCGAGGACGTCGAGGAGTACACTCTCGAACCGGCGGATCTCGGACTCGCCGAACACGACATCGCGGACATCGCGGGGGGAACGCCGGCGGAGAACGCGGCCGACCTCCGCGGGATCGTCGAGGGGGACGTGGCCGGCGCGAAACGCGACGTCATCCTCGCGAACGCCGGCGCAGCGGTCTACGTCGCGGGCGAGGCCGACTCCCTCCAGGCCGGCGCCGACGCCGCACGGGCGGCGATCGACTCTGGCGACGCGGCGCGGACGCTCGAAAAACTCCGGACGGGACAGGAGCCAACCGTGGCGGACGTGGACGGCCGATGACGCGCGTGAAGATCTGTGGCCTGACCACCGACGACGACCTCGAGACGGCGATCGACGCCGGCGCCGACGCCGTCGGGATCATCTGTGACGTGCCCGTCGACACGCCGCGGGAGGTCTCGCGGGAGCGGGCCGCGGCCCTCGCGGCGGCCGTCCCGCCGTTCGTCACGAGCGTGCTGGTGACGATGCCGGAGACGCCCGGGGAGGCGATCGACCTCGTCGAGGCGGTCGCTCCCGACGCGATCCAGATCCACGGCGGGCTGTCAGTCGAGGAACTCGCCACGGTCCGTGCGGCCGTCGACGCGGAGATCCTGGTGGCGATCGACGCCGACGAGGCCGAGACCGCCGCGCGGTACGACGACGTCGTCGACGCCCTCCTGGTCGATTCGACGAGCGACGACGGTGGCGGCGGAACCGGCGACACGCACGACTGGGAGCGGACCCGGGCCGTCGCGACCGATCTCGACGTGCCGCTGATCCTCGCCGGGGGCCTCACCCCCGACAACGTCGCGGCGGCCGTCCGGACCGTCGATCCATTCGCCGTCGACGTCGCGAGCGGCGTCGAGGCCGAGGGAGGCGTCAAGGACGACGACGCCGTGCGATCGTTCGTCGACCGGGCGACGACCGCCACCCGATCGGTACACACCTCCTCACCATGACCGACTCCGACACCCCCACGCTGGACGTCGATCGAGACGAATTCATCGACCACGCGGGCGGACGCGAGGAGCGCCCGGCGGTCGTCCGCGCCGTCGCGACGTTCGATCTCGATACGTCACCCCTGGCGGCGTACGCCGCGCTCACCGGCCGATCGAACGGGAGCGACCGCGACCGATCGTCGTACGCGTTCCTGCTCGAGAGCGCCGAAAAGACGGCCTCGAGCGACCCGGACGGCGCGTTCCGGCCGAGTTCCGCCGAGGCCGAGCGCCACGCCCGGTTCTCCTACGTCGGCTACGATCCCGAGGCCGTGGTGACGGTCGGCCCCGAGGGAACGACCGTCGAGGCCCTCTCCGCGGACGCCCCGACCGACCTGATCGACCCCGACGTCGAGGGCGATACGATCGACGCGCTCCGGGGTGCGCTCCCCGACGTCCGACTCGCGAACCTGCCGGAACACGATCGCCAGCACCTCGAGGGCGGTCTCGTCGGCTTCATCGCCTACGACGCCGTCTACGACCTCTGGCTCGAGGAGGTGGGTCTCGAGCGGCCCGAATCGCGGTTCCCGGACGCCCAGTTCGTCCTGAACACGAAGACCCTCGCGTTCGACGAACTCGAGGGAACGGTCTCGCTCGTCTTCACGCCGGTACTGGAGGCCGACGACGACCCGAACGCGGTCTACGACGAGCTCCGATCGGAGGCCGCCGCGGTCGCGGACACCCTCCGTGAGGCCGAGCCCCCGGAGACGGGCGGGTTCGTCCGTGACTCGGAAGTCGCCGGGCCGAAAGCCGAGTACGAGGAGAGCGTCCGGCGGGCGAAAGAGCACGTCCTCGACGGCGACATCTACCAGGGCGTCGTCTCGCGGACGCGGGAACTGTACGGCGAGATCGATCCGATCGGCTTCTACGAGGCCATGCGCGACGTGAACCCGTCGCCGTACATGTACCTGCTCGAGCACGACGACCGCACCGTCGTCGGCGCGAGCCCCGAGACGCTGGTCTCTGTGCGCGGGCGCGAGGTCATGGCGAACCCGATCGCCGGCACCTGTGATCGGGGAGCGAGTCCCGTCGAGGATCGCCGACTCGCGGGCGAGATGCTGGCCGACGAGAAGGAACGCGCCGAGCACACGATGCTCGTCGATCTCGCACGAAACGATGTGCGCCGCGTCGCCGAACCGGGATCCGTCCGGGTCGACGAGTTCATGAACGTCCTCAAGTACAGCCACGTCCAGCACATCGAGTCGACCGTGACGGGTGACCTGGCGGCCGACGCGGACGCGTTCGACGCGACCCGCGCCTCGTTCCCCGCCGGAACCCTCTCGGGCGCGCCGAAGATCCGGGCCATGGAGATCATCGACGATCTGGAAGCCAACCCCCGCGGACTCTACGGCGGCGGCGTCGGCTACTACTCCTGGACCGGCGACGCCGACTTCGCGATCGTGATCCGGACGGCTACGGTGGAAGCAGGCGCGGCGCCACGCGCCGCAGGCGAGCGGGAGGGAGAGCCGCGACCCGAGACCGATCGGATCACGGTCCAGGCTGGCGCAGGACTCGTCGCGGACAGCGACCCCGAAGCCGAGTACGAGGAGACCGAGAAGAAGATGGGCGGCGTGCTCGCGGCGATCGAGGCGATCGAACGCGACGGGGCCGAGACGGGTACCGCGAGGGACACCCCGGTTGAGGACCTCGAGACGACCCCGGAGGTGGGCCGATGAGCGCGACGGGCGAGGAGCCAGCCGTCGATTCGACCGCGGAGTCGGACCCGCTCACCGTGCTGTTCGTCGACAACTACGACTCGTTCACCTACAACCTCGTTGAGTACGTCAGCCAGCAGGACGGCACCGAAACCGAGGTCCTGAAGAACACGGCGTCGCTCGACGACGTCCGGGCAGTCGATCCCGACGCGATCGTCATCAGCCCCGGACCCGGCCACCCGAAGAACGACCGCGACGTGGGAGTCTCGATGGACGTCCTCCGCGAGGTCAGTCCCGAGGTGCCGACGCTCGGGGTCTGTCTCGGCCTCGAGGCCGCCGTCTACGAGTACGGCGGCTCGATCGGCAGGGCACCGGACCCGATCCACGGCAAGGCCTCGGCGGTCGACCACGACGGGAAGGGTGCCTTCGACGGCCTCGAGCAGGGCTTTCGCGCGGGACGGTATCACTCGCTGGTCGCGACCGACGTGCCGGACTGTTTCGAGGTGACGGCGACGGCCGACCACGGGACCGAGACGCTCGTCATGGGCGTCCACCACCGCGAGTACCCGATCGAGTGCGTGCAGTTTCACCCCGAGAGCGTGCTCACGGCCGTCGGACACGACGTGATCGAGAACTTCCTCGCGTCGATCTGATCGAACGGCACTATGGACTGTCCTCTCGCGACGTGAACCGAACACGACCGCGCGTCGTCAGGAGAAGCGATACGCGAATCCGACGGGGAGACGGTCCAGAACCGTCTCGTAGTCGGCACGGATCCACGTTGACGCGATGCGATCCGTATCGGACGATCAGACGCCGGGGAGCAGTTCGAGCGTCCCGGTTGCCCAGAGCGCCGCGAGGACGATCGCGGCGACGATGCCGACGCGGATGGCCAGTTTGATCGCGATTCGGATCGCGACGATGGCGACGGCGATGGCAGCGAGCACTGCCAGCGCGAGGAGGATCGCCGAGCCCGATGTCAGTGGTTCGATCATACACCCATCCCCGCACTGAAAGGACGTAATCTTTCTGGATACTGTGACACACTGTCGACGACGAGTGTGTCGATCGCTGACCCGTCGGGTCGAGTCGTCCGGCGACGGCGTGACGAGCGGATGGCGCCGACGAGATCACCGGAGGTACCGGCGTGAAAGAGAAAACCACGCGAGGGAACGGCGAATACGTTCGATCGGGGCCACTTTCACGCCGCTCTGAAAATCGTTAAGACCGTCGGCCACGTAGTGTCTCACAGCACAGGAGACGCCCGTTTCGCCGGTCGTGCTCCGCATCGAACACGACAGAAAACAGAAACATCTATACAACCAGAATTGGACTATTACAAGCAAAGTAGGATGGGATCACACATTTTAAGGTGGATGCATGAATACCAGACCTTCGTCACGAATGATGCAAGACAGGACCCGGCCCCACGCCAGAATCGGTATGCGGCAGCGGGGTAGCGACGAGGTGACCCGCGCATGAGCGAGTCGGAACTCTCCGCGGAAGAACTCACCCTTCCCATCAAGCGCACCGACGGCGACACGCTCGAGGAACGGCTGACGGACAACGCCTATCACAACATCCTCCCGGCGCGCTACCTGCGCAAGGACGCGGACGGCGACCTCGTCGAGGAACAGGAGGATCTCTTCGACCGGGTCAGCAAGAACATCGCGCTCGCGGAGGCCGTCTTCGAGGCCGAACGGCGAGACGTCGAGATCACGGTCACGCCGGACCAGCTCAAGCCCGACCACCCGCGGCGTGACGAACTCGCCGAGGAGGTGTTCGGTGCTGGAACCGCTGCAGGGGACACTGCCGAGACGGCGCTGTCTATCTACAACGTCAACAAGTTCGCCTACGACACCGTCGTCCCCGAACTCCCCGACGACATCCGCGACCACGTCGAGGACGTCGCCGACGAGTTCCAGGGGATGATGGAGAACCTCGACTTCATGCCGAACTCGCCGACCCTGATGAACGCCGGCGACGAGCTCCAGCAGCTCTCGGCGTGTTTCGTCGACTCCCCCGAGGACGACATCGACGACATCCACCAGACCGCCAAGGAAGCCGCGCAGGTCTTCCAGAGCGGTGGCGGCATGGGTTATGCCTTCTGGCGGCTCCGTCCCTACGGCGACGCCGTCGGCTCGACCGGCGGCATCGCGTCCGGGCCGATCACGTTCATGCGCACGTACGACCAGATGTGCGAGACGATCGCCCAGGGCGGCGCTCGACGGGGCGCACAGATGGGTGTCATGCGCGTCTCCCACCCGGACGTCATCCAGTTCATCCACGCCAAGAACAAGGACGTCTCGCTGGCCGAAACGCTGCGCCTGAACGACCCCGACGACTTCACGCACAACTCCTTCCAGGAAGCCCTGGAGGAGGCTCGCGAACTCATCGACGACGAGGGCCGGGTCCCCGAGCATCTCCGGAACGCCGTCGAAGGGCACCTCTCGAATTTCAACATCTCCGTCGGGATCACGGACGACTTCATGGAGGCCCTGCAGAACGGCGAGGAGTTCACGTTCACCAACCCCCGGACGGGCGAGCCACACATCGCCACCGAGGAGACCAGGGAGCTCTACGAGATGTTCGGCCTCGCCGAGCACGTCGAGGTCGGCGAGGAACTGTCGATCCCGGCCGAAGAGCTCTGGGACGACATCGTCGAGGGCGCCCACGAGAACGGCGAACCCGGCGTCATCTACCTCGAGCGCGTCAACAAGCAACACTCCTTCGACGTCGAGAAACACCCCGACCACCGCATCCTCGCGACGAACCCCTGTGGCGAACAGCCGCTCGAGGAGTACGAGGCCTGTAACCTCGGCCACATCAACCTCTCGACGCTCGCGGACCTCGAGGCGCCCGACTGGCGCGTCTGGTACGACGAGCACGGCGACGAGTACGACTCGCTCGCCGAGGCCGTCGACGCCTTCCTCGCGGACGCCGTCGACTTCGAGGAGTTCGATCGCCGCATCGAGATGGGAACGCGGTTCCTCGAGAACGTCGTCACGATGAGCGACTTCCCGGTCGAGAAGATCGAACAGAAGGTCCGGGAGATGCGCAAGATCGGACTGGGAATCATGGGACTGGCCCAGCTGTACATCCAGCTCGGCATGGAGTACGGCAGCGAGGCCTCCAACGAGGTCGCGCGCCAGCTGATGACCCACATCAATCACGAGTCGAAGTGGACCTCCCACGAACTCGCCACGGAGCGCGGAAGCTTCGACGAGTGGGACAAGTCCAAGTACGCGAACCCGACCGAGTACTGCGAGTGGTTCGAGCACCAGACCGGCCTCGACGCCGACGACTGGGAGGACGGGTTCCCGATCCGGAACCACAACACGACGACTATCGCCCCGACCGGCACGACCTCGATGGTCGGCAACACCACGGGCGGCTGCGAACCGATCTACAACGTCGCCTACTACAAGAACGTCTCCGACGACGTCCAGGGCGACGAGATGCTCGTCGAGTTCGACGACTACTTCCTCCGGGTGCTGGAGGACAACGACATCGACGTCGAAGCGGTGAAAGAGGAGGCTCAAGAGCAGATGGCGACGAACCAGTTCAACGGCGTCGAGGGGCTCTCGACGGTGCCGGACGCCATCGGCGAACTGTTCGTCACGACCGGCGACCTCTCGGCGAAAGAGCACGCCGGCGTGCAGGTCGCCTGTCAGGAGGGCGTCGACTCCGCGATTTCGAAGACCGTCAACGCGCCGAACGACTCGACGGTCGAGGACGCCAAGGACGTCTTCGAGTACATCTACGAGCACGGCGGCAAGGGGGTTACGTATTACCGCGATGGCACCCGCAGCAAGCAGGTGCTGACGACGCGTGCGAAAAACACCGACTTCGCCGACGAGACCGAGGCCGCCGAGGCGCTGGTCGAACAGATCGACGAGATCTTCGGCGGCCTCGAGGCGTTCCTCGAGAGCGAGGAGGTTCAGGACGTCCTCGAGGAGGAACTCGACTCGCTGGTCGGCGACGCCGACGGCGAAGAACCGGTCCACGTCGACTTCACCGAGAAACGCGAGCGGCCAGACGCGCTCCAGGGCGTTAGCCAGCGGATCGACACCGGCTACGGGAAGGTCTACGTGACGATCAACGAGGATCCCGAGACGGGCCAGCCGTTCGAGCTGTTCGCGAATATCGGCCACTCGGGAGGCTTCACGAACTCCTTCACCGAGGCGCTGGCGAAGGTCATCTCGACCTCGCTGCGCTCGGGCGTCGACCCCGAGGAGATCGTCGACGAACTCTGTGGCACCCGCTCGCCGAAGGTCGCCTGGGACAAGGGCGAACAGATCCAGTCGATCCCGGACGCGATCGGGACCGCGATGCGCCGCTATCTCGAGGACGAGATCGACAAGCCGTATCCGACCCAGCAGACCTTGGAAGAGTCGGCTGACCCCGAGGCAGTCGACCCCGACGGGCCCAAGACCGACGGCGGGGCGGCGGCCGCGAGCGAATCGGACGACGCCACGCAGGACCTCATCGACGCCGGCGAATCGCCGGAGTGTCCCGACTGTGGCTCGCTGTCGCTGTACTACTCCGAAGGCTGCAAGACCTGCGAGTCCTGTGGCTGGAGCGAGTGCTGAGGCCCGGTTAGACCGTTCCTGACGGGCCCCACGGCGGTCCGGTTTCGATGTGACGCCGGGACGGAACTGCGATCGAGCCGAATCGATTTTCGACGCCCCTTTCCGAGTCCTTACTACCCCGACGCGAGTAGCTAGCCGCGATGACCGACGACGAGGAAGCCGAGAAGGGTGGACGACCCTGCCCCCGGTGTGACCAGCCCCTGTTCAGGCGCCACTGCAAGTACGTCTGTCCACAACACGGGGTCGTCTACGACTGCTCGGACCCGTTCTGGCAGTCCTGACGTCGACGATCGGACGACTCAGTGCGTGAGTTCGGCGGAACTGATACAAGACGACGGTCTGTCGTCACGGACGAACCACCTCCATGGCTACACAACCGACGATCCTCGTCGTCGATGACGAGCAGGAACTCGCGGACCTCTACGCGATGTGGGTCGACGAAGAGTACGACGTCCTGACCGCCTACGACGGCCGATCGGCGCTGGAACAGATGCACGGGAACGTCGACGTCGTCCTGCTCGATCGCCACCTTCCCGACACCACCGGGGACGACGTGCTCGACGAAATCCGACGGCAGGGATACGACTGCTGGGTGATCATGGTCACCGCCGTCGATCCCGGACTCGACATCGTCGAACTCGACATCGACGACTACGTCACCAAACCGGTGACGCGAGTGCAACTGACCCGAATCATCGAGAACCTCCGCGTGCAATCGCGGTACTCCGACGACGGCCGCCGCGAACTCGAGGCGCTCTCGAACAAGATGGAGACGCTCGAAGACGAACACTCGGTCGACGACCTCGAGGGCACCGAGGCCTACCAGCGACTCGAGTCGGACCTGAAAGCCATGGGCGATTCGCTCGTCGAAGACATCGGCGGTCGGTGACCGTTCATACGGACTCCCGTACGTCGTGGCCGGCGCAACCGCGACCCGTCCGCGGTTGCACCGGTACAGCAATCCGTATCAGCCGTCCGCCCCGTGCCCCGACTCCGTCGATCCCCGCCGGGTTCGGGCCACGCGATAGACCGGTCCCGTGAGCAAGACGCCTGCCGCGATGGCACAACCGACCGTGAGACGGATCCCGACGTCACCGAGCCCGGCGGTCGTCACCGTCGCGGCCGACGCGCCGACGACGACCGCGGCGACCGTCCACGGGAGTTCGCCGATCGCAGTCCCGACCACCAGGTGACGGAGTCGAACGTCGCTGACCGCCGCCGTCGCCGTCGCCACGTCCGACGGGATCGGGGCCAGCCGTGACGCGACGACGCCGCGAAGGGGCCCGGCAACGCCGTAGTACCGATCGATCGCGGTGCCAGTCCGGTCGAAAACCCGCCCAGCCACCCCGCCGAAAGCCACTGTCGGGGTTGCCGGTCCGGACTCGGCCGTGGGCTCGACCCTGCCGTCGGTGCCAGCGTCCTGGCGGGCAGCCGCCCCGGTTCCGGTGAGCCGACGAACGGCGACGAAGACGGGAATCACGGTGGTGACGACGCCGAGCAGGGCGATCGGGACGCCGAGACCCACGCCGTAGCCGTAGCCGACGACGACCGCGAGCGGCGTCGTCGGCCAGGCGAACAGCGGGCGCACGAGATAGAGCCCCGCGACGACGACCGCGAACTGGTAGGGGTCCGACGCGAGGCCCGTGACGGTCTCGATCGTCCGCGACGGCGAGACCAGCATCCCCACGGCGACCAGGCCGCTGACGAGAAGGAGTCCAGCGATCGCCCGACCGGTCGCCGACGACATCGATCGCAGTTTCGTCTCGAGTACCGAAGCCTTTGTGCCTCGTCTCGGGGTGCGCGACGCAACGTTTATTCGATC
This sequence comes from Halosolutus amylolyticus, assembly GCF_023566055.1. NCBI lineage: Archaea > Methanobacteriati > Methanobacteriota > Halobacteria > Halobacteriales > Natrialbaceae > Halosolutus > Halosolutus amylolyticus. Next base: position 229,557 of record NZ_JALIQP010000004.1, on the reverse strand, counting down.
GGCGAAAACAGGAGACAACGATGGCCGACGACCCCGAGGACGCCGACGACGTCGATCCAGGGACCGGTGGAACCGCCGCCGACGACGTGACCGACGATCGGGTCGCACTCGGCCTCGCACTGCTCGAACGGCTGGAACACGAGTCGCTCCCGCTTCCCGCGGTCGTCGATCGCATCGAGACGGTGACGACCGATCCGACGGTAACCCGGACCATCCTCGATCGCGCCGAGTTGCAGGGCATCATCGATCGGGAGGACGGCATCGTCCGCCCGAAGAGCCGCCAGTACGTCCGCTTCGAGCAGGACGTGATCACCAAAGAGGGGGACTTCTCCTGCAAGCGCTGTGGCTCGGGGCTGTCGACGGGCTACTTCATCGACCTCGAGGCCGGCGAACTCGGCCCCTTCGGCTCCTCGTGCATTCGAAAGGTGACCGGTCGCGAGTAGCTCCCCCGGCGACGATCGCACCTACCGCCCCTGGCGCAGTTCCGCGATCAACTGTTCGATCGTCTGTTGCTGTTTCTCGATGCGATCGCTCTGGCGTTCGACGGCCGCCTCGAGGTCCTCGAGGCGGTCGAGCAGTTCGGGGTCGGGACCGCTTGCGGGCTCGGACGTCGGCTCCGTCGCGACGTCCGACGAACTCCCGGCCGCCGCCAGCAGGTCGTCCGTATCGATTCCCGTCGACTCGCGACTCTCCGCCGGGGTGTCCTGCCGGGGCGATCGATCAGCCGCCCCGTCCGGTCGATCGCGATCCCGGCTGGCGTCGACGGCGTCCGGCACCGCGCTGTCGCTCGCGAGCGGGTCGGTCGACTGGGACCGAGATTCCGCCCGGTTGGCCCCGGTCGTGACCGTCTGCTCGCCGTCGTCAGCGTGGTCGTCCGGCTCCGGCGGGTCCGCGTCGAGCGGATCGACGCCGTCACCGAAGTCGACGGTCCCGGTGGACCGCTCGGCCGCCGGCTCGTCGTCCTCGCCCACGACCTCGTTGAGTTCCGCCAGCGACTCGACGTCGTGGTACTCGAACAGGGCGCGCTGGAGCCGTTCCCGAAGGTCGTTGGCGTCCTCGTTCGGGGCCTTGATCCGCTGGGGGCGGCCGTCGACGGTGAGGACGATCTGCGTGGCGACGCTCCCGTCCTCGAATTCGAGGTTCGTCACGTCGTCGTAGTGGTACTCCTCGTAGTCATCGTCCCAGACGGCTTCCCCGATGTGCTTGACGAGTCGATCGCTGGTGACGATCAGCGTGAGTTCGCTGAATCGGTAGGTCTTGGCGACCGTCTCGCCGGCGTCCGTGATGCCGTTGCCGTTCAACACGCCCGCGAGGACGGGGTGGAGCACGGCGTCGGTCTTGCTCGCCGGAACCGAGAAGTCCGTGGTCCCCTCGAGGGCGTACTCGAGGGTGAACTTGGTCTTGCGCCGCCCCTCCGAGAGGGTGAGGCGATCGGCGTCGTGGGGGAATTTGTCGACCGATTCGTCGCTCAGGAGCCCATCGGCGCGATAGATGATGGTGTTCGTGGGGGTGATGAAGAGTTCGTCTTCCCCGCCGAGAGAAACTCGCGCCGAAATCTCCTCGCCATCGAGAGTAGACTGGACGATGCCGGGAACGCTCATGCCCCGCAGTTCGTATGGCCCTGCCATAAATCCGTGGGTAGCTGTGACTCCACTTCCCACGACGGTCTCGAATGAGAAGCTTAAAGAATAGCACCGCACTACGGGAGAACGAGCCCGGGTGGCTTAGCTGGACATAGCGCCGCACTCATAGGGTTCAGAGATTCGGTGCGGTACGCCTTGGAAGCCTCCGTGTCCCGTAGAGGACTGCCGAGCCTCGGACCTGGGACATGCGGAGATCGAGGGTTCGGAGCCCTCCCCGGGCATTTTCAACGACGCCACGAGTCAAGGACGAGTGGCAATACCGAAAATGGCCGGGGAGGCGGAGAACCCGGTGGTCTTGCGCGAACGTCGTGAGCGCAAGGCAGGAAAGACGAACGGAGTGAGTCTTTCCGTGGTTCGGAGCCCTCCCCGGGCATGCTTCTCACAGGCATCACGATTCGAAGACGAGTGATAACAGTAGTTGGTAGCGCGATTTCCTTATTCAGTCTGTCCTCTGAATAGAGATCGGGGGTTCGTAAGGGCGCTGAGCCATGGGAAACGGCGCTCTTAGCGAACACCGAGATATCCAGCAGCTTCGGTAGCGATTGTCTCTGTTGTCGCCTCGACAAGGTGTCCCTCTTCGCGTTCCATGTCGACATGCCGAATCGTGACGACTGTCCACGGATTTACGTAGCTCTCCCTCGGTAAACCGCCCGAAATGAAGTCCTCGTCGGTGAGCGGGATAGCAACCGCCCGTCGCGTCGTCGTAGCCGCCGCGTAGAGCGCTTCCTCGTCGTGGAACGGGTGTGTGCGATCACTCAGGCAAACGTATGGCCGGTAGTCGTGGTCCGCGAGAAGATCGGGGCCTTTTACGACCGCGCCGCGCTCGTAGACGTCCGTCATTCCTCGTCGCCGTAGTAGTCGTCCGTCGTCGAAGCGGAACTGGCGTTCGTCTGTGCAGCGTAGGAGGCGAGACGGTCGTCCTCGGCGATGGCCCAGTATCGGCCGCGGTGGCGAACGAGGCCACGATCCTCAAGGCGGGAGAGTGCAGCGCCGACGCTCCCGCGCTTGATGCCGGTCGCTTCGTGGAGTTCCGTCTGCGTGAACGCCTGATCGCTGTGGGCCGCGAGGAATCGCAGTAGTCGATACGGGTGCGTCCCTTCCTGGATATCGAGTGCGTCCACGGGTTCTTCGTCGAATCGGTCGATGCTGATTGGCATATGTAATAGAACGCAATATAGCGCAATAAGTCTGTTGGGGCGAGAAATCCTTTTGCATCGACGAACAGCAGGCATGGTTAGTCGCTCAACCAGTTACCGGTCCAACGGCCGAACGTTTCAGGAAACACTCTGAATAAAGAATTCATATTACCGGCTACTGATAACGCTGAGAAGCATGCTCGGTTCGCTCCGAACCCGGTGGTCTTCACCGAGCGAAGCGAGGTGAAGTCAGGAAAGACGAACGCTGTGAGTCGTTCCGCGGTTCGGAGCCCTTCCGGCACTTTTCGAAGACGCCCCGAGTCGAAGAGGGGTTGCCACGCCGAAACCGATCGGGGGCGGAGAACCTGGTCGGTCTCGCGCGAGCGCCAGCGAGCGTGCGGCAAGAGAGATCCTGGATCCGATCGCTCGGTTTGCTGGACAGGGCGCGCTCGTCCAGGACCTGCCTGTAGTCGGACGGATCGAAACAGTTAGAAGACTAACTCGAAAAGCGATCGCTATGGAAACGCGTGGGGTCCGGGTAGCCGCAGTCGTCGTCACGGCGCTGGCGCTCGTGCTGGCGGGCTGTACGATGCCCGTCGGGGACGATCGCGAGCCGGACGGGACCGAACTGATCGAGTCGGCGATCGACGAACGAGCGACCGTCGACGGCCTGCAGGGGGTGCGGACCACGACGGTGAACGCGAGCAACGGGACCGTCTCGACGACCGTCCGGGTCTGGGAGCGGCCTCCCATGGAGCACCGGAGCGAGGTCCTGGAGGCGTCGGGGCCGGAAGCGCCGGGCGATCTGATCGTCAGTAACGGGTCCGAAACCTGGACCTACGACGCCGAGGACGACACGGCGATGCGGTACGAGGGGCCGGTCGAGGGGCCCGAATCGGGGGCGACCGACGCGGACGAACTACTCGAGGGTTACGACGTCGCGTACCAGGGCACCGAAACGATCGGCCAGTGGGAGACCCACGTCGTCGAGTTGAACGCGACGGACGAGCGGCCGATCGAACGCTCGATCGGCCTGCAGGTGGGCGACACCGAGTACGTACTCCCGCTTTCCTACGGCGAGAACGCGACGGGCGAGCGGACGATCACGCGGGAGCGGTGGTGGATCGATCGGGAGACGTCCTTCCCGGTCAAACAGCGGATCGAACTCGACGGACCCGGCAGCGAACCGACGACGATCACGGTCGAGTACGACGAACTGAAACTGGACGCGGATCCCGCGGACGATCGGTTCGCCTTCGAACCGCCGGCCAACGCGACGGTGGCGGAGCCGGCGAACCTGACGACGGTCGAATCCCCGGCCGACGCGGCGGCGTCGGCGTCGGTGTCCGTCCCGGACCCGCGGGTACCGGCGGAGTACGAACGACGCGACGTCACCGTCGAGGACGACGGCTCGGCCGTGGCACTGTTCTACGAGCACGAGGACGATCCGCAGAAGACGATCTACGTCGAGACGGCGACCGAAGAACTAGACGTGCTCGAGTACGGGGAGGTCGTCGCGGAGGCCGTCGGCCCGATCGATGCGACCCACATCGAGTTCCCGACGATGTCGACGCTCGTCTGGACGTGTGGCGGTCAGTACTACGACGTCAGTGCACCGCTCGGCGTCGACGCGTTGCTCGCGATCGCTACTTCGATCGACTGTCGGTGAGTCGGCCCCGGACGGTCACTCGGGGTGGGATTCGTCGCCCCGGTGCCACACGTTGGTAACGGAGTCCCCGCTCGGCGGCGTGTGGCTGACGTCTTTCATCGTCTGCGTGCGTTGATCTGCCATGGTTGACAATCGTACACGAGCTTCCTATAAATCGATTGTGGGTGGTGGATAATTACAATATAATGTGTTTATACACCACCCAGTAACCGCACCGAACAGCGAGAAATGAATACGAAAAACGCGTCTTACGCGTCGGCGACTCTGATTTCGCCGTTAGAATCGACAGTGACCAGACAATCGTTGTATTCGAAGGTTACGGACCCCCCCGATCGCAACCCGTCCGCCCGCGGCTCGAAGAGTCGTTCGAGAGCGTCAGCGTTGATCGCGTAGTGAAGCGGGTCGAGTTCGGTAACGTCGACGTTACAGAACGTCGCGACGGCATCCGCGACGGCGACACTGAGTGGTTCGTCGTCGAGTCGATCGTACTGGACGGCATACTGTTCCTCGGTCGATATCGACGGCGATCGTGAAGTCATTTCGGTCATTGGATAGGTACCCCCATACGCTGGAAGACAATCGAACTGTTTGGGACTCGGTGCAAAGAGATTGATCGTTAACTGTGTAAGCCGAGTTTCGAGCGGGGGTTAAGTCTTTAACCCTCTGGAACACCGCTCGTGCTATCGAACAGCGCCGCGAGGAGTTTTTCCTCGACGGTCCGGACGTGTTTGTGAAACGCCGGCGGCGAAATGTCGAGCGACTCGGCGATCTCCTCGCCGGTCGTCTCGCGGGGCCACTCGAAGAACCCGCCGTGGTAGGCGGTCTGGACGACTTCACGCTGGCGATCGGTAAGCGTCTCGAGCAGGGCGTTGCGACTCCGAGCGTCGAGCGTCGTCTCTTCGACCGTCGGCTGTTCGCGACGGGCGACCATCGATACCGGGAGCCCGTGGCGTTCGACGTCCGACAGCACCTCGCGGATCTCGATCGCGTCCGGCACGTCGACGATCGCGCGAGCCGTCGTCCCGTCGGTCGTGAACGACCGCAACGTGGCACCGTGAGCGTCGACGATCGACCCGAGGAACGACTCGGCGAACTGGAGTTGCACCAGCGTCTGGTCCGCCGTCTCCGCGATGATCGCTACGCGGTCGATGCCGTCGACGTCCGCTACCGCGTCGTCGAGGTCGGCGGCGTCGATCGACCGGTCGGCGGCGACGAACACGATCGTCGACCCGTCCGCTCGTGACGTCGCCCCCTCGAAGGTCAGGCGCGTGTCGAGTCGGGCCGCGAGCCGACACAGGATCGACTCCTCCTCGAGTTCCAGTTCGATCTCCGTCCGCTCGTCGTCCAGCAACGCGTTCTTGCGCTTGACCGCGTCGATCGCGTACGCGATGGTTTCACCGAGTTCCGAAAGCGTCGACCGGAACGTTTCGTCGAAGACGTCCCGGTCCTCGCCGTATATCGTGAGTACGCCGTAGAGGAAGTCGTCGTAGACGAGCGGGACGGCGTACACCGACTGGAAGTTCCGTGAGAGGGCGTCGGCACGCCAGGCACCGTCCCGGACCGCGTCGGCGACGTTTTCGACGTAGGTCGGCGTCCGGGTCCGTGCGGTCCGACCGGCGGGTTCGGCGGCCGAGTCGTCGACGGTCGTCACCGTAACCGAGTCGAGATAGCCCCGATCGAGTCCCGCGACGGACCGCGAACGGATCCGGTTCCCGCTCGGGTCGGGTTCGCCGATCCAGGCCATCGAACAGGAGTCGAGGTCGGCCAGCCTGTCGCAGATCCCCGCCTCGATCTCGCTCCGGGAGTCGGCCATCAGGAGGAGCTGTTCGATGTCCTGGCGGACCTGGTTGGCGTGGTTCAGTCGCTCGAGGTGGATGTTCTGCTGTTTGAGTTCGCGCTCGTGGTCGTGGAGTCGACTGGTCCGGCCGATCCGGTCGAGTGCGGCCTCGGCCGTCGTCGCGAACAGGTCCGCGAGTTCGACGGTCTCCTCGTCGTACGCGTTCGAATCGGGCGAGAGTGCCACGAGCACGCCGTGTTCGCCCAGCGGGACGTAGAGCGCGCTCCGGACGGTCGCCGCGTCGAACCACCGGTCGGTGCCGTCGACGTCGTCGACGACGCGCGGGTGTCCCTCGACGAACGTCTGCCACGCCAGTCCCTCGTCGGGCCCGAGACGGCGCGGCGACCCGATCGTCGTCTCGAACGCGGACGAGTACGCCGCCGGAACGAGTTCGTTGTGCTGCTCGTCGAACCGGTAGACGACGCTGTCGATGTCGAGGACCTCGGTCGCGACGTCGACGATGTACTCGCACGCGGCCTGTTTGGATTCGACCGTGAGCAGGTGACTCGTCGCCTCGTGGAGGGCGTTCAGCGTCTCCTGGTACTGGACCCGCTCGGTGACGTCGACCGCGACGCCGATGACCCGATCGACCGTCCCGTCCGTGGTGATCGGCCGGTACCAGCTTTCGAAGACGCGATCGCGGACCCGTCGCTGGCAGTGGACCGACTCGCCCTCGAGGGCGCGTCTCGCGTCCTCCCGGATGTCGGGATAGTCCTCGAACACCTCGAAGATCGTGTCGCCGACCACCTCGGACGGTTCGATGCCGACGTTATCGAGGCCCCGCCCCTCCGAGAGCGTGAACGTGCCGTCCTCGTCGAGGACGTAGAGAATGATCGGGGCGTTCTCGACGAGGGTCTGGAGCCGTTCGGTCCGCTCCGAGAGTTCACGCTCGCGTTCGACCCGGTCCGTGATGTCGCGGAAGTAGACCGAGATGCCCGATCGGGAGGGGTAGATCCGCGCCTCGACCCACATGTCGTAGGGGTCGTAGTACCGTTCGAGCGTGCGGGGCTCCTGTTCGGTCATCGCCTCGAGCGACTGCTCCTCGAACGCCGTCCCTCGCATGCCGGGAAACACGTCGAGGAACTCCCGGCCGACCAGTTCCTCGGGCTCGAACTCGATCAGTTCCCCCGCTCGATCGTTGACGTAGGTAAAGCGGAACTCGGTGTCGAGCGCGAAGAACGCGTCCGTCACCCGCTCGAACGACTCGCCGAGTTCCTGTTGAACCCGGTGGAACTGCGTCACGTCTCGTATCGAGGCGATTACGCCACCGACGACCGGGTCGTCGAGCCGGTTCGTCAGCACGGCCTCGTAGACGCCCCAGGTGTCGTCGTCGTCCCGGTACCGGTACTCGACGGTTCGCGACGCGCCGAGGTCGTCCGCACAGACCGCCTCGAACGCCTGGACGACGTCGACCCTGTCGTCGGGATGGACGGCGTCGATCACGTGGTCCCCGAGCAGGTCGGTCGGTTCGGCGCCGACGACCCGCTCTACGGACGGGCTGACGTACGTCACCCGCCCCGACGCCGAGAGAACGGCGAGCAGGTCCGACGATCGTTCGATGAGCGCGCGAAACCACTCCTCGCGACGCTCGACGGCCGCCCGTGTCGAGTGAAACTCGATCGTCTGCCGGAGTCGGTTTGCGAGCAGCGACGGGTCCTCGAGCGTCGGCGTCGCGACGACGTCGGTGGCGTCGTCGAAGGGATCGTCGTCGCGGTCGGCGTCGGGATCGACGACGAAGAGCACCGGTTTCGATTCCACGGCCGGGAGGACGGCCCGGTCGTCCGTGAGGACGCAATCCGCCGCGGCGAGGTCGGCGTCGTCGACGTCCGCGATGGGACCGCTGATCGTGATCTCGTCGTCCTCGAACGCCGCCGAGACCCGCCGGGCCCAGTCCCCCGAACCGACGACGAGGACGCACACCGGGATCGGCTCCGGACTCGCCAGACCGCTGTTCATATCCTCGCTGAGAGGGGTGCACGTAAAAACCTCGCGTCGATTTTCAGCTTTTCTGATCGGTCGTCGAGCCGATCAGTAGCCGATCGGGGTGCCGTCTTTCCGGGGTTCGGTCGCACCGGTGAGCGTCTCGCCCCGCCGGCGGACCAGCTGGGCGCCGCCGAACATGACCGGCGGGAGGACGGAGACGTCGTGGCCCTTGCGGGCCAGTTTCGCCGCGTTCGGGAGCCGTTCCTCGACGCCGAGCGTCCCGTCCTCGCGGTACCGCCAGCGAGGCGCGTCGAGCGCCGCCTGCGGATCCATCCCGTAATCGACGATGTTCGAAAGCACCTGGACGTGGCCCTGCGGTTGCATGTACCCGCCCATGACGCCGAAGGCCATCCAGTCGTCCGCGTCCAGTTTCGCGATCGCGGGCACCAGCGTGTGGAACGGTCGTTTCCCCGGTTCGAGGCTGTTCGGGTGGGACAGGTCGAGCGAGAACGAGGCCCCGCGGTTCTGGAGCGCGATCCCCGTCTCGCCGGCGACGAGTCCGCTCCCGAAGCCGGCGAAGCGGGAGTTGATGTAGGAGACGAGGTTCCCTTCCTCGTCGCCGACGGTGAGCAAGACGGTGTCCGTGTCCTCCGCGTGCGCGTTCGGCACGCCGACCGCGGGATCCTGGATCGGCGTCTCGCCGATCGCCTGCGCCCGTTCTCGCGCGTACGATTCGTCGGCGAGCGGCGGAACGTCCTCGTAGGTGGGATCCGTGACGTAGTGGTGGCCGTCGACAAACGCGAGTTTCGTCGCCTCCGCGAAGGCGTGGACCCGCTCGGGCGAGTCGTAGTCGTGATCGCCCGCACCGATCGCCTCGGCGATGTTCAGCGCCTCGAGCGCGATCAGCCCCTGGTTGTTCGGCGGCAGTTCGTACACCTCGGCCCCGTTGTAGGTGGTGCTGACGGGGTCGACAAACTCGGGTTCGAAGGACTCGAGGTCGTCGTGGTCCATGAACCCGCCCGCGGACTGGATCTCCTCGACGATCGCGTCGGCGATCGGACCCTCGTAGAACGCGTCCGCGCCCTCCTCGGCGATTTGTTGCAGGGACTCGCCCAGCCGAGGGAGGGTCACCGTCTGGCCCGGGTCGGGGCTCTCGCCGTCGAAAAGGTACGCCTCGCGGGCGTGTTCGTCCCGGAAGAGATTCTCGGCCCCCTGCCAGTAGTGCGCGATCACCGGCGAGACGGGATACCCCTCGGTCGCGTACTCGATCGCGGGCTGGAGCACCTCGCCGAGCGTCTTCCGACCGAGTTCACGGATCGTCGCCTCCCAGCCGCGGGCAGTCCCGGGAACCGTCACCGCGTGGGGGCCCAGAAACGGCATCTCGAGGTCGTCGCCGCTCGCGTCGCCGTCGACGGCGTACCCCCGAGACGCCGGATAGTATCGATCGAGTGTGTCCGCATCCGCCGCGTCGAGCGCGCTCCGTACGTTCTCGATCGTCGCCTCGGCCGGCGCGGCCCCACACGATCGCATCGCCCCCACCTCGCCGTCGGCGGTCCGGTAGAGCGCGAAGACGTCCCCGCCCAGACCGGTCGAGGTCGGTTCGACGACGTTGAGCGCCGCCGCCGTCGCCACCGCGGCGTCGAACGCGTTTCCACCCTCCCGGAGGATCGACACGCCCGCCTCCGCGGCGAGTGGCTGGCTCGTCGCGACCATCCCGCGGTTCGCGTAGACGGTCGATCGGCGCGAGTCGAAGCGATCGAGATCGACGTTCATGCACACGATCCTGTGAGGCGTGGCTCATAATCCTGTGGGTCCCGGCCGGCCCTCCGTCGACCGACGAGGCTCACTCGATCGACAGCGGTTCGTGTTCGGCCCAGTACCCCTCCTCGAACGGGACGACCGACGACACCTCGCGGAAGCGAATCCCCCGCTCCATCTTCGTGACGACGTCGGTGTCGTAGTGGTCGGCCTCGTAGGAGAGGTCCTTGCCGTCCGCGCGGCGATCGGCGACGAACTCGCGGTGGCGATCGAGTCGCGCCCGGCCGATCGATCGCGAGAGGTCCGGAACCGACGCGACCCGGTCGTCGAACACCTCGCGGAACGCCGGTTCGAGTTCGTAGCCGATCGAGTGTCGCCCGGCACACATCGCGGCCAGCGACGTCGTCCCGGTCCCCCAGAACGGGTCCAGAACGGTGTCGCCGTAGGCCGAGTACATACAGCACAGGCGGTAGGGTATCTCGAGCGGGTAGGCCGCCGATCGGTCGCGGAGGTCGTCGTCGACGGCGTCACCCGAGAGGTCCTGTAGTTCGCCGCGAACATCGGTCCAGACGTCCGAGAACCAGCGGTTGCGCTCCTCCCAGAAGAAGGCCGCCTCGTACCGGCGATCGGCCCGCGGTTCGAACTCGCGGCTGTCGACGCCGTTCCGGAAGACGAGCACGTACTCGTGTTCCAGCGTGACGTAGGCGTTGGGCGGGAGCGTCCCGCTTCCCATGAACTTCGCGGCGCTGTTTGCCGGCTTGCGCCAGAGGACGTCCGGCAGGGGGTCGAACCCTCGCGACTCGAAGGCCTCGAGGATCCGGGCGTGGTTCGGATACACCCGGAAACTGCCGTCGACGGACCGGGTCGCGTCTCCGACGTTGATACAGGCGATTCCGCCGTCGACGAGCACCCGCTCGAGTTCGTCCCAGACTCGATCGAGCTGGGCGTGCATCGCCGCGAACGCCGCTCGACCGTCGCCGGCCGCGAGCGCGTCGCCGACGGCCGGATCGAGGTCGGTAAAGAGGTCGTCCCACATCTCGATCATTGGGTACGGGGGCGAGGTGACGACGAGTTCGACGGCGTCGTCGGCGACTGCCGACAGGTCCCGGGCGTCACCGACGTACACGCGATGAGTCGTCTCCATTGGCACACAGTGTCGGCGTGGCCCTCTTAGTAGTCGTGGTGTCGGCCACGGCCCGATCGGTTCCGACGATGGTCGCGTCAGAAAAAATCGAGAATCGGCGACGCGTACGCGGGATTCGTGTCGCTCGGCAGTTTATTCCTCTTCTTCGTCCTCCTCGTCGGCTGTCTCCTCCCCTTCGTCCGCCTCGGCCGCTTCTTCCTCCTCGTCCACCCCGGCACTGGTCGCCGGTTCGAACTCCTCGATCGGTTCCCACTCCTCTTCCTCGCCGCCCCCGAGGCGACGCCGAAGGAGGACGGCACCGGCGATCACGCCGAGCGTGATGATGATCCGTGGGAGTCGCGAAGGCGATCCCTCGGCCTCGGATTCCCCATCCGCGGCCGAGACGTCCGCTTCCCCGGACTCGCCCGCGACGTCTTCGACGACGTCCTCGATGATCTCCGGCTCCTGGACGTCCTCCAGCGGCGTCTCCTCGAGTTCTGTCGACTGTCGTCCCGCGAGGAAGCCCACGGCCGCCCCCAGGCCGAACAGTGCCCCCGCGAGCGGCAGTCCTCGCCCGCCCGCCGGCCCGCCACCGCCGGATTCTTCGACGCCCTCGAGAATCGAGTCCCGGAGCGGCGTGTCCATCCCTTTTTCGACTGCCTCCTTTACGACGAGTTCGTACAACGTCCTGTCCTGTCCTTTCGTCTCGGGCATAATTCGCCCCGACCACACCGCCGTACATAGTTCTGTCCACCGTTTCGATCGATCGACCCAGCAGGCCGAACGTTACACGTCGGCTACCAGTTCCGTCCGTCGCCGGTCGTGCCGCCGCCGTCTGCCGGTTCGTCGGATCCGTTCACGGAACGGGGGGCTCGCGTACGGTCACCGATCGCCGACACGGGCCCGGTCGAATCCCGGGGGATTTTTTCGGCGACGGATGGGGGAGATCCTGAACGGTCGCCTCGGAGCCGCTACCGACGGATATTCCCCATCCCCTTTCGAGTAAATCCACTATTTCGGCCCGTGAAACACCCGGCAGAGAGCCGTTTCCGTCGTCTCTCGGTCGGGGGAATGGGAAAGCGTCGCATAACGAAACCGGTAGCCCCGAAGTATGCAGGTATGAGCGTCATTCGTCAGCCGGAGGTGCTCGGTCGCACGACCCGACGGCGGGTCGTTGGCGTGACCGCGGCGCTCTCGGCGACGGCGGTCGAGACCCTTGCCGTCGGGCTCTGGTTCGGCCTGGTCATCGGCCCTCGAACGACCTCGACGGCGCTCGCCGGTCTCGGGATTCTCTTCTGTGGCTCGTTGCTCAGGGCCGGCGTCTTCGGAATGACGGTCAGCGACGACGGCGATCTGATCCAGCCACGACGGCTGGGAGCGGCACTGTTGCTGACGACTGGCTGGGTCGTCTGGCTCTGGGTGGCGGAACTGATCGACGGGGTCCCCGGCCTCGTCGTCGCCACGGTCGTCCTCGTCTGGATCCTGGTCGTCCAGTTCAGCGTCGAGCGGCGCGTCTTCCGCTGCCGGATCACCCCGCAGGTCGCCGACGCGCCGATCGGACCCGCGCTGTTACTGGCAGCCGGCGCGGCGACGTTGCTGGTCTCGGCGTGGTTCGTCGAGTGGACGGCGACCTCGCCCGCGCTCTCGCTCGGCGTCACCTCCTTCGTCGTCTGGATCGACGCGCTCCACCTCGGCGTGTTCGTCTTCGTCTTGTTCTCATTTCTGGCCCACCAGCACCGGTTTCAGCGACTGCTGAACCCCTGAGTACCCCGTTTCACTTTCCTTCCGCACCCACGTTCTGATCGCCCTCGAACGACCCTGGATCCGGTTCGATGGTCGCGTACTGGACCGCACGCCGACCGAGCGTCGCGACCCGTTCCTCCAGTTTCGGGTCGACGAACTCAGCGTCCTCGAAGGCCGCGCTCCCGTTCGGGATCGCCGCCTCGTGGGGGATCACCCACGCGTTGAGCGCCCGACAGACCGATCGCATGTGGTCCAGGGCCGTCACGGGGAACGCACCGCCGGACACCGCCAGCAGGCCGACGGTCTTGTCCTCGAACTCGTCGAACCCGCAGTAATCGAGGGCGGACTTCAGCGGCGAGGAGTACGAGCCGTGGTACATCGGCGTCCCGAGCACGATCGCGTCCGCCTCCCGGACCCGTCTGGCGAGGACCTCTGCGTCCCCGGCGTCAGCCCTGTCGACGTCCGCGTCGAACAGCGGCAACTCGAACTCGCGGAGGTCGAGCAATTCCGTGCTGGCACCGGCCCGATCGGCCGCGGTGAGCACCCGTTCGAGGGCCCGTCTGGTGTAACTCGCGTCGCGCAGACTCCCACTGATAGCGACGACGTGGATATCGGACATGGCTGGTGTAACGAACGGGACCGGCAAATATGTACCCGATCTCGTGTCGACGTGACACGTCCGTCACGTCGCCGTTCGTCGGCCGCGAGAGACGATCGGTCGCGGTCGACACGATTGCCCGATCCGACGCCCCTTTGCTGTCGGCCTTCGAAGCGGGCGGTGTGCCGTCGATCGTCTCGATCCTGCTATCGGAGGCTCTCCCGCGGATCGCCACCATCACGCTCCTGATCGGTGCCGGCGTCGGACTCGCGAATCTCGCCGTCGCGTACGGGCTCGTCGACGTCGTCGCTCGCGTGGGCCGATACCTCACCGAACCCGCCAATCTTCCAGAGGAGGTCGGCGCGGCAGTCATCACCAACACCGTCTCGGTCACTGCGGGGTACGGCATGCTCGCCGAGTTTCGCGAGTCGGGCCTGCTGGACGATCGCGCGACGCTGATCGCCGTCGTCGTCAACACGTTCTTCGGCTTCCTCCAGCACATCGTCACCTACTATGGCCCCGTCCTCGTCCCCATTCTCGGCCTCCAGGTCGGGCTCATGTACGTCGGTGCGCGCGCCGGCATCTCGCTCGCGATCACGATCGTCGGCCTGCTCGCCGGGGCCGTCCTCCTGCGTGGCTACGAGTACGACAGCGGTTCGATCGATTCCGACGCTCCGGACGGAGACGGTGACGACGGACCCCGCACCCACCGCGAAACGGTTCGCCACGCCGCCGGCAAGACCGGCGACCGCCTCCGATCGATCGTCCCGCGGCTTGCGATCGTCTACTCGCTGGTCTTCGTCGGCCTCGAGTACGTCGACCTCGAGGCCATGACCGGGATCGCCGAACCGCTCACCGCACTGATCGGCCTCCCTGGCGCCGCGGTGCCCGTGATCCTCGTGTCGACCGTCGACCCGACCAGCGGCGCGATCGCGATCGCACCCCTGATCGGCGACGTCTTCACCCCCGAGGAGGCGGTCGTCACGCTGCTCGTCGGGAGTCTGGTCTCGCTCACTATCGGCACGGTCAAGCGATCGATCCCGTTCCAGTACGGCATCTGGGGCGCGGAGTTCGGGACGAAGGTGATCGCCGTCAACGTCGGCCTGAAAGCCGTCTTCATCGCCGTCTCGATCGTTGGCTTCCTGCTCCTGTAGGGTCCGATCGATCGGGCGACGGGCGGGCCGTTCGAAGATGGGCGAGTCGAGGGGAGTGGAGCCGCGGATTCGACCGCCAGGGGCCCGCCCGCTTACGCTCTCATCCGACGAGTTCGATCAGCACGAACAGCGTCCCGATCGAGGCGACGGTCGTGGCGAAGACGTTCAGCGAGGCGAAGGCCGTGTCGCCGCCGAGTTCGCTCGCGAAGACGTACGTCGAGACGGCGGTTGGCGTCCCGAGCATCACGACGCTGGCGGCGAACGTGGCCGGATCGACGGCGAGCGCGGAGAAGACGACCCACGCGAGCATCGGCATGCAACCGATCTTGAGCGCGACGACGGCCGCGGTCGCGCCGACGTCGATCGACGGGAGGTCGACGCGGAGCGAAGCCCCCACGCAGAGCAACGCGAGCGGGAGCGCGAGCGACCCGACCGCGTCGAGTCCGGCGACGACGGGGCCGGGAACCGCGAGGCCGACCGACCCGATGGAGAGGCCGACGAGCAACGACGCCAGCACGGGATTCGTCAGGAGCGATCGCAGTTCGTCGCCGACGGCGGCCTCGGCCCCGTTGAGGGAGGTCAGTACGAGGATCGTCAGGGGCACCTGCATCAGCGAGACGACGCCGAGGACGACGCTCGCGATCGCCGTCACCGCGCCGTCGAACGTCGCCGCCACGAGCGGCAATCCGAGATAGCCCAGGTTCGAGTGGTACGACTGGACGATCGCGACGCTCCGGCGACCGTTCGATTCCCGACCCCGGTGGACGACCCAGGCCAGCCCCGCCGTCCCGAACAGCACGACGAGAAGCCCCCCGAGCAGCGCCGGCGAGAGGAGGTCGTCGATCGCCCGGTCGTACGTCGAGACGACGATCAGCGCCGGGAGGGCGACGTAGTAGGCGACGGCGTTCAGCCGAGCGGTCCGGCCGGCGGTCAGGACGCCGATCGCCCGCAGTCCCGTGCCGAGCAACAGCACGACCAGCAAGGCGACCAGTCGAACAAGCACCTCCATACGCTTCGCCAGTCGACTGGCGGGTTTGACCGTTCGGATTCGAGTCGCGGACGAAAAGAGCGATATCGCGGCTACGAGTCAGTCCCGGACGTCCGACTCCGATCCGGACCGCAGGCCGCCGTTCAGGTCACCGACTCGCTCGATGGCCGCGTCGACGTCTCCTCGCTTCTCGCCGACCGTCGCGCCGACCAGCGCGCCGATCGCCGCACCCGTGCTGGCGCCGTTTCGACTGATCAATCCACCGACGAAGGCCCCGATCGCAGCACCGGTCGCCGCGTAGCGGGCGCGGTTCAGCGCGTGTGTTACACGTTCGAACATATGTTACTCTTCGTGACAGCCGCTGATAAAGATACGTCATTCGATCCGGCCGACGGCGCTCCCGGTTAGCGCTGGAGTCGGGCGATCGGCTCGTCGCCCGACCGATCGACGTCGACCAGTCCGTCGTCCGCGAGGTCCTCGAGCAGGCCGAGGAGCCACTCCCGACCGTACTCGCCGTCGGGGGCGTAGTCGACCCGGATGCGGTGGCCGAGCGCGTCGATTGCGAGTTCGTCGTACTCCCGCAGGGTGCCGATCACGCGGCCGCGGAACTGGCGACGGCTCCCTTCGAAGCTGGGCTGGGTGGGGACGTCGGGGGCGGTGAAGTCGCCGCTCTGGTAGGCGTGACACCACTCGCGCCACGGACAGCCGACCTCGTCGCAACGCGGCGTCTGCGTGCAGGCCACGCCACCGAGTTCCATGATCGCGTTGTTCCAGACGCGCGACTCGCCCGCGGGCATGAGGTCGTTCGCGGCCGTCTCGAAGGCCGCGTCGTCGTCCGGCACGTCGAAGGCCCGGTACGCGACCCGCTTGACGTTCGTGTCGACGACCGCGTCGCCGGCGTTGAACGCGAAACTCGCCACCGCGTTCGCGGTGTAGGGACCGACACCCATCAGGTCCTGCAGTCCGTCGGGATCGGTCGGAAACGCGCCGTCGTACTCCGTTTCCACCTGGGTAGCGGCCTCGTGGAGGTACTTCGCCCGGTTGTTGTAGCCGAGGCTGTGATCCGTCCAGAAGCCGACGACGTCGGCCCGATCGGCCGCCGCCAGGTCCGCGGTCGTCGGCCATCGATCGAGGAACGCCTCCCAGGCGTCGACGACCCGATCGAGCTGGGTCTGCTGGCTCATCACCTCGCTGACGAGGATCTCGTAGGGGTCGTCGGTCTCGCGCCACGGGAACGCGCGATGGTCGGCCTCGTACCACTCGATCAGCGCCTTCCGGGCCGCGGCGAGGTCGTCGGGAAGCGACCACTCCGGGTCGTCCTCGCCGGCGTCGGCGTCTTCCGCTGACTCGACGTCGCTCATCGATCGCCCTAGCGAGTGGCCCGTCTTACGTCTACTGATCGCGAACGTGAGCGCGGCGTCGATTGACCCCACGCCCGCCACGTACACGCTCCGCAGATCGAGCCGGCGATAACGTACACGTACTGTGACATACATACCTGTGTGGGTGTGCGGTTATATCGGTTCGCATGGTGCCTCGTGCACCGGAAATCACATGAGGACGAGTGACAGGACAGCAGGTCAGAGCGACCCACCGTTCACGGACGATCCGGATCCGAGTATTCGAGTGATCGGAGCCGTCGCGGACGCGCTGGGCATCGATCCGATCGAGTGCCCGCCCCTCTACGAGGTCACCGATCCGTCGGCACTGAACGAACTGTTTCGGGGCAAAGAGGACGCGAACGGGAGGGTTCGCTTCGAGTACGCCGGATACGTGGTCCTGGTGAACAGTGACGGGAGCGTCACGCTCCTCGAACTGGACGATTCCGACGAGTTCGAGCCGGACACGGACGGGTGAGATCACGGCCCGAATCGGGCGTGTACCGACTGCACGCCGTCGCCGGTCCCGGGATCGATCGGGCCGTCCTCCCGAACGCGAGACCCGCCGCGACCACGAAAAGGCTATCCGATCGGCTCGACTCCGCTTCCGTATGAGCCTCGACGATCTCACCGAGGACGTAGAACAGCGATACGCCGACATCGAGGCGGAACAGGCCGTCAGCCTCGATCGGGAGACGCGCAACGAACTCGCTCTCCTCGAAGCCGCGCTCGACCCCGAAGACACCGACGAACTCGTCCGCCGGGCGATCCACCTGCTGTTCCAGACGACCGTCGACAGCGGCAAACTCGACTTCCAGCTGCGATCGACCTACGACGTCACCTACGACGAGTACCTCTCCGGGATGACCTTCGAGGAGATGACCGGCGCGGACCAGTACCCGACGATGGACGACGAGCGACGCTACCAGTTCTAGCGGCGACGATCGTTCCGGTTCGGGAGCCGCGCCGTCGACACCCAGAACCTCGCGATTCGATCCATCACGTCCGCGAACGCGTCGCGATCCGGCGGGACCGGGACGTACGCGTTCGCGTAACGATCGTAGTACTGGCCCACGTCGAGTCCCGTCCCCTCCGGATCCGCGTCCGACGACGGCCGATCCGCTGGCGACTCGCCGAGGACGAGGACGGGAATCCGCCCGAGGGACGGCTCATCGGCGGTCGCCTCGAGAAATCCGATCTCGTCCACGCGTCCCCTGACGTCGAGCAGAACGAGACTCGCGAGCGGGGCGTCGGCGAACGGGTCGCGCCGATCGAGAAACGCGAGAGCTTCGTCGGCGGCGACGACGTGGAGGTCGATCGGACACCCGTCCGCGAGCCCCTCCCGCGTCCGCTGACGCATGTCCGGCGACTCCGAGACGAGGACGACGGTCGCGGGTTCGATACTGTCGCGTCGATCGGTCGGTGTCATCTGTACTATTGGTGTGTTCCGCCGGCCACGAAGCGATCGTTTCGTCCCGGTCCACCGGCTGGCCGTCGATCACGGAGAGGAGACGATGCTTTGCGGGCGGAGCGCGATCGATCGGCGACGATCAGTCGTCGATCGGGGCCGCACTCGAGAGTTCTTCGTCGATCTCGGCGTCCTCCATCTTCTCGACCAGCGCCTCGATGACCTCCTCGCGCTTGCCCTTGACGAACTTGATCGAACCGACGACGAGGTGGCCGCCGCCGGAGACGCCTCCGCCCGGAACCTCCTCCTCGAGTTCCGAGACCATCTGCGGGATGTCGAGTCGGACGCCGTCACTGCGCAGGACGGCGAAGTCCGGCCCGTAGCCGACCGTGATCACCGGGTCGCCGGTCTCCTCGATCTTGCGATCGTGGATCTCGCCGGTGGTCTTGCCCGGCGCGGGATAGGTAAAGCGGTGGGCGAAGTTCTCGACGTCGATCCGGTAGAGGTGCGCGCCGTTGTCGAGATCCTCGTGTTCGAGGTGGGCCATCGCGGCGTCTAGCTGGTCGTCGACTTCCGCGCGGGCGCGATCGGCGAAGAAGGAGACGAGTTCCCGGTGGCGTTCCTCGTCGCCGTTGTCGACGTGGAGCAGGTCCTCGATCAACTGGTCGCCGGAGTTGTATCGCAGCCAGAACGCGGCGTAGTCGAGCGCCTCACTGACGTCCTTCAGTCGCTCCTCGTCGAATCCCTCCTCGGCGGCGAGGTCGAGGTAGTCGTCCATCGCGTCGGCCTTCGACCGGTCCGCGAGGCCGGCGACGGCGGGGACGTGGCGGAGTTCGTCGGTCAGGTCGGGGTAGATCATCCGCGCGAGTTCGACACAGAGCATCCCCGTCGTGATCCGGTAGTCCTCGTCGTGGAGGTACGGGTTGACGTGGGCGTCGAGCAGGTCGCCGACCGCATCGGGGTCGGGATGGTGGTGGTCGACGACGGCGATCGGGATGTCGTAGTGAGCCAGCGTCTCGTAAGCCGGGACGTCCTCGGCGGTCGAGCCGTTGTCGAGCATGAGCAGGAGGGGAAGCTGCTGGCCGTGCTTCTCGCGGTCCTCGAGCGCGAAGTTGAGGTCCCGCGTCGCGTCCTCCATCTCGTAGAACGGCGCCTTCGCGGGCAGGCGCTTGATGAGGTGTCGTGGCGCGTCGTCGTCCTCGTGGACGTCGGCGATGAACCGCTGGAGGGCGATCTGGACCGGGACGGCGGCACACATGCCGTCGCCGTCGGCGTGGTGGCGCACGCGGATCGGGCGGCCCTCGAGCACCGTGCGCCGGAGCAGTTTCGCGACCTCGCGGAGGTTGGGTCGAAGCTTTTCGAACGCCGGCCAGTCGATCAGTGGTTCGACGTCGTGAGGCTCGGCGCGGGACTCGAGGGCCGTCTCTAGCCGTTCGCGGGCCTCCTCGGCGTCCTCGCCGTCGAGTTTCGAGAGGCCGTCGACCTCGACCTGCAGGGAGTTCTCGCGGTGTTCCGGGGTGCCGGTGACGCGGACGATGTCACCGACCTCGACTTTCGGGTAGGCACGGACGCCCGCTTCCTCGAACGCGGCACAGGGGACGACGCCGTACTCGTCGGCGACGTGGAAGATCGTCGGGCCGCCGGTCTGTTTGACCTGGACGACCTCTCCTTCGAGGTGGATCTGCTCGCCGACGTTGGCCTCGAGCCGATCGGTCCCGGTCAGGGAGTAGTCGTGGGCGACGCTCTGGAGCGTGTACTCCTCGACGTCGGCCGGCTGGAACGCCATGTCGCCGTTGTCGCGAACGCTCTCGAGTTCGACGACGAGTTCGTCGCCGACGGCGAAGGTGCCCTCGAGAACGGACTCGTGGACGAGTCCGGAGACGGATTCGGAGAGATCGACGAAGACGCCGTAGTCGACGATACCGTTGATTTCGGCGAGATAGGGTGTGTCCCCTTCGACGTCCTCTGCGGTACACTCTGCCGCGAGATCGTAAACGACGGAATCCCCGTCGTCTGCGCCGGCATTCCCGGCGGGCGTGGGTGTCATCTTGGCCCGTAATTTGAGACGGTCGCGTATAACCCTTGTCAAGAAGCGACGAGCGATCGATCGAGCCGGATTTCCGGGCGGAACCGCGATCGAATCGCGACGGACTGCCCAGATCTTGCGAGTTCCTCGCACGCCAGTTACAAGATCGACCGGCGAAACGCTTCCTGCATGCCCATCTCATCCCCGCCTGCGGAAGGTGACGAGTACATCTACGAGCGGACGTTCGATCGCGAGGACGTCGGCGACTTCGGCGAACTCTCCGGCGATCAACAGGCCATTCATACGGAACCGGACGAGGAGGGCCGGCTGATCGTCCAGGGGTTGCTCACGGCCACGTTACCGACCAAGATCGGCGGCGACATGAGCTACATCGCCCGCAGCATGGAGTTCGAGTTTCGAAGGCCGGTCCGAACGGGCGAGACGATCACCTGTCGAATGGTGGTCGATCGGGTCACCGAGACCGATCGCCACTACGAACTCAAGTGCTCCGCCGTCTGCACCAACGAGGACGACGAGGACGTGCTGTACGGCACGTTCGACGGGATCGTCCGGAAGGACGGCGAGGGGGCCTGACCCGATCGATCGAACCCCCGATCGACGGGGTCCCCTTTCGGAACGTTTAGCAACGGCAAGCCCACAGGTAGGGACATGGGGCTGCTCGACGCGCTGTTTCGCTCGAACGAGATCCTCGGCATCGCCGAGGAAACCCTCGAGTTCGCCCTCGAGTCCTCGGAGGCCACCCATCCCGACGAGTACATGGGGTTTCTCCGGGGAACCGAGGCAGACAGACTGGGACTCGATCGGGACGGCCTCGTCATCACGGATATTCTCGTGGTGCCGGGGACCGAGTCGAACAGCGTGAGCGCGACCGTCAAGACGAGCCAGATTCCGAACGACGTGAAGGCGCTCGGGAGCATTCACTCGCACCCGAACGGGGTCATCCGACCGAGCAGCGCGGACCTCGAGACGTTCGGCCGGGGAAGCGTCCACGTCATCATCGGCGCGCCCTACCGCCGAACCAACTGGAAAGCCTTCGATTCACAGGGTCAGCCGACGACCCTGAACGTCCTCGACGTCGACCTCCCGGACACCGAGGAGTTCTTCGATTTCACACAGGCGGACATCGACGAGGAACTGCGAGGATGACCGTGAGAACCGACGGCCCGAACGGCCACGGGACGGCGAGGTGGACGTCGCCATGACGCGGACGGTGATCGCCCAGGGGACCTTCGACATTCTCCACCCCGGCCACGTCCACTACCTCGAAGAGGCCGCGGCGATGGGCGACGAACTGATCGTCATCGTCGCCCGGAAGGCGAACGTCGACCACAAGGAAGCGCCGATCTGCCCGGCGACACAGCGCCGGGACGTCGTCGGCGCGCTCGAAGCCGTCGACGAGGCCATCCTCGGCCACGAAGAGGACATCTTCGTCCCGATCGAGGAGATCGATCCCGACGTGATCGCGCTGGGGCACGACCAGCACCACGACGCCGACGCGATCGAGGCGGAACTCGATCGCCGCGGCATCGACTGTACCGTCGAGCGCGCGAGCGGCCGCGAACCGGGCGACGAGGACGAACTGCTGTCGACGCGGCTGATCATCGATCGGATTCTCGAGCGGCGCGGATGAGCGGCCGATCGGCATATCCGTTCCGCGAACAGAAAAACACCCCGCGAGCGGCGGCTTCATACGGATTGCTGTAACGATGTACCGGCGCAACCGCCGCCCGGATCGCGGTTGCGCCGGAAATGACTTACAGCAATCCGTATCAGTCCCGCCGGAACGCCGCGATCCCGGCGAGTACGGCGAGTGCCACGAGGGGGGCGACGACGCCGAGGCCGGGGATCGAATCGCTGCCGCCGTCGTCGGTCGATGCCTCGTAATCGAGGGTTCGCTCCGGCGGCGAGGCGTCGACGACGTCGCCGTCGGCCGCGACGGAGACGCTCCCGTTGTGGGTGAACGCGGTCTGGGGCCAGTCGGTGGTCAACTCGGTTTCGACGTCCGTCACGTTCACCGGAGAACTCGCACCGTCGGCGTCCTCCGCGACGGTGAACGTGACCGTCGCCGCGCGATCGTTGCCGGCCGCGCCGCCCGCGACGGGGTCGCGGTACTGCTCGACGACGGCGTAGCCGGCCGCCTCGTCGACGTCGACCTCGGTGACGATCTCCGTCTCGTTGCCCTGTTCGAGCCAGGGGCCGCGAGTGATCGAGTCGATCGTCAGGACGTCGCTATCGTACTCGACCCCGAACGCGACGCGTTCGACGCCGACCCCTCCGTAGCCGCCGTCGTTGTACAGTCGGATCGCGACGTGGATCGTCTCGCCCGGGGGCGCCTGGGCCGTCTCCGGTTCGACCTCCAGGATCGTCGCGCTGTCGCTTGCGCCCCCCATCCCGGCGAACCCGACGGTCGCGACGCTTGTGACTACGACGACGACGAGGGCGATCGACAGGGCGCGCGCCGTACGGCTCACGGTTACGACACCCCCTCCTCGAGTTCGATCGACAGATCGCCCGTCGACCGGAAGGCGGTTTCGTACCCCTGGTGACGGGCGACCTGCGGCGGCGTGTCCACCGAGACGACGAGTTCGTCCCCCGCCCGCGGCTCCGCGACCGGGGCTCCGTAGTGAAACCCCAGTTCGTCGTCGAGGGTCGCCGTGAGGTCTGCCTCCTCGATCGTCTCCCCGTCACGTTCGAGTCGCATCGAGAGGGACTGCTGGGGCAGAACGCAGTCATTGTACGGCGTCCGGGGTGAGACGACGAGGTAGCGCTCGTCGCCGTCGACGAACCGTGAGCCCGCGGGCAGCAGCGTCGTCACGTAGACGCCGTCGTCGTGGGTCGGCTCGCCGAGGAGGGTCCCCGGCAGGTCGTCGGCCGGCGGCAGGGACGAGTACGGCATCGCGTGGCCGTCGTGGCCGTCTCCCATCGGCGACACGGCCTCCCGATCGCCCCAGCGATCCTCGTCGAAGTACGCGCTCCGGTCGACGAGTTCCTGCCGTCGCTCGTCGTCGAGTTCGAACTCGATCGTCGCCGTCGCCCGCTCGTCGAACCGGCCCTCGAACGCGCCGGTCAGGCGGACGTCCGCGATCGGGCCGAGCGAGACGGTCGCCGTGTACGTCCCGTTCCCCTCGATCCGATAGTTGTCGCCGAGGTGGTACCCCATCCCCTGCGAGAGCATCGTCCACGGACGCTTATCCGAGACGACTGCCCCGTCTTTCGAGACCTCGATCGCCGCGCTGGCGTCGACCGGGAGCACCGTCCCGGTTTCGGGATCCCGAACGGACACCATCAGGTGGACGGCGTCGTTCGGCGGGGGATCGACCCGTTCCGGCCCCGGCCAGATCCAGAAGGAGTGGGGGATCGACAACATCGGCGCGATGGCGACGTCGCCGGCCCGCACCGTCTCCAGGCCGATCATCCCGTCGCGGTGGGAGGGCAGGTAGACCGCGTCCGGCGGGTCCTCGACGCGGGCCATCGTCGCGAAGCCGCCATCGGCGTCCTCGCCGCGCTCGCCGCCGGGATCGTTCTCCGCGTCGGATTCCTCCTCGTCGCCGCCGAAACACCCGGCCAGACAGGTGGAGACGCCGATCGCCGCGCCGGTGGACAGCACTCGTCGACGGTTCATTCGTCGTCCGCGTACGTACGGCCCGCGAGCCATTATACCTCCTGATCGCCGTCGGATCTCCTGCAGCCATCACCACCGCGTGTCGCCCGGTCACCGCGGTAGCGAAGGTGTTTTGATCGCCCGGCGGCCACCGATCGGACGTGACGGGACGACTCCCTCGACGGCGCGTTCTGCAGGCCACGGGCGGAGCGATCGCGCTCGCTGGCTGTCTGGGTGACGAGGGTGACGAGCGCGACGAGGGCGACGACGTCCGCAACGACGACGCGACCGCCGAGGACGGTGACCCGGGCACGATGGGGTTCGACAGCGTCGGCCCGATCAGTCACGACTACGTGCAGGACGGTCGGTACGCCTACGTGACGCTCGGTCCCGGCTACGGCGACGCCGGCGTGCTGGTGGTCGACGTCGAAACGTTCGAGATCGAGACCGCGTTCCCGGACGTCCCCGCGAACTACGGGGCGATCGCCCACCCCGAGGAGCCCAAACTGTACCTCAACGGCGGCGTCGCCGATACCGCCGAAACCGAACCCGCGGGCGAGTGGTGGGTGTACGACACGGAGCGCCACGAACGGCTCGCGAGCGGTGACAGCGCCGGCGCGGACGCCCACGGCGTCGCGTTCACGCCGGACGCCGAGGAACTGTGGATGGTCAACCGCGACACCGACGACGCGATCGTGATCGACACCGGGACCGACGAGATCGTCGCGGAGATCGACGCCGTCGCTTCCTCGCCCGACACCGTGACGATCGCGCCGGACGGAGCGTACGCGTACGTGACGACTCGCGGCCCGAATCCGCAATCGGCGACCCACGCCATCGCGGGCGACGAACCCGGCGTCGCGGTCGTCGACGTCGCGGAACGCGAGCCTCTCGGGACGGTCCAGCCGGACGCGGGCAACGACGCCAGCGACTTCCACGGGATCGGTCTCGTCCCCGGCGACGGCGGCGACTACGAGGTGTGGGCGATCGACCAGGGCACGGCGACCCTCTACGTCCTCGAGCCGGCGGGCGAGGGCGATCTCGCGGTCGTGGCCGACCGCTCGCTCGGCGACAGCGAGGAGGATACCCCGCACACGGTCGCGTTCGACTCCGAGTTCCGATACGCCGTGATTCCGAACACCAGCGGCGCCACGACCCGAATCGTATCCGTCGACGATCGCGAGACCGTCTCGGAACTCGATACCGGACCCGGCTCGCACTTCGCCGGCGTCACCCCGGACGACGAGACGATCCACGTCGACGTGATCGGCGGCGAGAGGATCGTCGCGATCGACGCCGACTTCGAGACCGGAACGTTCGAGATCGAGAGAGAGTTCGACCTCTCCGGACTCTCCGGCGACGCGTGATCGCCGCCGTCCCGACGGGCGGCGGTCCTGCCGGCACGATCGTCAGTTTTCCAGGATCGTCGGCGGCGGAAGCCGCAAGGACTCGACCGTGTGCCCCGTCTCGACGAAGTGCTCGATCGCCTCCTTCGACACCTCCCGTTCCGTGTACCCCTCTTCAGAACTGGCCTGCCACCCACAATCGAGACAGTATTTGTACATAGATCTGGGTCCCGTGGTACTCCGTGACCAGTCAGGGAAAGGCTCCTGCAAGATAGCGAAAGGTCTGGGTAACGTGGAATTTTCGCTCTGGATCATACGGACTCCTGTCCGTCAGTTCCGGCGCAACCGGGGCCGTCCTGCAGTTGCTCCGGGGAACTCGATACGGCAGACCGTATAGTGCGGGCGCTGGCGGCCGACGATTCCGACGCGTCGATCGGCGGCCCACCCCGCTCTACTGTCGGGCAGAACTATTGTGAGAATTCGCCGTTCTCGTCCGGCGAATTCTCTCCCTTGACTTCTGTCCGGCAGTATCACACCCCACTGGACGAATCGGCCGAACCTGTTCGGAGGCGGCTTGACGTGGGCGGTCACGGTATCCGGGGCCTTTAAGCGCAGAGGTTCCATCCCTCCGGGTATGAGCCAACGGCCCACGGATCGATCGCCCGCGGAGGGCAAACCCGAGGAACTGCCGAGCAACGAGGTCACGGAAGGGGTCGAACGAGCACCCCACCGTGCTATGTTCCGCGCGATGGGGTACGACGACGATGACCTGTCCTCGCCGATGATCGGCGTCGCCAACCCCGCCGCCGACATCACGCCCTGTAACGTTCACCTGGACGACGTGGCGGGGTCCGCCTACGACGGCATCGACGAGGCCGGCGGGATGCCGATCGAGTTCGGCACCATCACTATCTCCGACGCCATCTCGATGGGGACCGAGGGGATGAAAGCCTCGCTGATCTCGCGGGAGGTCATCGCCGACTCCGTGGAACTCGTCGCGTTCGGCGAGCGCATGGACGGACTGGTGACGATCGGCGGCTGCGACAAGAACATGCCCGGGATGATGATGGCCGCGATCCGGACTGACCTGCCGAGCGTCTTCCTCTACGGCGGGTCGATCATGCCCGGCGAGCACGGGGGCCGCGAGATCACCATCCAGAACGTCTTCGAGGGCGTCGGTGCGGTCGCCGACGGCGAGATGTCCGAGGACGAACTCGACGAGATGGAGCGCAACGCCTGCCCGGGTGCCGGCTCCTGCGGCGGCATGTTCACCGCCAACACGATGGCCTCGATCTCAGAGACGATCGGGTTCGCGCCGCTCGGCTCCTCGTCCCCGCCCGCGGAGGATGAGGACCGGTACGAGGTCGCCCGCGAGAGCGGCGAACTCGCCGTCCAGGCCGTCCAGGACCAGCGCAGTCCCTCGGATTTCCTCTCGCGGAAGTCCTTCGAGAACGCCATCTCCCTGCAGGTCGCGGTCGGCGGGTCGACCAACGCCGTCCTCCACCTGCTGGCGATGGCCGCCGAGGCCGGCGTCGACCTCGACATCCAGGACTTCAACGAGATCAGTCGATCCACGCCGAAGATCGCCGACCTCCAGCCCGGTGGCGAGCGCGTGATGAACGACCTCCACGAGGTCGGCGGCGTCCCGGTCGTCCTGCGCGAACTCCTCGAGGCCGACCTCCTGCACGGCGACGCACTCACCGTCACCGGCGAGACGATGGCCGAGGCGATCGAGCGCGTCGACCCGCCGCGGATCGACGACCTCGACGCGGACTTCCTCGAGACCGTCGACGACCCGATCCACGAGCGGGGTGCCATCCGCATCCTGACGGGCAACCTCGCGCCCGAGGGCGCGGTCATCAAGATCACCGGCGAAGACCACCTCCATCACGAGGGCCCCGTCCGGGTCTTCGAGGAGGAGGAGAAGGCCATGGAGTACGTCCAGGAGGGGCACGTCGAATCCGGCGACGTCATCGCCATCCGTAACGAGGGGCCACAGGGCGGGCCCGGCATGCGGGAGATGCTCGGCGTCACGAGCGCCGTCGCGGGGCAGGGCCACGCCGAGGACGTCGCACTGTTCACCGACGGTCGGTTCTCCGGCGCCACGCGCGGGTTCTCGATCGGCCACGTCGCACCGGAAGCCGCCGTCGGCGGCCCGATCGCCGCGCTCCGGGACGGCGATACCGTCACGATCGACATCGACGCGCTCGAACTCTCAGTCGACCTCTCCGAGGCGGAGATCGAGCGCCGCATCGAGGAGCGCGACGATCCCGAACCCGCCTACACGAGCGGCGTGCTGGCGAAGTACGGGCAGACGTTCGACTCCGCGGCCAACGGTGCCGTGACGAACCCCGGCGCGAAGCAAGACTGAGGTCGCTCTCGTCGGCGGCTTCGCCGCCTCCGTCTCGTTGCTCCTCCGGAGCAACGCTATCCTCGCACGATCGTCGTCGAGCCGCCGCGATCGATCGACGACCGCTCGCTACGCCTCGAACTGCCGTTCGGCGTCCGCGAGCGCCTCCCGGGTGTCGATGCTCTCGAAGGTGGCCGGGTCGATCTCGTCGAGGTCGTCCTCGGGAACGGTGACGACGTCGACGTGATCGAGTGCGGCCAGGATGCGGGTGTCCTCGGAGTCGAGTGCCGCCTCGCAGGCGTCCGCAACCGTGCTAGCCCGGTAGACCGCCTGCGTCGTCTGGTACCAGCCGTCCTCGAGCTGGACGACCGCGCCGTCGTGACCGTCGGCCCGATCGGCAAGCAACGCGAGCAGGTCGGGATCGACGAACGGCATGTCACAGGCCACGACCGCCGCGTACTCCCGGTCGACGGCGTCGAGACCGGTCCTGATTCCGGCGAGCGGACCCCGATCGGGAACGGGATCGGTCGCGTACCGTATCGCGGTGTCACAGCCCGATAGTGCGTCCCGGATCGCATCGACCTGTTCGTCCCGGCAGTTGATGACGACGTCGTCCGCGACCGTTGCGAGTCGATCGACGACCCGCCGGATCATCGGTTCGCCGGCGAGGTCGGCGACGGCCTTGTCGGTCTCGCCGAAACGGGTCGAGTAGCCGCCCGCCAGGACGACGCCCCCGAGTGACCCGCGACCGGTACTGGTGGATCCCATACTCGTCGCTAGGCGGACCCGTCGTATAAGAACCTGGCTCGAGGACGCTCCGGGTGCCGGTTTCCCCCGCAGTCACTCGCGGACCTCGACCAGCGGCTCGTCGGCGATCATGCTCGTCAGGACGACCCGATCGACGCGCCCGTCCGCCCCGTCACTCCGATCGAGGACCCGTCGACTGACCTCGCGAGCGACGGCCAGGTCCGCCTCGTCGTCGACCATGTTCAGGAGCGGGACGTAGGTGGCGTCGTCGGGGACGTCTTTCAGGCCGCCGTCGAGACTCGTCAGAATCGCCGCGACGTCCGCGGGCTCGATCGGCTCGCCCGGCGTTCGACCGGTGACCGCGGCGACGCGATCGGGCCGGTGGACGACTCCCTCGTCGAGCGGTTCACCGACGGCGTGGACGCTGGCGATAGCGATGACCGTATCGACGGTCGCGGGCAGTTGCGGTTCGTGGTCGCCGGGCGCTTTGAGAAACCGCGTCCGGGCCCCGTCGGCCTTGACCAGGACGTGCTCCGGGGCGTCCGCGGCCCCGATTTCGTCGACGGTCGCGGGATCGTAGCCGACGTACCTGTCTCCCTCCCGATCGGCGACGAGTCCGAGCGGCCACTCCTGCGCTCCCCCGCCGCTCCCACGACGTGCCGCCAGCGCGCCTACTGGATCGTCCGTCACCCGTACCGTCGCGACCTGTCGATCGAAGATCGGAATGCGGACGGTCGCCGTGAGGACCGCCCGATCGAGCCGATCGGCGAGCGCGTAGAGGGTCGACTTCTTGCCCCCCGCGCCGACCACGCAGGTCAGTCCGGCGTCCGCGGCAAGGGCTCGCGTGAGTTCCATACGCATTCCTTTCGTGTGACGATCCGTCAGTGTACGTGGTCGGACCACTGTCGCGATCGATCGATCCGCTCGACAGGTACGAGAGTTGTTAGCAACGGCCCGCTGGAGGTTCACAAGAAGGTTTACAGTATCGATCGTGGTGTGACCCAGTGGTGCGATAACTAATGTCAATGAACGCTGTCGTATACAAGGGGCCGCACGACGTGGCGGTCGAAGAAGTGGACGAACCCGAGATCCAGCATCCGAACGACGTCCTCGTCGACATCACGACGACGTGTATCTGTGGGTCGGACCTCCACATGTACGAGGGCCGAACCGCCGCGGACCCGGGCATCGTCTTCGGACACGAGAACATGGGAATCATCAGCGAGGTCGGTGACGCGGTCACCACGCTCGAAGAGGGCGATCGCGTCGTGATGCCGTTCAACGTCGCCTGTGGCTTCTGTCAGAACTGTGAGGACGGCTATACGGGATTCTGTACCAACGTCAACCCCGGCTTCGCCGGCGGCGCGTACGGCTACGTCGCGATGGGGCCGTACAAAGGTGGCCAGGCCGAGAAACTCCGCGTCCCCTACGCCGACTTCAACGCGCTCAAACTCCCCGAGGGCGACGAACACGAGGACGCGTTCTCGCTGCTCGCGGACATCTTCCCGACGGGGTGGCACGGGACGCGGCTGGCGAACCTGAACCCCGGCGAATCGATCGCGATCTACGGGGGCGGGCCGGTCGGGCTGATGGCCGCCTACAGCGCGAAGAT
Organism: Halosolutus amylolyticus; assembly: GCF_023566055.1. Taxonomy (NCBI): domain Archaea; kingdom Methanobacteriati; phylum Methanobacteriota; class Halobacteria; order Halobacteriales; family Natrialbaceae; genus Halosolutus; species Halosolutus amylolyticus. Next base: position 199,495 of record NZ_JALIQP010000004.1, on the reverse strand, counting down.
CCAGGGAGCCTCGGAGATCTACGTCGTCGATCGGGTCCCGAGCAGGCTCGAACTCGCGGAAGATCACTGCGACGCGCACGCGATCAACTTCGAAGAGGGCGATCCCGTCGACCAGATCGTCGAGGAACACGGCGACGAGGTCGACAAGGGGGTCGACGCGGTCGGCTACCAGGCGATCGATCCCGAGACGGATCCAGGCGACGACGCGTACGATCCCGCTCGCGAGAACCCGGCCGTCGTACTCAACCAGTTGATCCAGACGGTCCGGCCGACCGGCGAGATCGGCGTTCCGGGGCTGTACGTCCCGTCCGACCCGGGTGCTCCCGACGAGATGGCGGCCCAGGGCCGACTCGGCATCGACTTCGGGAAACTCTTCGAGAAGGGCCACAAGTTCGGCACCGGTCAGTGTAACGTCAAGCAGTACAACCGCCAGCTGCGGGACATGATCATCGAGGGTCGCGCCGACCCGAGCTGGGTCGTCTCGCATCGCGTCGACCTCGAGGAGGCACCCGAGATGTACCAGAAGTTCGACGATCGCGAGGAAGGCGTCACCAAAGTCCTGCTCGAACCCTGATCCGCAACAGGATCACTTTTTTCCGCGTCGTCGATCGCCGTCCACAGCGCGGAGAGCCGATGCGTTGAGTAGCGAACCCGCAACGATCGATAACAACTTGCTGAAGAACCGACAGGTGTGAAACGACCCTCTATCGTCCTCTGGTTTCTCGCCGTCGGTATCGGCGTTCTCCACTACCTTCGTCACCCGCCTCTCCTGCTCGTAACCGGATCCCTCGCGCTCGTGGGCTGGTTCTTTCACGTTCTCGTCGCGGACCTCTGGTTCTCGTGAGAAATGCGAGACACCCGTTCCGACTGCTATCGGCGAAGCCAGACTCGCGGGTGGTCTGCTCGAAGGTGGTTCTGGTACCGCTTGATCAGGGCGGGATAGCTATCGTCGACTGCGTGCCAGTCGCAGTGATCACAGGATCGTTCGACGACGTCTGTCGCACTGCCAACGTACGCGCCGTTTCGATTCGTATTCATTGGTCGTTCTCCCGGCGGAAGCCGTCAGATAGCGCCCCTCGATGGCACACGGATATGAGTCTGTTGGATCGCCCGTCGAATCGGCACCCACGATCGATCGTCTCCAGTTCGAGCGGACGGGTTCGGAAGCGAGGACGGAAAAGCGTATGTCGGCGACGGTGCTATCCCGCGCCATGTGCCAGTACTGTAACTACTCGTTCACCGACGGATGGGGGCAGCTGCTCGAGTACGACGACGTCTACCAGAACGCGATCGCGGAAGCGACGACCCAGTCGACCCACGGCTTTCACGAGTCCTGGGACGAACTGAGCGACGAACTCGAGTCATAGCGGGAACGGCTCCGTCCACTCCTCGTCCTCGATCCCCGCCGCCGCGTCGACGACCATCGCCTCGAGTTCTTCTCGGATCCGTTCTTCGTCCATCCCCCTGCCGATGAACACCAGCTGGGTCCGCCGATCGTCGTCGGGTCGCCACTCGCCGATCGGCCCCGCCTGCACCGCCGGACCGGCCTGGCTGAGCCCGATCACCTCGTCGTGACCGGCGACGTGACAGACGCCTTTCGCCCGGACGATCGAGCCGTCCCACTCTTCGAGCCAGTCGGCCAGTTCGTCGGGCCGAAACGGCGCGTCGGCGCGAAAGACGAACGACGAGACGCCGTGGAGATCGGCGGCGCGCTGCTCGTGAGCGTGACCGTCGTGTCCGGCAGCGTCTGTCTCGCCGTGGTCGTGACCGTGCCCCTCACCGCGGAGTTCGCGTTTCCACCCCTGCGATCGTTTCGCCTCCTCGAAGTCGAAGCGGCCGGTCCCCAGCACGAGGTCCGGGTCGACCTCGCAGTAACTCGTGCGGACCCGCTCGGCCCGGGGCTGGAGCCGATCGACGACGGTCTCGATTTCGTCGACGACGTCGTCGGGAACCATGTCGGTCTTGTTCATCAGGAGCACGTCACAGAACTCGATTCCCTCGACGAGAACCTCGCTCAGCGGTCGCCGCTCGTCGGGCTGGGCGTGCTCCGGAAGCGTTTCGCCGGCGTCAAACTCCTTCCAGAACCCGTACGTGTCGAGGACGGTCACCATGGTGTCGAGCCGGAAGCGTTCCGTCGGATCGATGTCGCTCGCGTCGGTTCCCTCGGTGAACACCTGGGCCACGGGGATCGGTTCGCTGATCCCGGAGGATTCGACGAGCAGGTACTCGAACTCCCGTTCCTGCGCGAGTCGTCGGGCTTCCTCGAGTAGATCTCCCTGCAGCCGACAGCAGATACAGCCGTTCGAGAGATCGACGATGCCGTCGTCCTCGTTTTCGCGGGCGATCAGGTCCGCGTCGACGTTTACTTCTCCCATGTCGTTGACGATGACGGCGATCTCGCGTCCACCCGGATTCGACAGGACGTGATTGACGAGGGTGGTCTTTCCGGCACCGAGATACCCGCTGAGCACGGTGACCGGGATTCGATCCGTGTGTTGTGCCATTTGGTACCAGCCCTGACCACCGCAGGGATAGTAAACGATTGGGTCGGACCCCCTCCGCCGATCGGGCTAAAAGTACGGCCGGATCGGGGTCGTTCCGGGGAGCGCGTACCGGAGATAGCCCACCAGGTTCGTGAGGAAGAGGCCGACGTACCCCTCCCGCTCCTGCCGACGGGGTGAGGTCGCCACGGGACAGGTGTGATCGTAGACGACCGTCCCCCGCCGTTTGAGCCGGAGGGAGAGGTCCGTATCCTCGAGGAAGGCGAGGGACTCGTCGAAGCCATCGATCGCCTCGAAGGCCGATCGGCGGACGCTGCAGTTCGGCCCCGGCTGCTGGACGAAGCCGACGGGCCAGCTGAGCCGGTACCACCAGTCCGAGAGGACGCGAAAGGCGAGCGGATGCAGGGGATCGTCCGTGCCGGCCCGGAGCGGCCCGCCGACGCCGACGACGGTCGGGATCGCGTAGTGGCGGTAGTGGCGGCGAACCCAGGTCGACGGAACGATCGTGTCCGCGTCCGTGAAACACAGCACGTCGCCGCTCGCGACGCTCGCGCCGAGGTTCCGGGCCGGGCCGGGCCCGTCGCATCGCTCGTCGACCAGCGCCCGATCGACCCGGGGGTGGTCGCGGGCGACCGCGAGCGTCTCCCGCCCGGTAGCGACCACGATCACCTCGAGTGCCCCGTCGAAGCGCTGGGTCGCGAGCGCGTCCAGGGTCCGATCGAGCCGATCGGCCTCCTCGCAGGCAGGGACGACGACCGAGGCGTCTGCCATTGGTCGAGCGTGTCGCCGCGGGCGATATAATCGCGCCGATCGCTGGTGTCGCGAGCGCCAGCCCCTCACGGCCACCGCGGCTGCACGCCCCGCTCCCGCCAGTGATTGCCAGCGTCGAAACCCCCTTCCGGTGGGCTTGCCTACCCGCCGACACTGACATGGCGACGATCACGGTGAGTGCGGGTGCACGGCTCCACGTCGGCTTCCAGAACCTCTCGCTCGCCCGCGAGCGCCTCTATGGCGGGATCGGGCTCGGCCTCGCGGAGCCGCGGGTGACCGTCACCGCCGAACCCGCGTCCGGCGTCGAGACCGATGACCCGCTGGTCCGGGAGTACGCGGAGCGAGCAGCGGCCGTGCTCGACGTTCCCGGCGTCGCGATCGAACTCGAGGAGCGCCTGCCCCGGCACGTCGGGCTGGGAAGCGGCACCCAGCTCGCCCTGTCGATCCTGACGGCGACCGCACGGGCCCACGGCCGCGATCCGCGGGTTCGCGAACGCGCGCCTGCGATGGGACGCGGCGGCAGGAGCGGCATCGGCGTCGCGACCTTCGAGGACGGCGGCTTCGTCGTCGACGCCGGCCACCCGACGAGCCGGTTCACTACCGACCCGCCCGCGGAGGGCGACTGGACGGTCCCGCCCGTCGTCGCCCGCCACGACCTGCCCCCCGAGTGGCGATTCCTCGTCGTCGTCCCCGACGCCGACCCCGGCCGCAACGGCGAGGAAGAGGACGCCAGCATGCGCGCCGTCGTCGAGCGCGCCGATCCGGCGATCGCCGACGAGATCGCCGGCGTCGTCACCCGGACGCTGCTCCCGGCCGCCGCGGAGGGCCGCCTCGAGGCGTTCGGCGAGGCGATCGCCGAGATTGGCCGCAAGAACGGCGCGTGGTACGCGGACGCCCAGGGCGGCGTCTTCCGGCCGCCGGCAGGCGAACTCGTCGAGGCGCTCGAGGCCTGTCCGGTCCTGACCGGCGTCGGCCAGTCCTCGTGGGGACCGGTGGTCTACGGCGTCACCGACGCGGCACACGCCGACGAGGCTGCGGGCGCGGCCCGGAACGCGATCGCCGATCGAGGACTCGACGGGGACGTGATTCTCGCACGCGCTGGGACCGACGGTGCGCAGATCGGTGGTAGCGATCCGGCAACAGAATAGCGACGGTAGTCGCGATCCCGGCAGCAGTCGGGAGCACGAGTTCGCTATTCGGAACAGTGACTGAAACTGCACCGCTCGATCCGGAAAATCCGACTGCGAACGGAGCGTCGAAGTTTGTGTCAGTTCAGATAATGTTCAGTACCCCGTGCTGAACATATAGCGCAGATGGAACAGTTATGTCCCGAGTTTCACGATGCTGATTCGATGATCACACCAGCATATTTTTGATTGTACTGTGCATATTGCAACTATGGAAACGAACCGTACAACGAACTCGGCTTCGACGTTCACCCGTCCGTCCAACCCAATCGGGTATCTCGCTGTACTCATGGCACTCATAACGGGCGTTCTACATTTGTTGGCATCTACGAACGCTATCGAGTTTAGTGTGCTACTTGCTGTTCTTTTCATTCTCAACGGACTCGGCTTTGTAGGAGGGGCAATTCTGTATCTATCCCGGTTTTGGCGCCGGTGGCTCTTTCTTGTCGCGGCCCTCTACTCGATCGTAACGATTCTCGCGCTCTTCGCGATACAGGGATGGGGTGTAGAAGCGTTCTACGTGGAAGGAACCATCAATCCGATCGCGATTATTACAAAAGCTGCTGAAGCGATACTTGCTGTCTGTGCGATCTATTTATATCTATACAGTGTCAACTAGTGCAGGATCTGCGACCAACCGCACTCAACTTCGCTGCTGTACTCACCCTCTCTATGCAACACGCCGCTCTTGACAGTGATTCAGTGGTTCGATCGAGGTCTGCTGAATAGATAGCGCATATCGGTTACGCGATAATCCCGTTAGTCCCCACCGCCTCGTTTGAACAGCACTCTCGCGGAGTGACCGCTACCGGCTACCAAACTGGTGTTTCAAGTGCTTCCGTACAGTCCTATGGCCCCACGTAAGGCACTGACACACGACCCTAATGCTCAAGGGTGGGCGATCTGACGTGCCTGTATGCATATTCGTCGGGTTCGCACCGAAGCGGACGCCCTCCGGCGCTACAGTGAGATGTGCTGGATTCCCTATCACGAGGAGTTGAGTGAAACGGTGGACTCGCATTCCCTGATCGACGACCTCGATAGACAGGAGGTAGTCGAGTTCCACCTCGACCTGCTCGATTCACCATCGAACCGGTTGTGGGTCGCTCTCGACGCCGGTGACGACCCACCGGTGTCACTGTCGGCAGACGACGCGACGGTCGCCGGGTTCGTGCAGACACGGCTTGAGCCGTCTCCGCAATATTTCGACTGGCCTGACAGGCTCCACGTCAGTGATATCTGGGTGCGGAAATCCTATCGGGGGACAGGTCTCGCCGATGACCTGATGGCACGCGTGAGACAGCAGGCGCGAGAGGACGGGTGTGCAGAGCTGACACTCGACGTCGCGACCGAGAACGAGCGGGCGATGGCCTACTGCGAGAAGCGTGGCTTCGAGGTCCAGGGCTTCGGGATGCGTGTGCCGTTGCAAGATGTCACGCTGGACGTCAGTGCCAGTGAACCGATGACCGGTGCTCACTCGTCAGTCCACCTCCGCCGGGTCCGGGTCGAAGAAGACGTCATGCACCGGTTCGTTGAGGAGTGTTGGTTCCCATTCTGGCGAGATCTCGGTGCCGCCGTCGGTGAGCACCACCTCAGTCAGGACATCGACCGGAACGCACTGGTCGAGGAACTCCTCGAAGAGTACGACGTGCCGGACAGGCGATGTTGGGTTGCTCTCGACGATAGTGAAGACGCGACAGCCTCCCTCGCCGAGACTGACGCCGTGTTCGCCGGTTGGCTGAATGCCGGACTCGAACCGAGTGACCGGTTCCTTGACCCGCCGGAACGGCTCTTCATCGGAAACCTGTACGTCGGCACCACCTACAGAGGATCGGGGCTTGCCGACCATCTCGTTTCCCGGGCGATGCAGTATGCACGTGAGGAAGGCTGTGGCGAACTCTCACTCGGCGTGGAAGCGGATAACGAACGAGCAATGGCGTACTACGAGAAACTCGGGTTCGAACCACATCGACAGCGGATGGCTGTCTCCCTTAATGCTGTCGAGACGTAGCGATTGATAGCTTTACGACCGGACACCATGAGCCCGGATTTTGAGCGCTCGTCGGGGCCGAGAACCGTTCGAGGGGCATCGGGCGTCCGTTCCGAACTGGACTGTTTCGCTACTGCTGACTACATCCTCTGAATCGGTCACGGTGATTCTGACAGCTGTCGAATAGTTCGTTTGGTGAATGCTGAACTCAGGGCGCGAATGTGCCACTCGGGTGAGCGCGATCAGCGTGGCGAGTCGAACGCTCAGTACAGGATGAGTAGTGTTCAGTGCGGGCCAAAACTGTACTGCCTGAATCGAGAAGAAGAGGACTCACATATGATTATTTACATATGCTTTATTGATCCTTGTGTGGTAACTGGCAACATGGATTCCGCGGGATGCTATCCAGATAAGGCACCGATGATAGACCAGCTTATGGATACGCTGGGTGAGAGTGTCCGGCGGGAGACTATCCACTATTTCGAAAATCACAGTAGCGGAAAGACCGCTACGGTCGATGAATTGGTCGCTCACATCGGGGCGCGAGTTCCAAATAAAGACCGTGAAGAACTATCACTCCTGCTCAGACATACCCATCTGCCAAAACTGCAATCAAGAGGGTGGCTGGAGTTTGAGCATCGAAGTAACACCATCCGATATCATGGCCATGAATCAGTCCAACAATGGCTGGAAGATGTATTAGAGGTATTTAGCGAATAGAGACAGTATCTCGAACCCATTGTGCGCGAACCTACCGGTACATAAGCACGTGTAGTGTGCGGATGGTTCACCGATTTCGGCGTGAAACAAACGAAGTCGTCGTGCAGAACTCATTCTCTGTATCTTGCACGCGCTTTCTGACAACTGTTGGAGAGACCGAGTGAGGTATGCGAGATACACAACGCGAATGCTGCACGGGTGGAGAATCGATTTGTGAAGAGGTGATCGCTCAGTACAGGGCAAATACATACCGAGTCGGTGGCCAACATGAAACGCGAATCTGTTCGTGACTCGGTTATATAGCCTCGTGGTGGGTATTTACGCTCAGGGCACCTCCGTTTGGACGATGGCTACAGAGGCTTCCTTTACGGTACCGTCCGAGAAATTCCCGCTAGGGACGGTGTTCGAGAAACTGCCGGATGTGTCGGTCGAACTGGAGCGGATTATCCCTGCCCGAGACGTGGTGATCCCGTACTTCTGGGTTCGGGGAACCGCTGTTGACGATGTCGAAGGGGCGTTCTCGGAGCACCCGGGCGTGAAGGAAATCCAGTTCGTCGACTCCGTCGAAGACGAGCATCTGTTGCGCGTCGAGTGGGCGATGGATTACGACGACGTATTAACCACGCTGACTGAGACGCAGGTCACGCTCATCGAAGCCGTCGGGACGAACAAGCAGTGGACGTTCGATATTCGTGGTGACACCCGTGGTGATATTGCTGATTTCCAACCCCGGTGTCGGGAGGTAGGCATCCCGATCATGATCACGAAACTGCGCGCGCTCACGCCAATCGAGACGGCTACCGAGGCTGCACTGACCGATACCCAGCAAGAAGCGTTGGTGCTCGCCTACGAGCGCGGCTACTTCGAATCCCCGCGTGAAGCAACGATGAAAGAAATCGGCGACGAACTCGGTATCACACAGCAGGCCGTCGCATCCAGACTCCGGCGTGGAATCAAGCACATCCTCGGAAGTACGCTATCCGATGTATCGGCTCCCTCTCGGTAGGGTACTTAAAAGTATGTTGGGTACTAAATAGTGTGAGTAATTCGGGCAGGTTTCTGAAGATGACGCAATGAGCGAGAGACGCATCACATTCGACACGGTTCTCGACCTGTGTAGTGATGAGCACCGTCGCATCATCCTGGCGGTACTCGCAGAAGAGCAGCGTTCATTGACGGTGAATGACCTCAGGAGAACGATTCTTACCTACAATCATCATACGCCAGTTACCAACGCTTCTGAAGCGGTGCTAACGGAAATTCGAGTCTCGATATCCCACACGCACATTCCGAGGTTAGAATCGGCAGGAGTCATCGAATACGATTCGGAACGGAACGTCGTGGAACCAACGGAACAGTTCGACCAGTTACAGCCTCATCTATCCGCGATTCTCGATATCGATCCGAATCTCAACGAGCCAGTTGAGTTGTAAGTTGGTGCAGGTGGCTCGCTATTCACAATATGGCGCTTGGGTTACTTCAGTGGTGTCTGGAATGAAGATGTAGTCAATATGCAGGTCTACTGAACGGCTAGTTCATCGGATTCGGTGTGGAACAAACGAAGCCGACGCACTGAACTTATCCTCTGTATTCAGCACGTGGTTTTTGACAGGTACTGGTGAGATCGGTAACTGCTCGGCCTGTACTGACCGCGAGTTTCGCAATCCAGTCCGAGTAAAAAAGTCGTGTTACTACCTACTGCGAGGTTGATTCGTCCGAACGTGGAGATAACGGGCGTCGGCCAGTTATTCCGGAGAGTCCATCCGATCCCGTTCGTCGACGGGGAAGAACGACCCTGATCACCCCGGCACTAGTAGTTCACGGTGGCCGTATACCAGCATATGGCAACACGCATCCCACTCACCAACTGGGAAACGGTGCGTGACGAACTGCGCCGGTTCGGCGAGACCGGGAACGTGACCGCCGAAGACGATCGGATTCGGATCGACTTCGGATCCGCACGCGTCGAGGTGACGCGAAACGGACGCGTCAGCACGGGGATGCCGCTCCACGAGTTCGAGCAGGACGGAGCGGTTGAACTCGTGGTGGACCACGACGCAGGAGCGCTCACGATCGACGCCGACGACGTGACCTACACGTTCAGGCGACCCGGCGGGTAACGGCACCGCAGCCGTGTCAGCCCTGACGTACCAGCATATTTATAGGAACGTTGAATAGACAGGAGATGGTCGGCATACGTTATCGCATGACATTCACACACGAGGAATCGCTGACGCGGCTACGCGAGACCGTATCGAGCGGGGAGCCGATCGTCGGCGCCGGCGCGGGGACGGGGATGTCGGCGAAGTTCGCCGAGCGCGGCGGCGTCGACCTGCTGATCATCTACAATTCGGGACGGTACCGAATGAACGGCCGGGGCTCGCTGGCCGGCCTGCTTCCGTACGGCGACGCAAACGAGATCGTTCTCGACATGGGCCGGCAGGTGTTGCCGGTGGTGGAGGACACGCCCGTTCTCGCGGGCGTCAACGGAACCGATCCGTTCCGGCAGATGGACGTCTTCATCGAGGACCTCAAACGACGCGGGTTCTCGGGCGTCCAGAACTTCCCGACGGTGGGCCTCATCGACGAGGACAGCCAGTTCCGGCAGAACATCGAAGAGACGGGCATGGGGTACGACAAGGAGGTCGACATGATCCGGGAGGCGTCCGAACAGGGCATGCTGACGTGCCCGTACGTCTTCAGCGAGGACCAGGCCCGCGAGATGACCGAAGCCGGGGCCGACGTGATCGTGTCGCACATGGGGCTGACGACCTCGGGGGACATCGGTGCCGAAACGGCGCTCGACCTGGAAACGGCCGCGGAGCGAGTGCAGGCTCACCACGACGCGGCCACGGACGTCGACGAGGACGTCCTGGTCATCTGTCACGGCGGCCCGATCGCGTGGCCCGACGACGCCGAGTACGTCCTGAACAATACGGAGGGCGTCGTCGGCTTCTTCGGCGCGTCCAGCCTCGAACGTCTTCCGACCGAAGAGGCGATCGAGAACCAGGCCCGCGAATTCAAATCGATCGAGTTCTGACCATGACCGAGATACCGTACTTCGTCGAACCGGACGACGTCGAGAGCCAGGTGTTCGACTGGGGCGTCCTCAAGTGGCTGAGCACGCCCGCGGTCACCGGCGGCGATCGCTTCAGCGCGGGCGTGGTGAAACTCAAACCGGGCAAGGGTCACGAACGACACACCCACCCCGAAAGCGACGAGATACTCTACGTCCTCCGGGGAACGGGCGAGCAGGAGGTCGCGGACGAGACGCGCGAGATCACGGCGGGCGAGATGGTGTTCGTCCCGGAAGGGGTCGAACACGGGACCGTCAACACCGGCTGGGAACCCTTGCTCCTCCTGGCCGTGTACGCACCGCCCGGGCCGGAAGACGTGCTGGCCGACCTTCCGGAGTGTGAGATCGTCCCGGCAGGGGAGTTGCCGACTGCAGAACACGTCGGGGAGGGGGAATCCGATCCATGAGCGTCGTCATCGTCGGCACGCTGGACACGAAAGCCGAGGAGATCGGCTTCGCCAGGGACGTCGTCGAAGCCCAGGGCGTGGACGTCCACGTCGTCGACACCGGCGTCGTGGGCGAACCGGGGTTCGAGGCGGAGACGTCCGCGAGCGACGTCGCCGAGGCGGCAGGGACGACGCTCGAGGAACTGCAGGAAGAGGCCGATCGCGGAGAAGCGATGGAAGCGATGGGCAACGGGGCAGCCGAAATCGCCCAGCGGTTACACGACGAGGGAGTTCTCGACGGCGTCCTCGGTCTCGGCGGGTCGGGCAACACTTCGATCGCGACGACGGCGATGCGGGCGTTGCCGGTCGGCGTTCCGAAACTCATGGTTTCGACGATGGCTTCCGGCGATACGGAGCCCTACGTCGGGTCCCAGGACATCATGATGCTGTACTCGGTCGCCGACATCGAGGGGCTGAATCAACTCTCGCGGCAGGTCATCGCCAACGCCGCCCTCGCGATGGTCGGGATGGTCGCGAACGAACCCGACGTCGAGGTCGAGGACCGACCGACGATCGGCATCACGATGTTCGGCGTCACGACGCCCTGCGTGCAGACGGCCCGCGAGAGACTCGAGGAGAAGGGCTACGAGACGATCGTCTTCCACGCGACCGGTACGGGTGGCCGCGCGATGGAGTCGCTCGTCGAGGAGGGCGTCATCGACGGCGTGCTGGACGTCACGACGACCGAATGGGCCGACGAACTGGTCGGCGGCGTGCTCAACGCCGGCCCGGATCGACTCGAGGCGGCCGGCGACGAGGGCATCCCGCAGGTCGTCTCGACGGGCGCACTCGACATGGTCAACTTCGGTCCGCGCGAGTCGGTGCCCGAGGCGTTCGAGGGGCGGACGTTCCACGTCCACAACCCGCAGGTGACACTCATGCGGACGACGCCCGAAGAGAACGCCGAACTCGGGGAGATCATCGCCGAGAAACTCAACGCCGCGACGGGACCGACGGCGCTCGCGCTCCCGCTCGGCGGTGTCTCGGCGATCGACGTCGAGGGCGAGGACTTCCACGACCCAGAAGCTGACGCAGCATTGTTTGATGCGCTGCGGTCGTCGCTCGACGACGACGTCGAACTCCTCGAGATGGAGACCGACGTCAACGACGAGGCGTTCGCGACGACGCTCGCGGAAACCCTCGACGAGTACATGAGAGATACCGGACACGGACCCGCGAGTGACGGAGTATAGCTGGTGACCGGATACGACCCGATCAGTATGCGTCTCTCGGCCGGCTCCGGAACGAGGGCGTGCCGCGTTCGGGGGACTCGGCGAGATTTCTCGAGAATCCGTCCGCCTGGTGAGACGATCGGCTGCCACAACAGGTAAGCAGGTCTGGACGAACCGAGGCGTATGGAGCGGATGCCGCTGGGCGTGTCGCGACTCGATCGGACGATCGGCGGCGGGGCACCGGCGGGAAGCGTCGTGTTGCTCGCCGGCGAATCGGGTGCCGGCGCCCGCGAATTCTGCTACACGTGCGCGGCGATGAACGGCCTCGCGCGAAGCGATCCGGAGCAGTTCGACCTCTACTACGGGGACCTGGGCGATCGGGCGACCCTGCCGGAGGAGGTCCACTACGTCTCGTTTACCGACGAGCGCGACGCAGTCCACGACGAGATGGGGTTCGTCATGGACGACGAACTCGTCGATTCGGGGCTGGCGGCCGTCGACTTCTTCGAACTGGCGGCCGAGTACTTTCAGCTGACGCCGGTGCCGACGGAGTGGTACGCCGAGCGGACGGCCGACATCACGGCACTGGGCGATCGCAACGATCGGAGCGACGTGCTCGAAGCGCTCGGGACGTACCTCACCGAGAACGCGGCGAACAGCCTCGTCGTGATCGACTCCGTCACCGACCTGATCGCGGCGGCCGACGATCGGCTCGACTGGTCGGACCTGACCGTCTTGCTCAAGGGACTCGCCCGCGCATCCCATCGCTGGGGCGGCGTCATCCTCCTGCTCGTCAATTCCGAGTTGCTCGGGCCGACGGAGCTCGGACGGCTCAAGGAAGCAACCGACGGCACGCTCCTGTTCGAGTGGGAGAGCGGCGGCTCGGAACGCGCCCGGACGCTCGTCGTCGAACAGTTCCGTGGCGTGCTCTCGCGGCTCGAGGACGAGGACATCGTCCGGTTCGAGACCGAGATCCACGACGGCGGGTTCGACATCAGCAACGTCCGGAAGATCAGGTAGCCGGTGGCCGGACCGCGACCGATCGGGGATCCGTGGCTGGCCTGACCGGCACGTGTCGACCGACGTGATCTGCAATAATCCTTAAGAGAGCGTCGTCCGAACTGTGCGTAGATGGCGAGCGAGGATCACGACGATGGCGGAGTCTCGTTCGCGTTGCCGGATGAGGTCGACGACTGGGTGGCCGACACGGCCGATCGACGCGACGAGACGCGCGACGACGTCTGTCGACGCCTCGTGACGGCAGCACACGCGATCGCCACCGACGACGAGGTCGACCCGGTCGATCGGGACGACGTCGACGACCTCCAGGGCCAACTCGACGCCCAGCGCGAGGAGTTCGTCGAACTGCTCGAGGACGTCCGATCGCGAGTCGTCCAGGTCAAGCGAGAAACCGACGCGAAAGCGCCGGCGGCCCACGATCACGACGAATACGCGACTGCGGAGGCGGTGGCCGACCTCGAGGCCGACCTGGGGACGCTCGAGGAGACCGTCACCGGCGGCTTCGACAACTTCGAAGACGTGCTCGAGCACCTGCTCGACCGGACCGACGACCTCGAGGATCGATCGACGGTGCTCGCGACCGCCGTCGTCGACCTCCGGGACCGGCGGGACGCGCTCGCCGAGCGCGAACGGCGGCGGGCCGAAACCGAGCGCCTCAAACTCGCGGCGAACCGCCTCGGAATCCGGACGGCGACCTGTGAGGAGTGCGGGTCCGCGGTCGACCTCGCACTGTTGACCCGACCGGAGTGTCCACACTGCGGTCGGACGATCGCGGAGGTCGCGGCAAAGTCCTCGATCTTCGGCTCGCACACCCTGGAGACGGGCGAGCCGCCGGCGCTCGAGAGCCACGCCCAAACCGCCGTCGGCTCGACGTCGGACGAGGTATTCGAGGCGGTGGAAGCCGACGCCGACGACGGCGGGACGGGCGACGAGAGCGACGCCCCGACGCCGAACCGAACCGGGGACGGAGAGGCGAACCGATGACGGAGCCAGCCGACGACTCCACCCCGTCCGATGCGGGGCCAGACCGCGACGGCGGGACCTCGATCGTCCGGTACGACGAGACCGACGTGAGAGCGCCGGACGAACGCGAGGGCCACACCGGCGAGGCCGATCGCGAGCGCGACCGATCGGGGCCGCTCGGCGACCTCGCGGCGGCGATCGACGCCGAGAACGAACGCTCCGGCGGGGACGCGTTCGACGAGTTGTTCGAGCGGGAAGACGTCGCCGAGATCGACAGCGACCGGCTCTGGGACCGGATCGAATCCGATGGGTCGGCCCCGGATGACCTCCTCGGCGACGATCGCGAGATCCGCGAGATCGAAAAGCAGAGCTACTGCCACCAGTGTGAGCACTTCGCGGCGCCGCCGACGGTCGGCTGCACGCGCGAGGGGACTGCGATCCTCGAGATGCCGACTCGCGAGACGTTCCGCGTCGCGGACTGTCCGATCGTCCTCGAGGACGAGGAACTCGAACGGCGCTACGAGTGATGAATTTTTGCGGACCGAGTGCGTAGGCTCGGCCATGCAGTTTTGCGACGACTGCGGCTCGATGATGAAAGCGGAGGGCGATCGCATGGTCTGTACGAACTGCGGCGAAGCGACGGCGCGGGACCGCGACCTCGAAGACGAGTTCGTCTCGACGGAGTCACAGACCGACGACGACGTGATCGAGTCCTCGGAGGACGCGAACTTCGAGGGGAAGCCGAAGGCGACGGACGTGATCTGCGACGAGTGTGGCACCCAGGAGGCGTGGTACACCCTCAAGCAGACGGCGTCGGCCGACGAACCGCCGACGCGCTTTTTCAAGTGTACCGAGTGCGGTCACCGCTGGCGCGGCTACAATTGATCGCCGGACGCGATCGGTTCCAGTACCACCTCCCGCCCCGCCTCGATCGGTCGCCAACCGCGGAGCGCTGGCCCCTCACTCGTCGATCGCCCGATCGTACCACGTCGGCCGACCGACCGCCGTTTCGTTTATCGCCGCGTAGTCGACCGATCGCTGGACGGTGACCGTCACGTCGTCCACCTCGCCGAGGTAGCGGTTGTGGAAGGACCGAACGATGCCCCGGTCGTCGACGCTCGCGTCGAGCGTGATCGACCGAACGTTCCGGGGTTCGAACTGGCTCCGGAAGTATCGCGCGTCGGAGCGAGGGGTCGATGCGTCGTTGAACAGCCTGTAGCGTGGACGATCGGTTGCCGACGACCGTTCGGCCACCGCGGTCGGGACCCCCTCGAAGACGGCCCTGAAGAAGCGCTTCGCGCTCGCCCCTCTGCCGCCGAACGGCACCGTGTTGGTCCAGTAGAACCAGGAGGCGATGAAGTCGTCCGGCGGGGTGAACGTGTTGTAGGTCGGCTCCCCGTCGGACGAGACCCGCCGCAGATACGTGTCGCCGTCGGACCAGAAACTCGCCCTCGCCGGTCGCTCGCCGAGGAACTCCGGCGCGTGCTCCCCCGCTATCGCCACGTGCACGAGGTAAGTTCGATCGGCGTCCAGTTCGACCGTGATCGACAGCGACGAGCGGAGGGTCCGTTCGGCGTCGCGAACATACCGCGAGACGTCGAGCGTGTAGGCCGCATTTCGAGGGTCGATTCGTGGGCGGTGGCGAGCGCGTCCGGATCGACGACCCCATCCTCGGTCACGCCGGGCACGATCTCAGTCGGGTCGTTCTCGACGCCTGCCAGCGCCTCGGGTCGAGGAGCGATTTCTCCGACCCTCGCGGCGCCCAGTCCGGTGAGAACACCGCCGACAGCGACCAGCAGCGTTCGGCGGTCCACACGCCGCTTCGCCGACACGGTACTACCGGCCCCATCCTCGCTCGCGGGGCCGTCGTCACCGTCGGTCCCGTCGCTCGGGTTCGCCGCAAGGGACGACGTGGAGTCGCCGTTCGTCTCCCGGGTCGTTCCCGACGGCTCGGCATCGGCTCTTGGCGGCGGATTCCCGGGTGGTCTCGGCGGTTCGGACAGCTCTTCCCCGGTACGGTCGATCGCGAGGCCGCCGAAGTAGTCCTCCAGCAGACGTCGCTGCACGTCCCGCTCGAGGGCGTAGCGGACCATCATTCCGAGTTCATCGGCGCCGATCACCCGGACCCGATCGGGGACCTCGTCTCCGGGCGGATCTGCGGCCGTGACGATCGCGTCAACTCCGTCCGGGGGTACAGGATCGCCGCCTTCGGCCACCGCGTACAGCGTTTTCTTCTCCTCGTGGTTCGGGCCGCGCACGACGATCGACTGGCCGTCCCGTCGGGTCTCCCGACCGCGCGCCGCCCAGAGATCCGCGACGAACGCCGCGAACTCCGCTCTCGATAGCTCCGAAAGCAGGTCGCGGATCTCCTCGGCGGAGAGCATCAGTCGTACCTATCGGCCGAGAGCTAGTCAAATCTTCGCACGGGAACGAGATGTTCCGGCCCTCGTACCGCCTTCGCGCCGATATCGTCGCGACGACGCCCCAGGCCGATTCCGCCGTTCCGGCGGTGGGCGCAACGTTCACAACGATTCGGCCGAACCGATCGGACAACGAATGGGCGACGGGCCGCGACTGCCGGGCGTCGAGACGGACGACGACGAGGAGCGGATCGTCTGTCACGTCGATGCGGACTGTTTCTACGCGGCCTGCGAGCGGCTTCGCGAGCCCGAACTGCGGGGCGAACCGGTCGTCGTCGGTATGGGGTACGAACCCGGCGAGACGATCGGGGCGGTCGCGACCGCGAGCTACGAGGCCCGCGAGTTCGGCGTCGAGAGCGCGCAGGCCATCTCGACGGCTCTGGAGCGCCTGCCCCGGCGTGCTGCCATAGAGCCCGACGCCGAGGACCACGATCCTGACCTCACTCGCGAGGAGACCGGCTACTACCGGCCCGTCGACATGGACTACTACGAATCGATCGCGGCCGAGGTCCAGGACATCCTCCACGACTGTGCCGACGTGGTTCGGGAGGTCAGCATCGACGAGGCCTACCTCGACGTCACCGAGCGGACGGCGTGGGAGGTCGCGGACGGCTTCGCCCGCCACGTCAAAGACCGGATCCGCCGAGAGGTCGGCGTCGTCGTCAGCGTCGGCGTCGCACCCACGATGAGCGCGGCCAAGATCGCCAGCGACTTCGACAAGCCGGACGGCCTCACCGTCGTCGAACCGGGCGATCTCCGCGCGTTCCTCGCACCGCTCGAAGTCGACCTGCTCCACGGCGTCGGCCCCGTCACGGCCCGCGAACTCCGCGATATGGGGCTCGAGACGGCTGGCGACGTCGCGGCTGCCGATCCCGATCCGCTCGTCGATCGGTTCGGGGAACGGGGCCGGGTACTCTACGATCGGGCCCGCGGCGAGGACGACCGACGGGTCGAACCGAAGGGCGACCCGAAGAGCTTCTCGCGGGAGTCGGCCTTTGCCGAGCCGGTCTCGGAGCCCGGACCGAAGTACGACCTGATCGAGACGCTCGCGGCGGCCGTCGCCGATCGTGCCCGACGTGAGGGTGCGCTCTACCGAACGATCGGCGTCAAGGCGGTCACGCCACCGTACGACGTCAACACCCGCGAGCGATCGCTTCCCGGCCCGGTCGACGAACCGGACCTGGTCGATCGGATCGCGCGGGACCTCTTCGCCGAGTTCGAGGACGAACCGGTCCGCAAACTGGGCGTCCGGGTGGCGAACCTCGAGTTCACCGGTTCCGATCAGGCCAGTCTCGACGGCTGGGACGGGGCCGCGGCCGACGGAATCGACGAGAGAGATGGAGACGACCCGGTCGAAACCGACCTGGACGGCTCGGTGACGGACGACGAGCCGGGAACAGATGGTGGATCAGTAACGGACGACGAGCCGGGAACAGATGGTGGATCGGTGACGGACGACGGATCGGGAGGGGACGACTCCGATGGGGCCACCGGCTCCGATCGATCTCCGGACCTGCCCGCTGGACAGACGTCGCTGACGGACTTTTCGTGAGACCGTATGGTGTCCGCACCGCTACAGGTCGCAGATCGATCGGACGCCATCGGCCGAAATACCCAATTACCTCCAGTACGCAGTTCAACCGAATCGCATTCCAGCGGACATATAACCCCGCGTGAAGAACGCACGATACGACACCCGCCCCCGACTCTCACATGACTGAGGACTTCTATGACCTTCTCGAGATCCCCTCCGACGCCTCCCAGGACGAGATCAAGGAGGCCTATCGGGAGCAGGTCCGCGTCTACCACCCGGACCTGAACGACGACGACCGCGCACAGGCACAGTTCACGGCGGTCAAGAAGGCCTACGACATTCTCGGCGATCCGGTCGAGCGACAGGCCTACGATCGACTCGGCCACGAGGACTACGTCGCGAAGCGAACGAGCGGCCTGCCCTCGCCCGACGTCTGGCAGAGCGAGACCGACTCGTCCGGGACGTCGTCGATCGACGCCGCAGAGGCGACCGCGACGACGGGTTCCACGACCGGGTCGACGGGATCGAATCGCTCCCGATCGCGGACTGCGAGCGGTGCGAGCGCCAGTACCGCCACGGGTTCCACGACGGGCAGTTCCGGGACGTCGACGGCCGGGTCAACCGGTGACGCGTCCACGTCGGGGGCCACCGGCGAGGCGACGGGGAGCGCGACTGCGACGAACGGCGGGACGGCGACCGGGGGTCGCGGTGTGGGGTCGACCCGCGGAACCGCCGGCGAGACCGGGTCGAATGCAGGCCGCTTCGCGGACAACGCACTCGTCCAGTGGTGGCACCGCCAGAACTTCGCCTGGCCCCTGATCTGGCTCTCCGTGCTCACCTACGTCGTCGGTCTCGGCCACTACGGGCGCGAGAACGCCGACTCGCTTCGCCTGCTGTGGGCCGACCTGACGGCGATCGGTGCCGACCCGGCCGCCCTCTGGGACGCAGTCACGACCCAGCGGTACGGGGTCCAGCCTCCGGTCGAGTTCGTCACGGGGGTCGAACTCGTAGCGCCGCCGCTTCCGCCGACCCAGTGGTACGGCGTGCTCGCCGGGGTCGTCGTCGCCGCCGTCGCGATCGTCGGACTGTACCGGGCGGTCCGGCGACGGGATACGTGGGGTCCGGTCACGATCGACGAGACGATCGTCGTCGCGGTCGCGATCGGCGCGTCGACGACGCTGCTCGGCGGCCCCTTGCTCGCGGGCGCGGCGCTCATGCCGGTACTGTTCGGCGTGATCGTCTACCGGACCCGACAGCTACCCGGCTGGTCGCCGTCGTACGGCTACGTGCTGGCGGTCCTGGCACCGGCGATCGGGTTCGCCCTGGGAACGGCCGGGATCCAGTCGCTGCCGGCGGAGTTCGCCGCGTTCGTGCTCGTCCCGCTGATCGGTGCGCTGGGACTGCCCCTCCGGGCGACGATCAGGAAACGGTTCGGCCGCTGATCGCCTATCCGACCGTCGTCGCGACGCCTTTCGTCTGTCTGTAATCACGTCCGAGGATCGCCTCGAGTCGCGAGACGAGTCGATCGCGATCGGTGTCCACCCAGTCCGTCGGCTCCCGGATCGGGACGACCAGGAACCCGCGACCGCGGATCTCGGTGGCGTGTAGCGAGGGCATGTCCAGTTCCAGTCGGTCGCGTTGCGTGGTGTACTCCCAGAGAACGTGATCGGTCGCCCGCTCGCCGACGGGAAGGAGAACGTGAGCGTTGATCGCCCGTAGTTCGGCGTCGAAGTACGGTTCGCAGTCGGCGTACTCCGTCTCGGTCGGCCGACGGCCGTCAGGCAGGCAGCACATGTGAACGTAGCTCCAGAAGCAGTTCTCCAGTTCGGGGCGCGAAGACGGACCGCTCGCGAAACCCACCTCGCGACAGACGTCCTGGATGGCCCGTCCCGACTCGTTCGCCGTGAACGGCACGCCGGTCGACGCACCGCCGTGGACTCCCGAGTGATCACCGATCACGTGGAAGTCTGCGTTGGCGTCACCGTAGCCGAAGACCGCGGTTCGATCGCCGGGATCGCTCCGATCGAACGGTGGTCGCATGCCGAACGGATTGCTGGTCCTGTCGGTGACGTTTTGCACGGTCGTGGGAACGTCGTCGCGACCTATAATCGCCGCGGTCGCGGTCAACGAGCAGTCACGCTAGCAGTCAGCGGGCGGTCACGCTCGCGGTCAGCGAACGGCAACGGCCACCGGTGGCGGTCACTCCTCGCCGGCGTCGGGATCGGGACCGATGTGGGCGACGTCGTGCGGGGACGACTCCGGATCGACCCGCAGCGTGGAATCGACGAGCGTGGCGAGGCCACGGCGCAGTCGTTGCGAAACCGCGGAATCGGAGATGTCGAACCGATCGGCGAGTTCGACGAGCGTCGTCTTCCGCGGGACCTCGAAGTAGCCCGCCTCGTACGCACGGAGGACAAGTTCGCGCTGCGGAGCGGTGAGCCCGAACCGGCAGTCACTGTTCGGACTGACCGCCTCGTGTAACTGGATCAGTTCGATCGAGATGCCCTGGTCGAGACACCGCGCGTAGAACGCGGAGAGTTCCGCGGAGGACGGAAACCGGAGACGAAAGGTCCAGCTATCGGCGGTGCCGGCGGCGCTGGTCACGAGCGCGTTGCTCTCCCGGATCGACTGGAGCACGCCGTTGACCCGGTCCGTCCACGTCACTTTCACGAGGACGTGCGTGTCTGTCTCGTCGACGACCACCGCGTCGACGACGTTCGGATCGCTCTCGAGCGCCTCGACGAGCGACTCCGTGACGCCGATCGGAACCCAGAAGTAGGGGACCGCGACGTCGCTCGCGGGCACCGTCGTCTCCACCGTCACCGTCGCGTCGCTCGCCACGTCGAACAGCGACCCGAGTGGAAACTCGCCGGACGGAACCTCGATCGTCGCGATAACGCTCATTGCCGATTCTCCCTCTCGATTCCGTTCCCGCGCGGGTGCACAGCCGTTGCGATCGGTACGGCTCCTGGCGGCCGTCGTACTGGTCCACGTCGCACACGACGAAGCATTGGAGGCTAGCGAACTATTCCGTCGTACTTACAAGAATCAGTCGGTTGGATATCGAAGCCATTTATGAACGACGGGCGAGTCGATGAGCCTGCTCGCCTGCGCCGCCCTGCCCGCCGATCGACAGGGTCACCCGTCGGTCGTCACCGTGTCGTCGCGCAGGAGCGTGACCGAAACGCGGCTGACGGCGTCGAAATCCTTCAACCGATAGACCAGCGCCCGGACCTCGGCCGCGGGGCCGTGACAGAAAATCGCCTCGAGACACCACTCGCCGTGGTGGACGTGACAGGTCGTGTCGATCGCTCCCTGGAAGGCGTGCTGGATCTCGTGGAGGTCCTCGATGATCTCGTCGTGCACGTAGTCGAAGACGACGGTCGCCGCGACCGTCCCGCGTGCTCGCTCGAGTCGGTGGTGGGACTCGACGTACTCCTGGATCGCCTCCCTGAGCGCTCGCGATCGCGAGTCCAGCCCTTCCGACTGCCAGGTCCGATCGAACTCGGCCAGCATCTCCTCGGGGACGTTGAGGCTCGTTCGCATAGCCACCCGAACGGACGGCCGGGGAAAATGGGTGTCGGGACCGGTCCGCCGAAACCGCCGGTTGACCCACGGGTCGGTCGGCCACGGGTCGGTAGCTTTATACTTCGGTGCCCGGTTTCGCGTCACGTATGTATCAGGTCGGCCACTACGGTGCTGCCCTGTTCGCCTACGCGCCCGTCGGTGCCGCCGTCGCCGTCGCCGGCTACGAGTCGGCCGCGGTCGTCGGCGCCCTGGTCTGTGTCTCCCTGTCGACGGTTCCCGACCTGGATCACCGAATCCCGCTGATCGACCATCGTGGCCCCACACACACGGTGCTGTTCGCCGTTCTCGTCGGGTTCGGACTGGCCGCCGCGACGTCGGTACTGGTGGCGTCGTCGTCACCGATCGTCGACGCCGGATTCGTCGGCTTCGCGTTCCTCGTCGGGATCCTCTCGATCGGGTCACACCTCCTCGCTGACGCCCTGACGCCGATGGGAATCCGGCCGTTCTGGCCGCTCTCGCGCCGCCGCTACTCCTTCGACGTGGCGGGGGCCGGGAACCCGATCGCGAACTACGCGTTGCTCGGCCTGGGCGTCGGGGCCGCGCTCGTCGCGGCGACGGTCGTCGGTCTCGTCGGGTAACCGAGGCCGGCGAAAAGGCGACGATCGATCGGCGTCGGTGCTACGGCGAGAGGGCGGTCGGCGATCGCTCCCCGACGGCCCGACTGCGCCAGATGCCCACGACGAAGACGGCGGCGAGCGCGAACACGGCGACGAGGTAGAGCCCGTCGAGCGCGGGGCTGAACGTCATCACGGACCGGCGTCCGAGGTAGGCGACGGCGTACGCCAGAACGATCGAGCCACCAAGGAGTCCGATCAGCCGCCCGTCCTCGAGTCGCCACCGGCCGACCATCGTGGCGACGATGACCGACGCGAGCAACGCGAGGGTCACGCCGTACTGTACTAGCTGGATCGTCGGCGTGTACTCCGTCACGAGGCCGAGATCGGTCGGGCTGAGCGCGACGTGGAGCGGCAACGCGACGAGTCCGAGTCCGAGCGCTCCGGTGACGTGCGTCGCGGTCAGCGACGATTTCCAGACGAGGACGGTCGCGACGACGTACGTCGAGAAGATCAGGACGGCCGTCCAGAAATGCAGCGAAAGGATGTCCATCTGGTACTGGAGGACGGTCTCACGGCCGAGGTACACCTGGATCGGCGTCAGCACCATCCCGAGGACGACCAGCGACGCGACGCGGCGGTCGACGGCCGGCGATCGCCACGCGGCGAGGGCCGAGCCGATGATCGCGAAGCCGGCGAACATGGCGACGAAGCGGTGGATCCACTCGTAGAAACTCGGGAGCGTGGCCGGAAGCAGGTTGAACGGGCCGCCGTCACACTGGGGCCAGTTCGCCTCACAGGCCAGTCCCGACCCGGTCGCTTTCGCCGCGATTCCGAGGAGGATCGTCGCCGCGACCAGGACGAGCGTCGTCGCGAGCAGATGGGGAAAGCCGAACCGGGCGATCAGCGATCGAACCGTGGAACGAGAGGTGCGATTATCGGTCGACACGGGCGTTCTGGCGAGTGATTAGGGCCTGCCGTACTTAGGTTCCCCGAGTCGTTCTTATCGCGCAGGAATCGCCCCCTCGATCACCCAGCGACCGGGAGAACCGGGAGCCGAAATCGGGCGAGCGGGTCGCCATCGTCGTCGCGACCACGGCAGCCGAACAGTCACCGCGGCCGACGACTCGGTGTTCGTCGGATTCAAGGGTCGGCCACGCCAGCATCCCGCATGAGCAAACGCGAGCGACTCGCGGCGTCCCTCGACAGCCAGGATCTCGACTCGGTCTGGTTCGCGCGGCCGAACTCGTTTGCGTGGCTGACGGGCGGGAGCAACGTCGTCGATCGGGAGACCGACGCCGGCGTCGCGGCCGTCGGCTACGACGGCGAGGACCTTCGCGTCGTGACGAACAACATCGAGGCCGATCGGATCGCCGCGGAAGAACTGCCGGACCTCGACGATCCGACCGTCGAACGGTTCTCGTGGCACGCCTCGTCGCTCGGCGAGGCGATCGCCGCACGCGTCGGGGCCGACGAGCGAGCGGCGGCGGACGTCGACGTTCCCGGACTCGATCGGGTCGATCCGTCGACGCTTCGCCAGCCGCTGACCGAGCGCGATCGGGACCGGTACCGCGACCTCGGGCGGGAGACGGCCGCCGCCGTCGAGTCGGTCTGCCGGGAACTGCGCGCCGAGGACACCGAACACGAGGTCGCGTCGGCCCTGCGGGTCGCGCTCTCGGCACGGGGCATCGAGGCCCCCGTCGTGCTCGTCGGCGGCGAGGAGCGCGCCCAGCAGTACCGCCACTACACGCCGACCGACGCCGAACTGGGCGGCTACTGTCTCGTCTCCGTCACCGCCGAACGCGCCGGCCTGCACGCCAGCTGCACCCGGACCGTCGCGTTCGATCCGCCGTCGTGGCTGGAAGACCGACACGCGACCGCCGCCCGGGTCGAGGCGACGGCGCTCGCGGCGACACGGGAGGTCGCGACGGCCGGCGGCACCGCTGGCGACGTCTTCGAGGCGATCCAGGACGCCTACGACGCCCTCGGTTACACGGGCGAATGGGAGAACCACCACCAGGGCGGGGCCGCCGGCTTCGCCGGCCGGGAGTGGATCGCGACCCCGGATCACGACGCCGCGGTCGAGACGCCGATGGCGTACGCCTGGAACCCGACGGTCGAGGGTGCGAAAAGCGAGGATACCGCGCTCGTGACCGCCGACGGAATCGACGTGCTGACGACGACGGGCAACTGGCCCACTACGACGGCCCGCGCCGTCGGGCGGGACGTCGAACTCGAACGGCCTGCGGTGCTCGGACTGGACGACTAGGAAGTCGGAGTATCAGTTGTCGCTGTCGGCGTCGGGTTCGTCGGCGGCCGACTCTCCGGAGTCGATGGTCTCCACCTCCTCGGATTCCTCGTCGGCGTCGTACTCGACCGTCTCGACGCCCGCGTCCGACGCGCGGCCGCGATCGGTCCCGTCCTCGTCGCCACTATCGATCGTCGGTGCCGTGTCGTCGACCGTGATCGTCACCGGTTCGACCGACTCCTCGATCGGCGGTTCGGCGTCCTCGTCGCGGTCGATGACCCGATCGAGCGTGAAGATGGTGTTCAGTTCCTGCTGGACCTGGTCGACGACGCCGCCGACGAGGTCGCTGGGCTGGATCGCCGTGTACTCGTAGGGGTTGTTCCCCGCGCCCTCGCTCGCCCGCTTCTCGCGGCGGACCCGTTCCTCGTCGTGCAGTTCCGCGAGCGCTTCGCGGACGGTGCTCGGGTAGAGGCCCGTCCCCTTGGCGACCTCCTCGGACGTACTGCCGGGGTTTGCCAGCAGGTAGACGTAGATCTTGGCCCGCGTCTCGGTGTCCAGGATCCACGATAGCAGGTCGACGATCCGCTGGTCGACCTCTTCGATCGCCTGGGTCCGGACGCCCTCGCCCTCGTCACCGGACTCGTTCGCGTCGATTCCCGCGGCGGACCGATCGTCGAGACCGTCCCCGTCCCCCTCGTCCAGTCGGTCCTCGTCGGTATCGTCTGGAACCATGTGACCTCTCGTGAGGGACAAAGTTTCGTGCGGAGTTAAACCTTTGCGGGGGTGCTCACGACGACTGCAGGAACAGCGATTCGCACAGCGCGTCGGGGCCCTCGTCGGCGAGCAGGCGGCGCTGGCGACTCGCCCCGCTCTCGCGCTCGTAGACGCGCTTGATCCCGTCGATCCCCAGCCGTTCGCACTCGCGATCGACGAGTTCGCCCAGGTCGACGGTCCCCTCGAGGTCCCGATCGACGAACGACGCGTCGTGGCCGTGGCGGATCGCGCGCCACTTGTTCTCGTCGAGCAGTTCCCGTCGGTGGCGGTGGCCGCTCGCGCCGTCCTCGTACGCCTCGGCCAGCGCCTCCACGAGCGCGTGAGCGTACTCGACGAACGCCAGCACGACGTCCGGATCGGCCTGTCCGTCCGGCGTCCGTAGCTCGACCGTCCCGTGGGCCGTGTGCGGGCGGACGTCGTACCAGAGTTCGCCCCGGTCCTCGATCGCGCCGGACTCCAGCATCCGGCGCTCGAACCGATCGAAGGCGTCGAAGTCCTCGAAGTGGGTCGGCATCCCGGTGTTGGGCAGCCCCTCGAAGATCTTCGCGCGGGCCGACTGGAGGCCGGTGTCGAACCCGTCCCAGTACGGCGAGTTCGCCGAGAGGGCGAGCATGATCGGGACGTACCAGCGCAGTTCGTTGGCGATCCAGACCGCCTTGTCCGCGTCGTCGACGCCGACGTGAACGTGGACGCCCGCAGTGGTGTTTCGGTGCTGTGGATACTGGATCCGATCGAGTTGCGATCGGTAGCGGGGCTTCTCGGCGTGTTCGAGTTCTCGCCACTTCGCGAGCGGGTGGAGGCCGGCGGCGGCGATCCGGTAGCCGTGAGTCTCGGCGTGGTCGATCAGCGCCTCGCGGATCTCGCGGAGCGACTCGCGGGCGTCGCCGGGCTTCTCGATCAGGGGGGTCTGGGTCTCGATGACGAACTTGAAGAGTTCGTGGTCGAGCCTCCCGTCCAGAATTTCGGGCGGGTCGTGCTCGTAGACGAGGTCGTCCGTCCCGCTCGTGGGGCGACCGCGCTCGTCGACGACGAAACACTCCTCTTCGATCCCCAGCGTGCCCATCCGCGTGAACGAGTCCCGCGAGCCGCGTTCCATCGTGGGGGGCTTTCGGCCCCGACAGTAAATACGGTTTGGAGTCGGTTCGATCGGCCGGGACCGCCGGAAGCGGCCACGGTGAGTCCGTCGAGACGGCGTGTAAAGGCGATCGACGAATCGGCTGGCGCCGGACGAACGGACCGCGTTCGAACGCGACGACGGTCGTGGTACCACGACCCTCGCAAGGGTTATCCGTGGGTCGGCCGTACGTTTGTTTGTAATGGCGAAAGGTAACGTTGATTTCTTCAACGACACAGGCGGCTACGGTTTCATTTCGACGGACGACGCGGACGATGACGTATTCTTCCACATGGAAGACGTCGGCGGCCCGGACCTCGAAGAAGGCACCGAGATCGAATTCGACATCGAACAGGCCCCCAAGGGTCCACGCGCGACGAACGTCGTCCGCAACTAATATCATCTGCTAACCGTCGCCTCGCGGCGACGCTGACTGCTAGATTTCATTTTTGAGAGGGTCACCCGCCGAGCCACTGCGGTCGGGCGCCGAACACTCCGAGCGACTCCGCGGCGACGGCCGAGTGACACGGACCCCCGTATCGATCAGGACGTGATGGACTCGGCTTCGGGTTCGACGTCCGCCTCGTCCTCGCGGAGTTTGAACTTCTGGATCTTGCCGCTTGGGTTCTTCGGCAGGTCATCGACGAAGTAGTACCGTCGCGGCCGCTTGAAGTCCGCGAGTTGATCGCTCTCGATCGCGAACGCATCCAGTTCGTCCGCAGAGACGGCCTCGTCGGCCACGACGTACGCGACGACTGCCTCGCCCCACTCCTCGTCCGATTCGCCGAGGACCGCGGCCTCTTCGACGCCGTCGTGGGAGAACAGCACGTCCTCGACCTCCGCCGGGTAGACGTTCTCGCCCCCGGAGACGATCATGTCGTCCTTTCGATCGACGACGTAGAGGTAGCCGTCCGCGTCGCGGTAGCCCAGGTCGCCGGTGTAATACCACGTCTTGCCGTCAGTCTCCCGGAGCGATCGATCGGTCGCGTTCGGTCGGTTCCAGTACTCGCGCATCGTACACGGGCCGGCGATCAGGATCTCGCCGATCTCGCCCCGCTCGACCTCCCGATCGGGGTCCGCGTCGGGTTCGACGACGCGGACGGCGTGGTTGAGCGCGGGCAGGCCCGCACAGCCCTGTTTCGAGAGCTGATCCTCCGGACGCTGGAAGACGCCGGCGGGGCCGATCTCGGTCATCCCGTAGGCCTGGAGGTAGTCCTCGCAGAGGTGCTCGCGACAGTTCTCGAGCACCTGCGCCGGCATCGGGGCCGCGCCGTACAGCCCCAGCCGGAGCGAGGAGACGTCGACGTCCATCTCGGCGGCGGTCAGCGACAGTCCGTTCCAGGCCGTCGGCGCGGCGAACAGGAGCGTCACGTCGTGGTCCTCGATCGCCTCGAGGGCCGCCTGCGGGTCGAACTCGTGGTGGATGACGGTCGTCGCGCCGCGGTGAACCCGCGGGAACAGACAGCAGTGCAGTTCCGCGCAGTGGTACAGCGGCATGACCGAGAGGCCGACGTCGTCCCGCGTGACGTTCATCTCGGCGATACACAGCAGGTTGTGATCTACCATATCCCGGTGTTCGTGGACCACGCCCTTCGGGCGGCCCGTGGTTCCGGAGGTGTAGATGAACGCGTAGACGTCGTCCTCGTCGACGACCACCGGCGGCGACTCCGGGCCTCCCGACTCGAGGAGGTCGTCGAACGCGAGCGCGTACTCGGGCGGGTCGTCGAGCGAGACGTACGTCTCGACCGTCTCGAGGGACGGACGGGCACCCTCGACCGCCTCACGCGTCTCCGGTTCGAAGATCAGCAGTTCGGCCCCGGCGTCGTTGACGATGTACTCGATCTCGCCGGCCGGGAGCCGGAAGTTAAGCGGCGTGAACACGGCGCCGATCTTCGCACACGCGTACACCGAGAGCGCCATCTCCGAGCCGTTGTGCAGGACGGTCGCGACCCGATCGCCCTTCTCGATGCCCGCATCCAGCATCGCGTTCGCCAGCCGATTTACCCGCTCGTCGAACTCCGCGTAGGTCCAGCGCTGGTCCCTCCGCGGGTAGACGATCGCGTCCCGGTCGGGGTACCGATCGACCGTCTGTTCCAGCGTGTCCCCCAGAGTGGCATACGTTGACATGCGTCGAGGGAATTCGACGAAGACCTACATATCGTTACTCGATAGTTACAGCCCGATCGATGGTGAAACGGTGCCGGCAGCGGGAACCCAGATCGTCGACAGTTATCACGATCGCCCGCGTAGCGTCCACCGTGAGCCGCGATCGGCACAACCCGGCCCGGCAGACGGAGCCCGCATACAGTGCCACGCGCCGGACCTGGTACGGGTACGGCAGCCTCGCGCGCGTCGAGAAGAGCGGGTTCGGACGCGTGCTCCACGACTGCAGTACCGTGTTCGGCGACGTGTCGATCCCGTCGCTTCCGGTCCTGTTCGCGATCGTGGTCGCACCCGGAACCGGCGCCTACGACGCCACCGCTGCCGGTATCGTCGCGTGGCCGACGATGGTCGCCGTCGGAACGGCGGTCCGCGGCGGCTGGATCCGACCCCTCGCGACGGACACGCTGGGCTGGGTGGCGATCACGCCGTCGTTGATCCTCCTGCGAGTCGTCTACTACAACCTCGTGCTGATCGTCGCCGTCTTCGGCGGCGTGGCCGTCGCGAACGCGGTCGGGATCGCTCCGCTCTCGCTCGTCGTCGCGTTCGTCGTCGCGATCGGCTCGATGCTTTCGTTCCCGCGGCTCGCGGAGCGGTTCTACGGCGTCGTCCGGCGACGGACCTGAGTAGCCAGTCGGTCGTTACTCCACGGTGTCGCGACCGAGATGGGCGAACGCCGGCCCTGCCGTCACCGCGGCCGAGCGACGACGCCGAGGTGATCGGTGTGGTAGTCGTCGAGTCGTCGGTCCTCGAGCAGTTCGTAGCCGTCCGCGAGTTCCGCGCGGACGTCGTCGAAGACGGCCTCGGGGTCGCGGGTGACGTCCTCGCTTCGCGCCTTGACCGCGAGGAGCAGACGCCCGTCGTCCGCGAGGAATCGCGCGTTCTCGAGGGCCACGCGGGCCTGTCCCCGGGTCGCGACGTCCTGGACGACGACGTCGACGTCCGCCTCGACGACGTGGGCGTAGGTTTCGGGTTTCCGGGCGTCCTCGAGCAACGGGAACAGCCACGGACGGCTCTCGGCGGCCTCGAGTAGATCCCGTGCGGGCCGCGCGGCGAACTCGACGGCGTACGTCGGGCCGGCGAAGTCGGCGACGTGGCTCACCGTCGTCCCGCTGGCCGCGCCGAGGTACAGCACCGTCTCGCCGCCCGCGAGGCCGGTGTCCATGCCGAGTTCGAGCATCGCCCCGAGTTTCGATCGGTGCGGGTCCCACGCCCGCCACTCGCCGTCCGTCGGCTCGCCGTAGACCGGTTCCCCGCGGGTCGCGAGTCGAGTCGACCCGTCGAACTCGTGCCGTTCGACGCCGGCCGGGAGCGTCGGTTCAGTCATCGTCCTCCTCCCCCGTCGTCCGGGCCTGGATCGTCTCGATCCGATCGGCCAGTTCGGCCTCGAGTTCGGGATTCACCTCGCCCGAGTAGTGGTCGATCCGGGCCGCGATCGCGAGTTTGCCGGCGACCGCACGGGCGGCCGAGCCCCGGTTCTCCGGGTGGGTTCCACGGACCGCGTCGTGGGTGTAGATGATCCCGTGCTTGGGCGAGGGGGCGTGTCCCCGGAGGTGGGCGAACAGCGCGTCCTCGGCACCCAGGATCTGAACCGTGCCGCTCGGCTTCTTCGCCAGGTCCTCGAGTCCGCCGGCGAGCGAGATCAGCCGGGCCGCGAGCACCGGCCCCGCGAGCGCGGCGAGGTTCGGCGCGACCGTCGGCGTCTGGCGTTCGACGAACTCCCGCAGGTCGTCGGCCTCGTCGGCGAGGCCCGCGACGCGCTCGGCCAGCGATCGAACCTGACCAGGATCGCCCTCCAGGTCGGTCTCCCGATCGGCCAGTTCGCGGGCGTACTCGACCCCGGTGCCTGCGTCGGGATCGATCGTGCCGGCCCACTCGGCGAGTCGCTCGGCGAGTTCGTTCGCCGTCCGCGTACAGTCGTCCATCGCCCGCACGGCATGGACGAGTTGCCGGTCGTCGGCCCGTTCCTCGGCTTCGACGGCCGACCGGGTCGCGGCCATCGTCGCCTCGTGGAGCCGATCGTAGTAGTCGTCCTCGTCCTCGGCGAATCCCGCCTCGACGGCCAGTCCCGGCCACGCCTGCGGTTCTCGAGCCGCTCCCTCGGCGATCGCGTCGCTGGCGGCGTCGAGATCGGCCGCCGCGAGCCCCGCGAACCAGCCCTCGGCCGCGGGTGCGTTGTCACTCATATCCCCTCCTTGTATCCCGCACGGGTATATACTGTCGGACACGCGGATCGATCGAGTGCGGGGATCGATCGGCGCGGCGACCTAGACCCCGAACGTCGCCCGGAGCATGTCGCGGGTACCCGGCCCGAGCCCGACCGCGACGACGATGATCATGAACAGGTAGGCGTAGCGGGGACTCTCCTCGAAGAACTCCTCGTTGAACAGCCAGACGACGAGGACCGCAGCGGCGAGTTTGACGAGCAGGAACGGCCACGCCGCGCCTGCGGTGTCGACGATCGCCGCGTTGATCGGGTGTTTCGGCACCAGGTTCGACGGGAGACCGAAGTAGGTCGCGTAGTCCAGTCCGATCACGTTCGCGACGCCGTCGACCGCGTGGGCCCAGATGACGACGATCCCCATGTAGCGCGTCCCCCGGTTCAGTTCGGGGGCGAACCGATCGATCGCGACCCAGGTGATCGCCGTCGCGACCGTCGCTCCGCCGAGCGTGGCGAGCGCGAGCAACGGATAGAACGTCGCGTACTCGGCCGTCGCCGCCGTGTAGCCCAGGTAGCCGACCGTGGCTGTCAGGAGTCCGGCCCCGATCGCGAACAGCGGGTACTCGTAGCCCGAGACGTAGTCGTTCCGGTCGAGCCAGACGGAGAGGGTCACCGCGACCACCGTGATGGCGAAGACGGTGAAGTAGATCAGCGGGCTGATCAGGAAGCCGTTCCACGGGAGATCGACCGGGAGTTCGCCGGTCGCCCGATAGGCCGCGACGTTCGCGTCCTCGACGACCCGGAGCGCGCCGCCGAACAGGAAGAACGGGAAGAGTCCGTAGAAGCCCGCCCGGTAGCGCTCGATCTCGAGGCGCTGGATCAGGAAGATGACCCCGATCGACATGAGGATCAGCGTCGGGACGTAGCCGGCGTAGGAGACGAACGTGTAGCCGGGTGCGGCGGTCGGCCCGGTCGTCTCCGGACCACACTCGACCGGCGTGCCGTCGTTCCACGCGACGCAACTCCAGCCGTGGGCGTCGGCGACGACTGGCCCCCAGTAGTACTGCCAGATGAGATCGACGTAGACGCGCTGGGGGAACACTGCCGCGGCGAGTGCCACCCCGGCGGCGAGGAGTACGACGGTCGCGGCCCAGACTCTCTCGGCCCCGTACCGCTCGATATACTCGTCCATGGACGATATCCCGAACGGGGCCCGCTTACCGTTTCCGATTTCTGACGCGCGGGACGGCGGTCGGGTGGTCGCGGCGACGCCGTTCCGGAGCGCACCGAGCCGTCCGTCCGCCCCACGGTTCGCCCGGTCGGGTTACTCGAGGGCCGCGGCCTCACGGGCGACCGCCAGCACGTCGTCGTGGATCTCGCCGTTCGAGGCCACGAGGCCCGTGCTGTCGTGTCGCCAGCGATCGCCCTCGAGGTCGGTGACGGTGCCGCCCGCCTCGCGGATCAGCTGGACGCCGGCGACGGAGTCCCACGGGTTCATCACGAGGTTCGTGACGGCGCCGTCGAGCGCGCCGGCGGCGACCATCGCGAGTTCGAGTTGTGCACAGCCGAACCGGCGCAGGTCAGCAAACCGCTCGACGATCGCCCCCGTCGCGGCGGCGTACTGGTCGCGTTCGTCGTAGTCCCACCAGAACGTCGGACAGACGGTGGCGGTCTCAGGATCCGCCCGGTCGGTGACCGACAGCGGGTCGTCGTTGCGGAACGCGCCCTCGGGTCCGACGCGGTACGTGTCCCCGAGTTCGGGGAAGACGGACGCCCCGGCGATCGGTTCGCCGTCGACGACCGTCGCAACCGCGGTTCCGAACGCCCGGATGCCGTCGACGTAGTTGTTCGTCCCGTCGATCGGATCGACGATCCACGCCGGCCCCGTTTCGGGCACCGCTTTCAGCGTGTCCGCCTCTTCGCCGACGATCGGGTCGTCCGGATACGTCTCCCGGAGGACCTCGACGACGGTCGTCTGGGCGTCCCGGTCGGCCTGCGTGACGACGTCGGTCTTCCCGTCTTTCGTCTCGACGGCGATCCCCGATCGGAAGGCGTCCGAAGCGACCTCTGCACCCGCCCTGGCTGCGCGGACGGCGACCTCGGCCCGCCGGCGCGCGTCGTCAGCATCGTTCATTGTGCACTGTGCGTGGACGAGTGAAAAGGATGTGACGATTCGAACCCCCTAGTGGGCGCTTCGGGGACGATCGGACCAGGGTGAGTCGAATCGACACGGGTCGGACCGGTCACTCGTCGTCTCGATTCGGGGTCGTCAGAAGTTGCGAGGGAAGATCGCTCCGTGTTGATCTTCCGCATCTTTACGGGTGCTTTCGCACCGCGTGCGATGCGAGGGGAGGGAATCGAACCACCTCCGAGAACCTGCGCCTGTGGCGCAGAACCTCGGCGTAATTCGATCCCTCCTGCATCTCACTCAGCGCGTCTTTGCGCTTCGTTGCGATGCGAGGGGAGGGAATCGAACCCACGAACGTCTACACGAGCGGATCTTGAGTCCGCCGCCGTTGACCGCTTGGCTACCCTCGCACGCGGCCGATAGTAAGGTGGTGCCGTATGAATACGCTGCGATTTCCGCGACGATCGATCGACGTCGATCGATGGGAGTCGACGCGGGGACCGAGACCGAGACAGGCGCTCAGGCCGTCGCCCCGTCGAGTTCGTCCTCTGGATACCGCTGGTGACAGTTGTGACACTGGTACCCTCCGTCGACGTGTGCGTAGAGTCGCTCCCCGCAGTGCTGGCAGTTCCCGTACGGGTACTTCATCTAGTCGGAGCGTAGCACTGGATCAGAATAAGCCTACGGGCCGAAGGTTCGATCGCGATCCGACTGGCGAACGGGTCGGACCCGATCGGACCGACGGAGTTACGCGTCCTCTGACCCAAGATGTCCCATGGACGACCACACCCGCGACCCGACCGTCCGCGCGCCGGCCGGGAACCCGACCGGCTGGGACGCCGACGCGGGTCGCTGGGAGCACGACACCCTCCGGCGGGCGGTGGTCCACGGCGTTCGACTGTTCAATTCCGGCGCGTACCACGAATCACATGACTGTTTCGAGGACGAGTGGTACAACTACGGCCGCGGAACCACCGAGAGCGCCTTCGCTCACGGAATGGTACAGGTCGCCGCGGGGACGTACAAACGGGTCGATTTCGAGAACGACGACGGGATGCGATCGCTCTTCCGGACCGCCCTCCAGTACTTTCAGGGCGTTCCGAACGACTACTACGGTGTCGACGTCCTCGAGATCCGGACGACGACGACGAACGCCCTCGAAAATCCCTCGCGGATCGACGAGTGGCGGATTCCGCTCGACGGCGATCGGCCGACCGCGCGTCAGATCGATCGCGAGTACGTTCGGGCACTCGAGGAGTGATCAGTACGCGTCGTCGACGACTGTTACGTCGGCGTGGAGGCCGTCCCGTAGTGTTGTATGGATATGGCAATGCTGCTCGCCGATGGTGGCGAGTTCGTCGGGGTCGTCGAGCGCGGCCTCGACGTACAGCGTGAACCGGATCGCTTCGAGGTTGTCGTGGTCGTCGAGGTCCGCTTCGGCGGCGATCTCCATCTTGCCGAGATCGTCGATCCCGTTCTTGCGGGCACCCAACCGAACCGCAGGGAGGAAACACGACGCGTAGTCGGCGACGAGTAGTTCGTTCGGGTTCGGTCCCGTTTCGTTCATGGGGTCGACGGCGACCGTGAAATCACCGATGGCGCTTCTCGTGTCGAACCCGTCCTCGTTGGTGGTCGTGAGGTCGATGTCTGTCATTCTGTATTGTATATTTTCCACTATTCTATGAAATACCTTGTGACTCGCCGGTGCGGAAATAGGGGGGTCGAATGCCGGGTCACAGGACGGAAAAGGGTGCGATCGAAATCGTCGTTTCAGAGCCGGTGAGGATCGTCGTTTCAGGGTCAGTGCGGTACCCGTACCGCGAGTGAATCCGCGACTGCCCGGTGCGGGTCGAATGCGTGTGACCCGTCTCGGCGAGCGTCGAGGTCGCCGCGATCGCGCCCTCGTCGCTCGCTTTGTCAGCCAGCATCGGGTCGCCGGCGACGAGCGCGCCGTCCTCGACCACGTCTCCCCATCCGACCTGGTAGCTGACCAGCAGTCCGTCGTCGACGACGGTCCCGAGTTCCGGAACCGCGAATTCGTACGTCATCACGCTCCCAGTGTTGGCTACCCAGTATTGCTTAGTTCACACAATATGTGTCCCTCGTGTCCAGACGTTTCTGAATTGCGGAGCAGGATACCTGGAACCGGTTTCTGGTCACATATTCCGATCAACGGATTTCGCTCGTTCGGAACCATCCGTCCAGATGCCGGATATGTGCCCCCCATATGCCGGTTTTGACGAAACAGTTCGATCGAAGAACAGATTTTCGATTGCCCAGAAAACGGTCATTTCTCGAATCCGTCCCCCGTCCCGACGGCTGACTCGCCCGTTGCAGTGTCGGAAGTATTTTGTAGTATAGTAATAATCATACAATACATGGCGACTCCGACGAGGGGCTGGTCGGTCACCGGATCGACCCTCGAACCGCACGGCCGAACCGTCACGTCGACGAACGCGCGGTCGCAGGTCGCACGGACGGTGGACCCATGATCAGGCGCGCGCTCCTGGGGATCAAGCAAAACCTGCTCTACGTGGTCGTCGCGTCGCTCGCGCTCGGACTCCTCGCCGGACAGGTGTTCGACGCGGGGACCAAGCACCTCCTCCAGGGGGCGATCACCCCGGTGCTGTTCCTGATGGTCTATCCGATGATGATCAACATCGACCTCAAGGAGGTGCTCAACGTTCGCGACCACCTCGCTCCGGTCGCGCTCAGTCTGGCGATCAACTTCGCGGTGGCGCCCGCGATCGCTGTCGTCCTTGCACGGCTGTTTTTCGCCGGCAACCCGGCCTACGCCGTCGGTCTCTATCTCATCGCCCTCATCCCGACGTCCGGGATGACGGCCGCCTGGACGGGACTGGCCGACGGCGACCTGGAGGCCGCGCTGGTGGCGATGGCCGCGAATCTGCTCACCGCGGTCGTCGTTCTCCCGGCGTACCTCTCCCTGCTCGTGGGCGACGGCGTCGCCTTCGAACCCGGTGCGCTCTATCGACAGATGGCCCTGTTCGTCGTCGTCCCGATGGTCGCGGGCAACGTCACGCGGCGACTCGTCTTGCGGACGCAGGGCCCGAGCGGCTTCGAGCGGTTGAAACCGCTGTTCGGCGGCGCGAGTTCCCTCGGCGTGATGGCGATCGTGTTCATCGCCATGACGATGCGAAGCGAGGCGATCCTCTCGGATCCGATCGGATCGGCGATCACGATCGTTCCGCTCGTCCTCTTCTATGCCGTCCTGCTCGTCGTCGGCGTGGCCGTCGGCCGGACGCTGGTGGCGCCCGCACAGGGGATCGCACTGATCTACGCGACGAGCATGCGCAACCTCTCGATCGCCGTCGCCATCGCCGTGGCGTCGGAGACGCTCCCGACCGAGGCGATCCTGCCGATCGCGCTCGCGTACCTGCTCCAGCCGCCGCTCGGAGTCGTCTACATGCACTACCGTCGCGACGTGGTCGCCGAGGGGCGCGCCGTCGACGAGGTCGTGCGGTCGCTGGTGTGACCGTCGAACGCGCCGCTCTGACGCCGGATTCGTCGAGAGACGTGTCTCCACCCTCGTTCTCACCCTCGAACCCGCTCCCGGCCCTGCGCCGTCGAGTCCGAACCGTGTCACATTTGGGTTCGCGGACCGTTCTATACACTGATGAGAGTCGCCCAGCTCGGGTCGGGGACGCCGGAACTCGCGGTCGTCGCGGGCGTGCACGGGGACGAGCCCTGCGGCGTCCGCGCCGTCGAGCGACTGCTTGACGAGCGCCCGACCGTCGAACGACCCGTCAAACTCGTCGTCGCCAACGAGGCGGCGCTCGAGCGACGGGTTCGCTTCGTCGACGAGGACCTGAACCGCGCGTTCCCCGGCGATCCGGACGCGAAGACCCACGAGGGACAGCTCGCCCACCGGCTGGTCGAGGAACTCGAGGACTGTCTCACCTTCTCGATGCACTCGACACAGAGCCACGCCGAGCCGTTCGCGATCGTCAACGAGATCAGCGAGACGGCGACTGAGATCTGTCCACAGCTTCCCGTGGCCGCGATGGTCGAGACGAGCAACTTCGCGGAGGGGCGGCTCTTCTCCGAGATCGACACGGTCGAGGTCGAGTGTGGGCTGCAGGGCTCGGAGACGGCCGCCGAGAACGCCGATCGGCTGACGCGGGCGTTCCTGACGGCCGTCGACGCGTTGCCGGGTGACACCGTCTCCCGCGATCTCCCGGTGTTCCGGCTCACGGACGTCATCCGCAAGGAGCAGGCGGACACCTACGAGGTGTTCGTCGATAATTTCACGGAGGTCGAGCCGGGGAACCCGTTCGCGGCCGCCGACGGCGAGACGCAGGTCGCCGAGGAGCCGTTCTACCCGGTTCTCATGTCGCCCAACGGCTACCAGGACGTCTTCGGGTACGCCGCCGAGAAGGTCGACGTCCTGCAGACACAGACGGCGGCCGACTGAGTCGGCCGATCGTCGGGGGTCGATCGTTCTCGCCGAAACTCCCGTCTTCGAACTGTGACGCCGTTGGTCTGGTACGGTAGACCGTCGCCCCAGCGCGTGACGGTGGCCTTCCGCTGACGGGGGCGACGTTATCCTCCGGCGAACGGTCCGGCTGCTTTACATCGCAAACCCAACGGGCACGTGGAACGAGAGTGAATTTCCGGCGATGTCGCCGACGTTTTCCGTCAAGCGGTGGCTGATCAAGGGAGTCGCCATCACGGTCCCGCTCGTGGTCACGCTCGTCGTCCTCAGCGTCGTGTTGAATTTCGTGCTGAACGTCCTCTCGCCGGTCGTGGTCGCGATCCTCTACGTCTGGCCGACCGATCCGCCGACCGTCGTCGTCCAGGCGACGACGCTCCTGTCGCTGTTCGCGACGGTGCTACTGATCGGGATCGTGGCCGACCACACCGACGGCCGGCGAATCTCACAGAACGTCCACGCGGCGATCGAGTCGATCCCCGGGGTGAGCACGGTCTACGCCAGCGTCCGGCGGGCGAGCGACCTCCTCCTGGACGACGACACCGACCAGTTCCAGGACGTCAAACTCGTCGAGTTCCCCCACGAGAACGCGCACATGCTCGGGTTTCTCACCGCGGACACGCCGCCGGCGATCGAGCGCTGTCTCGACGAGGACGACCTGCGGACGATCATGATCCCGCTCGGCCCGAATCCGACGACGAACGGGTTCGTCCTCCACGTCCCCGCCGATCGCGTCTACGACGTCGACGTCTCGGTCGAAGCGGCGGTCAGGTCGATCGCGACCCTCGGGGTTGCGACGGGATCGGTCGACGACACCGAACGCGAGGCATCCGATCGCTCCCGGCAGGCCGCCCCCGTGAACGATCCGTGACCGGTTCCAGCCCGGGTCTGGACGACGCGGCGTCGCCGCGGGATCGAGGTTCTCAGGCAGTGAACACGGGGACGTCGAGCGAGCCGACCACCCGGTTCGTGATCGAGCCGATGAGCGGCTTGTCGGGGTCGGAGCGCCCTCGTTTGCCCATCACCACGAGATCGATGTCGTTCTCGTCGACGTACTCGCGGATGGCCTCGACGGGCGTATTCGACACGACCGTCGTAACGCAGGGCACGTCGGCGTCCGTGGCGAGGTCTTCGATCTCGGCGACGAACGTCTGGCCTTTCTTCTCGAGGCGGTTCCGGGTCTGTGCGATATCGCTCGGAACGGCGACGTAGTCGGCGTCACCCATGTCCATCGCGTAGAGCACGTGCAGGGTCGCCCCGTTGCGCTTGGCGAACCTGATAGCCTGTTTCGCCCCCTCCCGTGCCGATTTGCTGCCGTCGGTCGGGACGAGGATGTCGTCGAAGTCGGTCGCGTCGATTGCGTCGTCCATGCGGTCTACTACCACCCCGAAGGGCATAATTCTCGCCCAGGATCCGCTCGCGTGAGACTGTCGCCGCATGGGCGACGGGCACGACACTGCCGATCGGTCCCCGTCGGGAGCCTTGTTGGGCCCTCGACCCGTAGCACCCGGTATGCAATCGCCACCCCGCCGGCAGTACCTCCTCGCGATCGGGGCGAGCGTCGCGACCGCTGGCTGTCTCGGCCGACTGCTGGGCGACGACCTCGAACTGGCGACGCCCGAGAACGTCCCCCCGGACGACTGGGAACAACCCGACTGGGAACCGCCGCGGGAGGCCCCGGTCGAAGGGGACGTCTCGGCGACGACCGTCGTCTCCGACCTCGAAATCCCGTGGGACCTCGCGTTCGCCGGGGACGACGCGTTCGTCACCGAACGCGACGGCGGTGTGACCCGGTTCGCGACCGACGCCCTGAGCGGCGAGGCTGACCTCACGCCGGCCGACGGAGAGACGGTCCTCGACGGTGACGACCTCCCCGATCGGGCCGCACCCGGCGAAGGCGGGACGCTCGGCGTCGCGGTACATCCCGATTATCCCGACCCGGCCGACCTGTTCGTCTACTACACTGCCGAGACCGGCGACCTCTCGAATCACGTCGTCCGCTACGATCGGGACGGCGACGACCTCGAGCCGATCGTCGAGGGAATCCCCGGCGCATCGATCCACAACGGCGGGCGGATCGCGTTCGGCCCCGAGGGAGACCTGTGGGTGCTCACGGGCGACGCGGAGGACCCTGCGGCGACACAGGATCCCGGGTCGCTCGCGGGTGCCGTGCTCCGGACGACGCCCGACGGGGAATCGGTGGCGGCGACCCCCGACTGGGGCGCGGACGGCGATTCACGGACGTACACGCTCGGGCACCGGAACCCGCAGGGGATCGACTTCACGCCCGAGGGAACGCCGATCGTGGCCGAACACGGCCCGCAGGCTCGCGACGAGATTTCGGTCCTCCGTCCGGGCGGGAACTACGGCTGGGACGTCGTCCGCGGCGGTCCGGACGACCCCGAGTACGGCAACTACGACGAGTACGACGCGGCGTCTCCGCCGATCGTCAACACCGGCGAGACGACGTGGGCACCGTCGGGGCTTTCGTTCTACGCCGACGACGCGATCGGGAACTGGCAGTACAGGCTCTTCGCCGCCGGGCTCGGGTCGAACGCGCTGTACGCCGTCTCGCTGTTCGCGGACGATCCCCCGGCGATCGAGTCGGGAGTCACGTTCGACGCGTCGTGGCTCGACGATCGGTTCACGGCGATCGCACACTCGCTCTTCGACGGTACGTACGGACGACTGCGCCACGTCGAACCGGGGCCCGACGGATCGCTGTTCCTGCTCACCTCGAACCGGGACGGCCGGGCGAGCGGGGCGTTTCCACGCCCCGGCGACGATCGGATCGTGAGACTCGAACCGGCCTGATCCTGCCGTCCGTCGAGCGACTCCCGGTGTGGGTGCGCCGTCGATCGCGGTGAACGACGCAAGGCCTATCCCGGTCACCCCCATACGAACGGGCATGGACTTCCCACCGAACCAGGGACTCGATCAGGACGAGGTCGACGAACACGTCGAAGAAACGATCGCCGACAACGAGGTCGTCCTCTTCATGAAGGGGACCGAACTCATGCCCCAGTGTGGGTACTCCCGTCGCGCGCTCGGACTGATCGACCAGTACCGCGACGAGTACGAGACGGTCGACGTCCTCGAGTCGCTCGACGAGTACCGCGCCGCGCTCGAGGACCACAGCGGGTGGGAGACGATCCCACAGACGTTCGTCGACGGGGAGTTCGTGGGCGGATCGGACGTCCTCGCCGAACTCGATGAACGTGGTGAACTGGCCGATACACTCGGTGTCGAGCAATAACACCTCAG
Organism: Halosolutus amylolyticus; assembly: GCF_023566055.1. Classification (NCBI taxonomy): domain Archaea; kingdom Methanobacteriati; phylum Methanobacteriota; class Halobacteria; order Halobacteriales; family Natrialbaceae; genus Halosolutus; species Halosolutus amylolyticus. Next base: position 159,254 of record NZ_JALIQP010000004.1, on the reverse strand, counting down.
AGACCGGAGTTAAATTTATCCATACTGATCCCTGACGCATTTAATAGCAGATCATATAAGTCACCCACCCGTACTAGAAACCCAGCGACTGTCGCCGCACACCTTCCCACTATGTCAACAGAGGAATCCAGACACGTATATCGGCTGCACTCGACCCTCGAACTGCCACTCGAAGACCTTCGCGAGCACGTCGAGGGCGCCCAGTTCCCGGAGGGGATCACCGACGTAGAGATCACGCGGCGAAACAACACGCTCATTCTCAAGGCCGTCGCGGAAGACGATTCCGTCAGCAAGTACACGCCGACGGCCCAGCTCAAGGCGAGCGTCACCGAGAACCGGGTCTACGAGGAAGACCCGGACGAGCGCCGCAACTCCTTCCGCTGGGACGAAGAAGAGGAAGAGGAGATCGAGTCGGAACTCGTCGAGTTCGCCGCGTTCAAGGGCGATCGCGAGACCGTCCTGCAGAACTCCTTGCTCCAGTACGAAATGTTCCTCGTCCTCTGTGGGATCGCGGAGGCGGCCGAGAAAGGCACGCTGACGGCAATCTCCGAGCGCGGCGGCGACCTGGAGGCGACGCGGATCGTCGAGGGCGAACCCCGACCGGCGGACATCGAAGTCGTGGAAGGGCCACGAGACTCGGGCTCCGGGCAGGGCGGCGTCAACTGGCGGGACAACAAGTTCATTTCGGACTGACCCCCTCGCAGTGATCTTCGGGCCGTTCGCACCGCTGGCGGGAGAGCCGTCCACGACGACCTGTTACGTCATAGCTACGTCGGGGTCCGTGGCCGTGGCCAGCCCGTCGGCCAGCGGGTGGTGAACTGACCGTTCGAGGACGAACCGACTGTGTGGATCCGAAGAGCTATCATCGCGCTGATCGACGGGAGACGTATCTGTATCGGCGTCGTAGCGGTCCTATGGACGATCCGGGGACCTACTCGATCGCGGGCCGGCTCGCCATGGCCGGGTTCGTCATGATCGCACCGACGCTTCTCTTTCTGGGTCTGGTCCGCGGACTGGAACGGCTCCGGGACGACGCGTTCCTCGCGGAGTGGGCACGCAAACAGGGTCGGAATCCCGACGACATCGCGAACGACGACGTACTGGCCGCGCTCGCACGCGGTGCCGGAATCGAAGCGGACGAGTCGAACGCGGGCCGCTGTCCCGCCTGTGGCAGTTCGAATCGATCGGACGTAACCTACTGTGGGGAGTGTCTCGCCCGCCTGTCGTGACGAGAGCGGTGTGGCCGTCGTTCGTCGATCGCGGAGCACCAGCGATCCAGCGCGGTCACTCCGCCGGTGATTCGGGAACAGGGTGACCGACGGTCGGAGCGGAGTCGCGATAGACCGCCGTGCTGAGCGTCCGATCCACGTCGGTATCGGCCTCGACGGCGAGGTCGATGGTCCGGCCGTCGACGGTCGTGACGGTAAGGAGGGTTTCCCGGTGACGGCGGAGTCCGATACCGTTGAACTGGTCCCGGTGACGCCGTGCGTACCGGACGAGCACCAGTCCGGCGAGCGTCGCGACCACGAACAGCGGTGCGACGAGGACCGGCGAGAAGAGCCCGGCGCTTGCGAGGACGACGACGGAGAGGATTCCGGTGCCGACGAACAGTTGCTCGCGTGGCGCGACGCCATCGTCGCGCCGACACACGTGACCGATCGCGCTCGTGATCGCGACGGTCGCGAGGGCGAACCCCACCGTCACCGCGTCCCGAACGATCCCGCCGGCCGAAAGCCGGCCGAACCCGACGAGGAGGGCACCGATCACCAGTACGCCGCCCACGAGCCCCAGCGTGCGCTGTCCGTCGGGGCCGGTGGTGAAGCGGACCCTGGAGCGCTCCCGGCTCTCGATCGAACTGACGTAGTCGTACCGGACGTCCGTGAACGCCCCGCTGTCCGAGACACACAGCAACCGCCGATCGGTGAGGCCCACCGCTAGCCGGTCCCCCGGCCTCTCGAGACGGTGCCCCGACGTGAGACGCTGCAAAGCTTCGTCCTCGACCAGGTGACTCGAGAGGCGATCTTCGGCGTCCGTCATCATCGCTCGGTACCGTTTCGGGACCCATAGTAAGCCACTCCTTTCGAACGGGACGTCCCGTCGATCGCACCGATCGGGACGCGGCCACCTGCGTCGGTGTGCCCGGCGTCCGAACCGTCCTCCCGACGTCGGGACCAGGTGTTGGGCCAAGCGTTATTCCGCTCCGGCCCCTTCATTCAGTAATGGTAACACCTGTCACATCACCCCTGCAAGTCGGCGATCCCACGCTGGCCGTCGGCGGCCTCGTGCTGGCCGTCGCGATCGTCACCGTCTGGTCGATGGTCGAGATCGTCGACGCGTACAACAGGGGCGCGCTCACGGTCTTCGGGGAGTATCGGAAGCTGCTGGAGCCGGGACTCAACATCGTCCCGCCGTTCGTCTCGCGCGTGTACACGTTCGACATGCGCACGCAGACGATCGACGTCCCGTCCCAGGAAGCGATCACGCGGGACAACTCGCCGGTCACCGCGGACGCGGTCGTCTACATCAGGGTCATGAACGCCAAACGGGCGTTCCTGGAGGTCGACGACTACGAGCGCGCCGTGTCGAACCTCGCCCAGACGACCCTCCGGGCCGTGATCGGCGACATGGAACTCGACGACACGCTGAGTCGGCGCGAGATGATTAACGAACGCATTCGAACGGAACTCGACGAACCCACCGACGAGTGGGGGATCCGCGTCGAGTCGGTCGAGGTCCGCGAGGTGACGCCGTCCCGCGACGTCAAGGGAGCGATGGAACAGCAGACCTCCGCGGAACGGCGCCGCCGTGCGATGATCCTCGAGGCGCAGGGTGAACGCCGCAGCGCGATCGAGAAGGCAGAGGGCGACAAGCAGTCGAACATCATCCGCGCCCAGGGGGAGAAGCAAAGCGAGATCCTCGAGGCGCAGGGTGACGCCATCTCGACCGTCCTCAGGGCCCGATCGGCCGAATCGATGGGCGAGCGGGCGGTCATCGACAAGGGGATGGACGCCCTGACCGAGATCGGTGGGAGCGAGTCGACGACGTTCGTGCTTCCCCAGGAACTGTCCTCGATGATCGGCCGCTACGGCAAACACCTCTCGGGAAGCGACGTCGCCGAACGGGATGGTCAACTCGAGAGCCTCGAGTTCGACGAGGAAACCCGCGAGCTGATCGGCCTGGACGATATCAGCGAGATCATCGGCGAGATCGAGGCGGAGTCGACCGTCGACGTCGAGGCGATGGAACAGGAGGCCAAGGCGATCAAGGAGGGCGACGTCTCGAGCCAGCCCGGCGAGATCGAGAGCGTCTCGGAGACGTCGAGCGGCACCCGGGCCGATCGGGAGACTGACGGCGGGAGCGACGGCGACGGCGGAGCGGACAATAGTAGCCACTGAAACGATTTACACACTGATCGCAACGCCGTCCTGCGATCAGGTATGCATTGACTTTCAGTGGCTACTATAGCGCCGAGAAGCGAAACCGCAGGTAGTCGGCCCGGTTTTTCGTGATCCCGATCGACGCGTGGTGGGACCTACGACGGCAACGGACACAGACTGGCAGTGAGGATCACGGTCTCGTCAGTCTCGTTCCGTGCACCGTGGACGACCCCCCGTTCGTGGAGGACGACGCCGGGCGCGTCGACCCGCTCGCTCTCCCCGTCCTGGAGGACGGTGGCCGACCCCTCGAGGACGTGAAAGACGTTCGTGCTCTCGGCGTGTTCGTGCGGATCGAGTTCCGCGTCCGGGCCGAGTGCGAATACTTTCACGAGTACGTCGTCCGTGACGACCAGTTCGCCGGTCTCGACGTCGCCTTCTGCGGGATCGAGATCCGAGACGACCTCCGCGTAGCGATCGATCGACATACGCGTTGGGTTCGACGGCCCGACTGATACGGATTGCTGTACCGATGTACCGGCGCAACCGCGATCCGGGCGGCGGTTGCGCCGGAAATGACGTACAGTAAACCGTATGAAATACTGTCGGCCCGGTCGCCTACGTCGCGGCGGTCGGGCCGGCGGACTGTCCCCCGGCTACGTCGGTTCGGACTCGTCCCGCCGCCGATCGGGAAGCGCCTTGAATCCGGGCATCAGCCGGGCGATTCGCGTCACGTAGCCGAACTTGAACAGGCCGATCTGCGAGAGGAGACCGAGCGTGACGAGCGCGAGGAACAGCGGGGCGGTGACGTCGAACAGCAACGGCTCCGGATGCAGCGCCTCGCGCGCGGCGACGAACTGGTCGACGGTGAGCGATCGGGAGGCGAACGCGGCCCCGACGAACGCCGTGATGGCCCCCATCGTCCACTTCGTCAGGATCATTCCGAGAACGGCCGCGGCGACGCCGATCGCGATCGCGGCCCCCCACTCGAGGTACCACTGACCGTCGACGAGGAGCGGCGCCAGTGCGGTCGCTCCGACGAAGGTTCCGACGACGAAACTCATCGCGGCGACCGCGATCGACAAGAGGAGGTAGCCGGCGAGGCCGCCGCCGATGGCCCCGAGGACGACCGGGGCGACGGTGGCCGCGACGCCGTCGACGCCAGCAGCCGCGGCGACGGACGGGCCGACGAGGTAGCCGCCGCTGCCGCCCAGGACCGTCCCGAGGAGCACGACGCCGTACACCGAGAGCGCGGCACCGGCGAACAGGAGGACGATACCGCCGAGTACGAGTCCGATACTGGCGAGGTCGAGCATACGGTCGACGTAGGTATCAGATCGGGATAAACAATTGGGTTCGTGACTGTCACGAGAATTAATAGATGTGTACGAGAGCGGTCCGTCGACGGTGCTTCCGGGCGGTTTCGAGGGAGCGCGTTCACCGCGCCCCCGTCACCGTGGTCCGGCGATCGGAGCACAGGGGACGACTACCGGAACAGTCAGTTCGCAACTACTATCGTGTATCCCACTACTAACTATACCGAACCTACTGGAAGGAGCGGCTACAAGGTGTTTCTGACCGAATGACAGGCCGACTCTCCAGCACCCTCCCGATCACGTATCAACTCGATATAACGTCACTCGTGGCGGATACCGGCTGGAAGCGGCTCACTGGGGTATCGAACGGTGGGCGTCCAGTACCGATCGGCCGGACCGCCGTGGAGGTGCAGTGATGCAGGTCTGTTCGATCGTCGGCGCGCGCCCGCAGTTCGTCAAGGCTGCGGTCGTCTCGCGGAAGCTCCGAACGATCGGGGACGAGATCCTCGTCCACACCGGCCAGCACTACGACGAGGAGCTGTCGGACGTCTTCTTCGATGAACTCGCCATTCCGGACCCGGACTACAATCTCGGCGTCAGGTCGGGTCCACACGGCGAACAGACGGCGAACATGATCGCGGCGATCGAACCCGTCGTCGAGAATCACGACCCCGACGTCCTGTTGCTCTACGGCGATACGAACTCGACCCTCGCGGGGGCGATCGTCGGGTCGAAGTGCGACGTCACCGTGGCCCACGTCGAGGCCGGGCTTCGAAGCGACAACCGGGACATGCCCGAGGAGATCAACCGGATCCTCACCGATCACGCCGCCGATTGCTGTTTCGCGCCGAGCAAGCGCGCCGTCGCGAACCTCGCCGCCGAGGGAGTCACGGAGGACGTCTACTGGACCGGCGACGTGATGTACGACGCGATCCTCGAGGCCCGCGATCGCGCGATCGAGAACGCGACGATTCTCGACGACCTCGGCATCGACCCCGGCGAGTTCGTCCTCGCGACCGTCCACCGGGAGGGGAACACCGACGTTCGATCGAACCTCGCGGCGATCCTCGACGGCTTCGCCGACGCGCCACACCCGGTCGTCTTCCCGGCGCACCCGCGAACGGTGGACCGTCTCGAGGAGTACGGACTCCGCGAGCGCGCCGAACGCGAGTTCGAACTGCTCGAACCGCTCGGCTACCTCGATTTCGTTCGCCTGCTGGACGCGGCCGAGCGCGTCGCGACGGACTCCGGCGGCGTCCAGAAGGAAGCGTTCTTCGTCGAGACGCCCTGTGTCACCCTGCGGAACGAAACGGAGTGGACCGAGACGGTCGACAGCGGCTGGAACGTTCTCGTGGGGCCGAACGCCGATCGGATTCGCACGGCGCTTACGGCCGATCGGGACCCCGACTCGAACGTCCAGCCCTACGGAGACGGGCTGGCCAGCCGCCGCATCGTCAGCGCACTCGCACAGCGAGTCGACGACGTCGACCCGGAAACGGACGTCGAACCGGAACTGTCTCCGGTGACGTGAACGGACGGGCGATCCGCGGTCGCCGGTCGAACCACGCCGGCCCGACTCGATCGGCCCGGATTTCGGCCGGGAGCGCCCCCGAAGCGGCGGAGACAGCGAACGATCCCCGGCCGCGGAGCCGTCGGTCCGAGTCGACCGCGACCCCTGCAGAGGTTTCCGCTCCCACAAACGGTTTAACCCAGGTAATTATATCTAATTACACTCCATGACAGCGAACTTCCCCGAGTACATCGACGTCGACTACGACGACGGCGACGGTGAGGATCCCGCTGACTATCCCCACATCCAGGACAAGATCGAGAAGGCGATCGAGGTCACCCGCGAGGGTCTCGAGTCCTACGAGAACCCGGCGGTCATGTGGACCGGCGGCAAGGACTCGACGCTCACGCTGTACTTCATCAAGGAGGTCGCCGATCGGTTCGACCTCGAGGTACCCCCCGCGGTCTTCATCGACCACTACCAGCACTTCGACGAGATCCACGACTTCGTCGACCACTGGGCCGAGGAGTGGGACCTCGAGGTCATCTACGCACGCAACGAGGACGTCGGCGAGTACGTCGACGAGCACGACCTCGAACCGGGCGACGAGATCGACATCTCGGACCTCTCCGAGCACAACCAGCACCACGTCCGAGAGATCTTAGAGTACGAGGAGGACACGTTCCCGTTCCTGCTCGACACCTACGTCGGCAACCACCTGCTGAAGACGGTCGCGCTCAACGACGCCCTGGAGGAGTACGACATCGACGGCGTCATCTCCGGCGTCCGCTGGGACGAGCAGGAGGCCCGCGCCGACGAGACGTTCTTCTCGCCGCGCCACGATCCGGACATCTACCCGCCACACGATCGCATCCAGCCCATCCTGCAGTTCGACGAGGCCGCAGTGTGGGAGGCGTTCTGGAACTTCGTCGTTCCGGACACCGTCGAGGCGTTCCCCGAGGAGGGTTACGTCCCCGAAAGCGACGACGACCTCCCGGAGGGCGTCGAACAGGACGACGTCCCGATCTCGCCGAAGTACTTCGCCGGCTTCCGATCGCTCGGCAGCGAAGTCAGCACCGAAAAGAGCGACCAGGAACCAGCCTGGCTGCAGGACCTCGAGGGAACCACCGAGCGCGCGGGCCGCGCCCAGGACAAAGAGGACCTGATGGAGCGCCTGCGCGACCTCGGCTACATGTAACGGAGGCGTTCGCCTCGACGACGATCGCCGTTTCGAGCCCGTTCCACGCGTTTTGCACTCGTTTCGACCTGTTAGACCCCCGCGAGCGGTCCGCTCGTTCCATCCCGAATTACTATGTCGGTTCGAGTAAACGATCGACGTATCTGTGACCATCTATCGCTCGCGAGACGGCCTCCGTCACCAGTTCAGGGACGTACTGAACTTCTACTATCCGGCCTGTCTCGACACCGCGACCGGCGGCTACGTCGCACAGCTCGACGAACGCGATGGCCACGTCTACGACGCCCGGACGAAGCACCTCGTTGCCACGGCCCGGGGCGTCCACAACTTCAGCCTGGGCGTCCTCGCGGACGGCCCCCACTGGTGTGAGTACGCCGCCGAACACGGCCTGCAGTTTCTCTCCAACGCCCACTGGGACGACGAACGGAGAGGATACGACTGGCTCCTCGACGGCCGGACCGCGACCGATCGGACGCGGTACTGCTACGGCCACGCCTTCGTCCTCCTCGCGGGGGCGCGAGCGTACCAGGCCGGCATTCCGGACGCTCGAGCGGTACTCGAGCGCGCGTTCGACGTCCTCGAAGAGCGGTTCTGGGAGCCCGACCACGACCTGTACGCCGATCGGGCGACCCCAGAATGGAGAACCGTCTCGTCGTACCGCGGGGCGAACGCGAACATGCACGCCTGCGAGGCGCTCCTCGCGGCCTACGAGGCCACCGGCGACGACCGGTATCTCGACCGGGCGTACACCGTCGCCGATCGCTTCACCCGCGAGGTGACGAGTGCGACCGACGGCCTGCTGTGGGAACACTACACCGAGGAGTGGGAGCCCGACCTCTCGTACAACGAGGACCAGCCGCGCCACCAGTTCCGCCCGCCGGGGTACCAGCCCGGCCACCACGTCGAGTGGGCGAAACTGCTCGCGCTCCTTTCTGACTACCGACCGGCGGGGTGGCTCCGGGAGCGCGCTCGCGACCTCTTCGATACCGCGATCGATCTCGGCTGGGACGACGACCACGGCGGCCTCTACTACACCGTCGAGGACGACGGCGAACCGATCGTTCCCGACAAGTACGGCTGGGTCCACGCGGAGGCGATCGGCGCGAGCGCACTCCTGAGCCGGGACGACGAGTCGTACGTCGACTGGTACGATCGGCTCTGGGAGTACGCGCAGGAGCACCTGATCAACCGCCGGTTCGGGAACTGGTACGAGCGACTGACTCGTGAGCACGACCGGGACGGCCCCAACCACGGCCCCGAAGTGGAACCCGGCTATCACCCCCTGGCGAACTGCTGGCTCGCAGCGCGGGCGCTCGAGGACGATCCCGATCTGTTCGAGACCGATCGAGAGCGGCGCGACTGACCGGCCCCGTCGACGGCCCGTTCGGCGGCCCGATACGGTCTGCTGTCACGGTGCAACCGGATCGATCCGCGATTGCACCGGAACCGACGGACGGTAGCCCGTACGAACGGGCGGGTCACGGCGGGACGAACTGTTCGCGGATGAATAGCAGGACACCGAAAGCGCGGATTTTTCGTATTCAGCCACTGTCACGAGTATCGAACGCTATATAACCGGGTCCTTTATTCCTGTACGCATTATAAGCGTGTTACCCGACTGCTGACGCGGACGCGGACCCCGGCGAGCGCGCGGCCCTGCTCGATCGATACGCGGTGCTGAACCTCCCCACACCATGAGCCAACCAATATCCACCCCGAGAGATGAGTTTCTTGGACTCGAAACCGGTCTCGAAGCGCTCCAGGATAGTGCAGAGTTCGACGGGCCAGTCGAACCGGTCGCCGAACACGAGTCCTACGACCACCTCGCGTTCATTTACGAATCGCAGGCCGAGCAGTTCGCAACGGCGATTCCGTACATCAAGCACGGTCTCGATCGCGGAGAGCGATGCGTCTACATCGCCGACGAGAACGACACCGCGGAGGTACGTGCGGCCCTCCGTGACGGCGGCGTCGACGTCGACGCCGCGCTCGACTCGGGGGCGCTGGTCATGTATACGGCACAGGATTCGTACCTTCGGAACGGTTCGTTCGACCCCGACGAAATGATCGCGTTCATCTCGGAGACGATCGAGGACGGAACCGAAGCGTTCGAGGGAGTCCGGATCACCGGCGAAATGACGTGGGTCTTCGGCGACGATCCGCCCCTCGAAGAACTCGTCGAGTACGAGGGCAAACTCAACACCCTCCTGCCGGACGCGAACGGGATCGCGCTCTGTCAGTACAACCGCGAGCAGTTCTCCGCCGAGATCATCCGCGATATCATCAAGACCCACCCGCACCTGATTTACGATAACACGGTCTGTCAGAACTTCTACTACACGCCGCCCGAGGAGTTCTTCGGTCCCGATCAACCCGAACGCGAAATCGATCGAATGATGGGCACGTTGCTGGACCGAACGAAGGCCCGTCTCGAACTGCGGGACCACCAACAACATCTCGAACGACAGATCGAAATAGCCGCCGATTCTGCTCAATCGTTCGACGAGAAACTACAGGATCTCTTCGAGCTAGGCCGGAACCGATTCGACCTCGAAGTGGGCGGACTCGCGACGGTCGACCCGGCGAGCAACACCTTCGAGATCGAAGCGGTCAGCGGCGACCACGATCACCTGACGCCGGGAGCGGAGGTGCCGCTGTCCGAGACGTACTGTCGGATGACTGTCGCGACCGACGAGACGGCCGCGGTTACCGATCCCGAGACCTACGGTTTCGAAGACACGATCGCGTACGACGAATTCGGCTTCGAGACGTATCTCGGAACGCGGATTCCGCTCGAGAACGCGCCGGATCGAACGTTCTTCTTCGTCTCCTCCGAGCCGCGTCGACGGGAGTTCTCGGACGCCGATCGGACGTTCCAGCATCTGATGGGTCAGTGGCTGAAGTACGAACTCGAACAGAGGCGACACGAGCGGAAACTCGAGGAGTCGAACGAGCGACTCGAGGGGTTCGCCTACGCCGCCAGCCACGACCTCCAGGAACCGCTCCGGATGGTAACGAGCTACCTCCAGTTACTCGAAAATCGGTACGGCGATACCTTCGACGACGAGGGCGAGGAGTTCCTCGAGTTCGCCGTCGACGGCGCCGATCGAATGAGAAAAATGATCGACGCATTACTCGAATACTCCCGCGTCGATACGAACGGCGATCCGTTCGAACCGGTAGAACTGGACCTCACCCTCGGAAACGTGCTCAACGACCTGCAGATACAGATCGAAGAGACCGATGCGACGATCACGACCGAACAACTCCCTCGCGTGGCGGGCGACGCCAGTCAACTCCGGCAGGTTCTCCAGAACCTGATCACCAACGCGATCACCTACAGCGGCGACGATCCGCCGCAGATTCACGTCGACGCCGAACGGCAGGGAGACGACTGGGTAGTCTCGGTCCACGACAGCGGAATCGGCATCGATCCGGACGATCAGGACCGCGTGTTCGACGTCTTCGATCGACTGCACAGCCGCGAGGAGTACGAGGGGACGGGCATCGGACTCGCGCTCTGTGAGCGGATCGTCGAACGTCACGGCGGGGAGATCTGGGTCGAGTCGGAGCCGGGCGAGGGATCGACGTTTTCGATGACGCTTCCAGCGGTCGACGGGTGCGATCGGTAGCGCCGCCGGTGGCGACTACCGACGTGTTTCGGTCGCGCCGTCTCCAGTACTGACCGCCGAGAACGCGATCGAAGCCGATCAGTGCAGCGCGCGGTACTCGCCGTGTTTGACGCCGATGGCGAGCATGAGCAGTCCGAAGACGATCATCGACGGGGCGACCATCGTCAGGACGGTGCCCGTGGTCATCATGGGTGCGGCGATCAGTCCGCCGACCCCGAGGCCGATCACGACGAGGAACACGATCGCGGTCTTTGGAAGGTCGAATTCCATACGAGACCGTTGGGAAGGGGGAACCTAATGATCCCGGGAATCGGCAGTCCGCTCACGTCGGGCGATCGAGCGCGAAAATCAGGTGGGTGGCTACTCCGAGGGGCGAACGAGGTTCGCCAGCGCGACGACGATTCCGAGGAACCAGCCCAGCGGGATCGAGATGCCGAACCACATCGCCGCGTAGGCGGCCCCCTCGAGCTGGAAGTTCGCCCGGAGGTACTCGTTGACGCCGCCGACGAACAGGACGTTGTCGAGCGCCCAGGCGGCGAACTCGTAGCTGGGATCGAGGACGTACGGATGCAGCGACGGCGTCACGAGCGCCGCCACGACGGGCGGGAGGAACAGTGCCGTCATCGCGGACGGGTACGCGAGGGCGACCGTCACGCCGCGCCCGCCGACCTTCGAAAACGTCGCGGCGAGCGCGGTCGAAAGCGTCGCGACGCCGCTGGCCGCCGCCACGGCGAGGACCGCGTCCAGGGGGATGTCGACCTGTTCCATGTACGACATCGCGCCCCAGATGACCGTCAGCAGGCCCCAACCGAGCAGGGCGATGCCGGTGACGCCGACGATTCCCAGTCGAGTCCGGGTCGAGTCGAGTTTCGCCGCGTAGTAGCGGGTCGCGAGACCGACGACAGTGAGCGGGTAGAGAAGCACCAGGCCGATCGTCCCGAGGACGCTCCAGCCGTGATAGCCGATCTTCTGTGGGAGGGTTTCGGGCTTCCACTTCCCCATGACGGAGTGGCCGCGGCCGCGCTGGCGTGGGAAGACGAGTTCCATCCAGGCACCGTGTAACCGCTGGAGGTCGGCCCTGATCGCGCCGACCACGCCACCACCGCCACCGCGTCGTGAACGGGTGGACATACGCGAGCCAAAAAGCCGACGTACCGTAAACGTTCCTGATTGTTCTTCGCGAGCGATAGGTTACTGGACCGTCAGTTCCACGGTCCGAAGTCCGGGTCGACCTTCCGACTCCGCTCCTCGATCGAATCGATCGCGTCGACGTCCTCGGCGTCTAGCTCGACCGCCAGTGACTCCCAGTTGTCACGAATGTGGGCCTCGCCGGTGGCTTTCGGGATCGCGGTGACGCCTTTCTCGCGGAGCCAGGCGAGGCTGATCTGGGCTTCGCTCGCGTCGTGTTTGTCGGCGACCTCCTGAATGGTGGGCTGGTCGAAGACCGCACCGCGGGCCAGCGGCGAGTAGGCGACGACGTCGACGTCGTGACGGTCGCAGGCCTCGCGAAGGTCGGGCTGAGGGAGCATCGGATGCAGTTCGACCTGGTTCGCCACGATCGGCGCGTCACAGATCTCGATCGCCGCCTCAAGTTGCTCCGGCAGGAAGTTGCTGACGCCGACGTTCTCGATCAACCCCTCGTCGTACAGTTTCGAGAAGGCCGAGAGGGTTTCGTCGGGCTCGTACGTCCGGGCGGGCCAGTGGACGTACAGCAGGTCGAGGGAATCGACGCCGAGGCGATCGAGGCTCTCCCGGGCCGTCTCGAGGACGTCGTCGTGGGCGAGGTTCGAGATCCAGATCTTCGTCGCGAGGAAGACGTCCTCCCGATCGACGTCGGCGCGTGCGAGGCCCTCGCCGACGTCGCCCTCGTTCTCGTAGGCCTGGGCAGTGTCGACGTGACGATACCCCATCTCGAGGGCCGTCCGGACGCTCTCGGCGCACTGGTCGGGGTCGGTGTTTTGCCACGTGCCGAGACCGAGCATCGGCATTCCGTTGGTGGTCGGACAGGTCTCCGGAGAACGGTCCTGGCTCATGTCCGGAGGGTGGGCCACGACGCGAAAAGGGGTTGCGAAAGCGGAAGGGCACTTCCGGCGAATGCGCGCTACTGGTACATCCGGAGCGGCTGTGCCTGCGAACTCTCGTCCTGCCCGATCTGTTGCATCTGTCGGGCGAGTTGCTCCCGTTTCTGCCTGATCTCCTCGGCCCGATCGATCAGGTCCTGGACGTCGATCGAGAGGTCGGCGATCGGGGCGACCCCGTCCTCGAGCAGGACGCTTGCGGCCTCCGGGTCGGGAAACTGCGGATTCGACTGAACGACGAGCCCGAAACTATCGGTGCCGCGCTGTGCGGTGCGGTTGATGAGCGCCCCCGTCGGCCCGGTGACGACCCCGTCCTCCGGCGGAACGTCGATGTCCAGCCGATCGAGCGTCTCGCCGGCGTCGCCGGTCGCGATGCCGTAGACGTCGGGCCGGTCGTCCCGCTCCGCGGGCAGGCCGCTGAGGTAGACCGGCGTCGCATCCTGTGAGTCGATCCACCCCGTCACGCAGTCCGCGACCGTCCGAATCGCCTGTGCGCTGATCGGCGTGTCGCTCTGGAGCGCGAGCAGGTCGTGGTCCTCGCTAGCGTAGATCCGGACGGGCGGCCGGACCGTTCGATCGCCCCCGCGGTAGACGCCGACCTCCGGCAGCCCCTCGCAGTCGACGTTCGCGTAGTGGCGCATGTCGAGTTCGCTGACGAGGTGGTCGGTCGCGATCTTGCCGACGAGGCCGAGGCCCGGAAACCCCTCGACGAGGATCGGATCGTCGAGGTCAGCTTCCGGCCCCTGTCGCTGGATGCGTGCCATATCGACACGATCGGGTGTCAGTGTAATAAAGACTGAGGCGGCGTGTTCGTGATCGACGGCCGTGTTCGCCGAACGACCGCGGTTCGAAACCCACAAACGCCGGCCGGTCGAAGCCGACGGTAATGGAGCCACTCGAGCGGTATCGACCCATCGTCGACGACTTCGAGGCGTTTCTCGCAGCTTGCGAGCGGCCGCTGGGCAACGCCGTTCGCGTGAACACGATCAAGGTCCCGGTCGATCGCACGCTCGAGGCGCTGGACGAGGACGGCGTCGCCTACGAGCAGGCCGACTGGAACCCGCGCGTGTTGCGACTCGAGACCGACTCCCCCGGGTCGACGTGGACCTCCTTCCACGGCTTTACCCACGGCCAGGAGGAGGTCTCGGCCGTCCCGCCGGTCGTCCTCGACCCCCAGCCCGGCGAGCGCGTCTGGGACTGCTGTGCCGCGCCCGGCGGCAAGGCGACCCAGATCGCGGCCCTGATGGACGATCGGGGCACCGTCGTCGCCAACGACAGCAACCTCGGCCGGATTTCGGCCCTGCGGTTCAACGCGGAACGACTCGGCGCGACGAGCCTCGCCGTCACGAACGCCGACGCCCGCAACTACTCGCTCTCCCGGTTCGACTTCGATGTGTTCGATCGGGCGCTCGTCGACGCACCCTGTTCCTGCGAGGGGACGATCCGGAAGAACCCCGACGCGCTCGACGACTGGTCTCCGGACCACATCGCCTCCGTCACGGGGATCCAGAAGGGCATTCTCCGGCGGGCGATCCAGGCGACCCGCGAGGGCGGGACGGTCGTCTACTCCACCTGTACCTTCGCCCCCGAGGAGAACGAGGCCGTCGTCCAGCACGCCCTGGACGAGGAGGACTGCCGCGTCGTCGACTTCGCCCTCGGACTCGATCACTCGCCGGGACTCACCGGGTGGGACGGCGAGACGTTCGACGACAGCCTCTCGCGGGCCGCCCGGATCTACCCGCACCAGAACGACACCGGCGGCTTCTTCGTCGCGAAACTGGAGGTGACCGCCTGATGGGGGACGACTCGACGACCGGCGACGACCTCGCGCAAAACGACGGCCAGCGGTTCGATCGCCTCCCCGCCACGGACGCGGATCGAACCGTCGAGGGCCGGGTCAGCCGCGAGGCCGTCCTCGACTACTTCGCCGATCGGTTCGGGATCCCGCCCGAAACGTTCGACGACCACACCTTCTGGGAGAAGGGCGCGGGCAAGATCTGGATCTACGCCGGCACGGCCCCGACGCCGATCGAGATCGAGGCACTCGGGATGACCTGTCTGCGGACGCGACAGGAGCACTGGAAGCCGACGACGGACTTCGCCCAGCGGTTCGGCCGCCACGCGACCGAGTGCGTGATCGACCTCGATCGGGACGCGGCGCGGCGCTTCGCCGCCGGCGAGGATCAGGAGCGCGACTGGGACGGCGACTGGGGGTACCTGATCGCCGCCCACGAGGTCGCTGGTGAGCGCGAACCCCTCGGGATCGGCCTGTTCGTTCACGGCGAACTCCGATCGATGGTGCCGAAGGGGAGACAGCGAGAACTGTAGCGCCCGGTCGATCTCGGTACCGTCGTGGGCTTGGGAGAGCGGAAACGGCTGGCCCGAACGGGTGCAAAATCGATCGGCGTCGCTACCCGCACGTCGGCGGCGGTGCGGTCTCGGACGGCTCGTCACCGCTCACGAACGCCGTCTCGTACGTCGGCTCGTGCACGACGAAATAGTAGCCGTCGCGATCGATCGAGGCCGTCGCGGTGTTCGTCGCCGGATCGACGTCGCCGATCGTCGTGAAACTCCCGGAACGGGCGTCGTAGTGGGTGAGCGCGAGGCCGTCCTCGTCGCCACCGGGAACGTGTTCGTCCGCGTACTCCAGAGTCAGTTCCGCGCGATCGTACGACTCGGGGAGATAGACCTGGACGAGACAGGAGACCTGCGCGGCCGCGAGTTCGTCGGCCGAGAACGTGCCGGCCGGGTCGAACGTCGGATGGGGCCCGTAGTCGCTGGCGACGTCGCCCGCCTCCCCGGTGACCGCGAGCGTCGCGTTCGACTCCGGAATCTCGAGCGTCTCCGTGACCGTCTCGTGTGGGAGCGGGTCCGTCTCGGCGAGGGCCTCTTCGTACCAGTCCGGCCGGGTCACGTCGGTCTCGCCCACGTTCGCGTACCGGACCGATCGAGACTGCTCGACCCGAGTGTCGCCGTCGACGAACACGAACGACTCGGTCGCGCTGACGACGGTGCCGTCGCTGCGAAGGACGAGCGTCGCGGACGCGTTCTCGACCGTCTCCGAATCGTCCTCGAACGCGCCTTCGAAGGCCGGATCGATACCGGTCGCACGGTATCGATAGTGCGGACCCCCGTCGCGATCGATTTCCGTCGGCCCGTCGAACGCGAGGAAATCGATCGTGTCCGGATCGAGACCGTCGACGAGGTCGATCGAGCCGGTCGTCCGCGAGTAGCCGCCGAACGACCGTTTCGTCAGGTTCCGTTCCGGGCCGAGCCACCGTTCCGTGCCGTCACCGTCGACCACCAGCCGTCGCGGCGGCGACGTCGTGTAATCGAGTTCGGCCGTCCGGTTCGTTCGCTCGATCCGTTCGTCGTCCGGTCCGATGACCCGGAACTGCGACTCGACGTCGATCGTCACCGACCCGGCCGATCGAAGCCGGTCCCGATGGCGCTCGACGACCGTCTCGCCGTCCGGAAGCGCGTCGTACGGCGCGGTCGGATCGCCTGCGATCGACCCGGTTTCGTTCCCAGGATCGTCCGCGTCCGACGGGGCGAACCCGGCACATCCCGCGAGGACGAGACACAGACAGAGCCCGATCGTTCTCCAGCATCCCGCACACATAGGTACGCGTTCGAACAGGTCGTACTAATTATGCGCGGTTCGGTGGCGTACGCGGCCGCCGGTCGGGGATCGATCGGCCCCGATCGATCGAAACCGGGCGAGATGGCCCGAGAGGGGTCGATCCGTCGGTCACGGGTCGCTCCGGATTCATCGTTCGGCGATCGTCCCGCCGGCCAGCCCCTCCCACTCGACGCGGTAGCCGAGTCGCGAGAGCACCGCGCTCGCGTCCTCGAGGCCGTGGTTCTGGAAGACGGTCTCCGCGTCGGAGAGGGACATTCCGGCCTTGATCTCGTCCGCAACCGTCTCGAGCACAGCGGGCCGAACGAGCGTTCGGCCCACCCGCTCGTGGGCCGGAAACGCGACCTCCGCGAGCGCGTCCTCGCTGACGCCGTGGCTCGCGGCCACCGATTCGATCGTGACGACGTCGTCGTCCGGGCGGAGTTCGGCCGGCAGGTCGGCGGCGCTCTCGGCGACCAGCTGGCGCTCGTACTCCCCGAGCACGTCGACCACGTCCTTCACCCGGACGGTACCGGAGTAGGGGATCGCCCGGAAGTCGCGGGCGGCGATCTCTTCGCCGACGCCGAGCGATTCGTCGACGGCGACGAGCAGTTCGACGTCCTCCAGGTCCTCGAGCTGAGAAAGCTTCTTCGCCACGTACTCGGGCGTCCAGAACCCCATGATCTCGAGGTAGACCCGGAAGTCGGCGTGGGCGTACTCGAACGCGAAGTCGGGGATCATCACCCGCGTGCCCGTCGCGAGCGGTTCGGGTTCCCGGACCAGCGTCCAGTCGAGGTCCAGGTTCGAGATCCGGCCGGCGAAGTCCGCCTCGACGCTGCTGTCGAACGAGACGTCCGCCACGGCTTCGGCGTCGGGTACCCGGACCGGGTCCGCGTCGGAGAGTTCGAGCGTCCGCTCGGTCCCCCGATCGTCGATCGTCGCCTCGAGCGTCCAGGTCTCGCTCTTCGCGATCGTCCGCAGGAGTCGCGCGAACCGGGTGCCGTACCGCCGCGTGGCCCGGAAGAGGTGGGTCGGTCCGGTGACGACGACCTCGCGTTCGGTCGGGCCGGCTTGCTCGGCGGCCAGCCTGTGGATCTCGTACATCAGTCGCAGCCGCTTGATCGCCGAGACGAGCGCCTTCGGATCGCTCGATCGGACCCGGAGTTCGGTCGCGTCGAACAGGGCCGTCTGGGCGATCGAAAGGTTGTACTGGGCGAGCAGGCCGTCCGGATCCCATCGCGGATCTACCGCCGCGAGGACCTGTCGCTCCTCGAGATCGGCGTACAGCGATCGCTCGACGGCCGCCGCGTTGGACCCGAGTGCGTCGCCCGCTCGATCGAGCGCGGCCGATCGCTCGTCTTCGGTGACGACGCCGACGGCCTCGGCCGCCTCGAACGCCGTCGTTCGGGCGCGTACGGGATCGATCGGGGCGTCGGTCTCGAACGTCGCGTCTCGATCGACGAGGGCCGCGAACCCGCGGACGAGTTTGAAGTCGTCCGCCTCGCGCTCCAGGTTCGTGAGCGCGGTCTCGAGGGCCCCGCGCGTCTCGCCGACGTGTCCCTGATACGTACCGATGATGCGGGCGGCGAGCGGGCGGTGCTCGCGCGTCGCGAACTGGGGGTGGTAGCCGCCCCCGGCCCGCGAGACGCGGAGCAAGTCCTTCGTCAGCATCTACGTCGGCCTCCGTCCGGGGAGGCCAAAAGTGCCCCGCACGCGACACACTCGAGGACGACGCCGACGATCGCCGCGATGCAGAGCGGCCAGACGAGGACGGCGGTGTCCGCATCACCTGCAAGCCGAACGATCGACTGTGTGTACGACGAATCGTCATTCACGATCCACCGCGTGAATAAGATGCACTGCAGTTGGTCAGTACCCCCAGAGAAACGGTCCGCCTATCGTACGAATTACGCTTTTACCGGCCCGCGCACGAGTAGCACCATCGCGCCATCGTACCCGTGGGGAGTCGAATAACGGGATACGCCACTATGGACGACGACTATCTCCCGATCGACGCGTACGGCGTCATCGGGAACGACGATCGCTGCGCCCTCGTCGGTCGGAACGGCTCGATCGACTGGTGTTGTTTTCCTCACCTCGAGTCGCCGAGCGTCTTCGCCGCGATTCTCGATTCCGAGGACGGCGGCCGGTTCGCCGTTCGACCCGTCGAGGCCTACGAGTCGAGCCACGAGTACGTCGATCGAACGAACGTGCTCGAGACGACCTTCGAGACGGACGGCGGAACGGTGACGGTGACGGATTTCATGCCGGTCGCGGGAGCCGGGGCGGTACGCGACGCGGAGCGCGATGACGATCGGAACGAGGGCGAATCGAGAGACGAACGGTTCCAGCAGGCGCTCTTCCGGAAGATCGAGGGCGTATCTGGAGCGGTCGAACTATCGGTCGTCTTCGAACCGCGATTCGACTACGCACGAGCGCCGACCGCGCTCGAACGAGACGACGCCGGCGACGTCGTAGCGAGGGAGCAGCGCCGAGACGCCGGCGACGCGACGGAAGACGGAACCCGGCCGGAAGCACCCGAGGACGATCGGCTGCGCGATCACGAACCGGGGAGTCTCCATCTCCACAGCGGCGTCGACCTCGCCGTCGACGAGGCTGCCGCGGTCGCGACGACGACGATAACCGTCGAAGAGGGCGAGACGCGCTGGTTCAACCTCCAGTACGGGGCGCCGAATCGGCGGCCCGCGGACGAATATCATGCGCTCCTCGACGAGACGATCGACTACTGGCGGGCGTGGCTCGACAGTTGCGAGGAGTCGGCGACCGACCTGTTCGAGTTCGACGAGGTGTGGCGGGACGTCCTCGTGCGCTCGGCGCTCGTGCTCAAACTGCTCATTCACGACGAAACCGGCTCGATTCCGGCCGCGCCGACCACGTCGCTTCCCGAGGAGATCGGCGGCGAACTCAACTGGGACTACCGCTACAACTGGATTCGCGACGCGAAGTTCACTATCCAGGCACTCCACAGCGTCGGACAGTCGACCGAGGCCCGCCGGTACTTCGAGTGGTTCCGCGAGATCGGTCACGAGACGCCCAGGGATCTCAAGCCGCTGTACGGACTTCACGGCGAAACGGATCTCGAGGAGGAGTATCTCGACCACCTGTCGGGTTACCGCGGGTCGACCCCGATCCGGATCGGGAACGCCGCCGCGGCCCAGGAGCAACTGGACATCTACGGCACGATCGTCCAGGGGATCTACGAGACCATCCGCTACGAGAACGGGCTCTCGGACCAGGACTGGGATTCCATTCACGCGCTCGCCGACTACGTCTGCGAGCACTGGGACGAGCGGGACAAGAGCATCTGGGAGTTTCGTGACCTCCACGAACACTTCGTGCACTCGAAGCTACTGTGTTGGGTCGCGCTCGATCGCGCGATCCGGGTAGCCGAGGAGTACGATCGCGACGGGCCGCTCGATCGCTGGGAGCGAGAGCGCGAGGCCGTTCGGGAGGCGATCGAGGAACGCGGATACAGCGACGAACGGGAAAGTTTCGTGCAGTTCTTCGGTGCTGACGAGGCCCTCGACGCGACGGCCCTGCTGATCCCGATCTACGACTTCCTGCCGGCCGACGACGAGCGCGTCCAGAACACGATCGACACGATCCTCGAGGAGTTGACGACCGACGACGGCCTGGTCTACCGGTTCGCCGACAGCCCCGCACGGCCGCGAGAGCCCGGCGGGTTCGTCCTCTGTTCGTGCTGGCTCGTCGACGCACTCGTGCTCTCGGGACGACTCGATGAGGCCAATGACCTGTTCGAGCAACTGCTGGATCACACGTCGTCGCTCGGCCTGCTCTCGGAGATGATCCACGCCGTGGACGGCACCTTCCTTGGGAACTTCCCGCAGGCGTTCAGCCACATCGGCCTCCTCAACAGCGCGACCTATCTCGCCAGCGCGAGCGACACCGACGACTTTCCTCCCGAGGAACTCTCGACCGGGGTGGCCGCGCCGCTGTTCCGACGGCACGGTTCCTGACGGGCCCGTTGGCGACGACTCGGGCAAATGCACGCCGTAGAACTAAGCCGCGATTCGTTCAGATGGGAACCGTGCCGACGCGAAACACCGGAACACGGAACGCACGCACAGATCGCCGCGCGACATCGCCGCGAGCGCACGGAATAGAAGCGCGATCGCGATCCGACCCCGCGAGCGCGCGACCGACGCCGATCGGCGGGGAGTTCCGATGACCGTCCTCGGCTACCACGCCTCGCACGAACAGTTCGCGCCGAGTGACCTCCTCGAGTGGGTGAAACTCGCCGACGAACAGGGTTTCGATCACGCCCTCGCCTCGGATCACTTCCACCCCTGGAGCGAACAGCAGGGCGAATCGGGCTTCGTCTGGTCCTGGCTCGGGTCGGCGCTGGAGGCGACTGACCTCACGTTCGGCACCGTCAACGCGCCGGGCTACCGCTACCACCCCGCGATCGTCGCCCAGGGAGCGGCGACGCTGCGCGAGATGTACCCCGAACGGTTCTGGCTGGCCGTCGGGAGCGGTCAACTGCTGAACGAGGGCATCACGGGCACCGACTGGCCCGTCAAACGCGAGCGCAACGCCCGCCTCGAGGAGTGTGCCGACGTCATGCGGCGGCTCTGGGACGGCGAAGAGGTGACCCACCACGGCCGCGTCGACGTCGAACAGGCGACACTCTACTCCCGACCCGAGACGCCGCCGCCGCTGATCGGGGCCGCGCTGTCGGAGGAGACAGCCGCGTGGCTCGCCGACTGGGCTGACGGCATGATCACGATCGCGACGCCCGACCACGAGGACGACGCCGCGCGCGTCGAGGCGTTCCGGGAGCGGGCACCGGACAAGCCGATCTACCTCAAGGCCCAGCACTCCTACGCCGACGACTACGACGCTTCGCTCGAGGGCGCCCGAGAGCAGTGGGGGACGAACTGCATTCCCGGCCCGGTGACCCAGGAACTCCGCACCCCCGAGCAGTACGACGAACTAGGTGCCCAGATCACCGCCGAAGAGGTCGAGGAGAACGTACGCGTCTCGGCCGACCTCGACGACCACGTCGCCTGGCTCGAGTCCGACGTCGACCTCGACGTGGATCGGGTGTTCGTCCACAACGTGAACACGAACCAGGCGGCGTTCGTCGAGACGTTCGGCGAGGACGTTCTCCCCTCGTTTCAGTAACTGATCGATCGCCGGGCGTAGACCGACGCTCCGCCGTCGATCGCGGGTAACGATCGGCCGACGATTGCCGGTGACGATCGGCCGACGGTCACGATTGCCGGTGACGATTGGCCGACAGTAGCGAGTGACGAGTTACGCCGGCACTCCGACGTTTCTACTGTGGGGTTGCCAACGACGGGGAAGCGGGCGGCGGGTGGCGGTCGACCGCCGCCGGAGGGAATCGGCCTCTAGTAGCCACTGAAAGTCAATGCACACCCGATCGCAGGACGGCTTTACGATCGGTGTGTAAACCGTTTCAGTGGCTATCATACAGCGCGTCCTCCCGCCGTCGCTCGGCGACCCGTTCCTCGCTGGTGTCGCTGGCGACGACCTCGTACAGGATCGCCCGGCCGCCGTCAGCATTCGGACGGAGGATCCGGCCGAGTCGCTGGACGAACTCGCGCTCGCTGCCGCTACCCGAGAGGACGACTGCCACGGAGGCGTCCGGCACGTCGACACCCTCGTCGAGCACGTTCGAGGTGGCGATCCGAGTGTAGGTCCCCTGCCGGAACCGCTCCAGAACCTCTCGGCGTTCTGCTGTTCCCGTCTGATGGGTGATCGTCGGGATCAGGAACCGCTCGCTGACGTCGTACGCGAGGTCGTTGTGCGCCGTGAAGACGATCGTACGATCGCCGCGGTGATCCGCGAGGATTCTCCCGAGGGCGTCGATCTTGGCCTCGCTCCCGTACACGATCGCGCGGGCCCGCTGGCGTGCGAGCAGGGCCTCGCGCGCCGCGGGGTCGGAGCCCGATCGCTTCACGAGTTCCTGGTAGTCCGACCCGCTTCGCATGTCGATGTTCGAGCGGGCGAGGTAGTTCGTGAACACCTCCTGTTTGCGCTCGTACTCCTCGCGCTCGTCGGGCGTGAGCGAGACCTCGAGGCGCTTGATGTCGTACGGTGCCAGGTGGGTCCCGGCCAGGTCGTCGGGATCGACCCGGTGGACGAGCGGCCCGACAATGTCCTCGATCACGTCGTGGGCACCGTCGGGCCGTTCGAACGTGGCGGTGAGTCCGAGTCGGGCGGGTGCGGCGAGCAGGCGAGCGATCTCGCGGTAGCCCTCGCCGCCGAGGTGGTGGACCTCGTCGAAGACGACCAGGCCGAACCGATCGCCGATCGAGTCGGCCTTGAGGTACGCCGAGTCGTACGTCGAGACGGTGAGCGGTCCGAGTCGCTGCTCCCCGCCGCCGAAGCGGCCGATCTCGACGCTGTCGGACGACTCCCGACGAACGCCAGAATCGGCGTTCGAGTGGGGAACGCCGAACTCCCGCTCGAGTTCGCGCTCCCACTGCTCGAGCAGGTCGATCGTCGGGACCACGACGAGCGTCGGGACGGAGAGGCGTTCGATGGCCGCGATCGCGATCACGGTCTTGCCGCTGCCCGTCGGCAACTCGAGGACGCCCGCGGGTGCGCGAGCCGGATCGCCGGTGGGTTCCGACGTCGTTCCAGCAGTGCTGTTCCACCGATCGGTCTCGAGCCACGCGGACAGCGCCGTCTCCTGGTACGAGCGAAGTTCGTACGCCGACCGGAGGGTCGGGACGGGAGCGAGATCGAGCACGTGATCGACGACCGCGGCGTCGATCGCCTCCAGCGTCGATCGGAGGGCGGCGTAGCGGAACGCAGGCACCCGCCAGCCGTCCGTTCGTGGGTCCGTCTCGAGGGCCGGAACGCGCTCGCGGATCGCCGATTCGAGCGCCGGATCCAGTCCGTCGACGCGGACCGTCCCGTCTTCGTACCGGAGTTCGATCGTCGGGTCGTCGTCTCGTCCCGTCGTCACGGCCGGGGGTTGGGGACCGGGCGCCCAAATAGTGTCGGTCCGGCGCCCGATCGAGGGCCGACGTCGACGGCCCGTGCGATCGGTGTGAGTGAACGGTTCGATCGGTGGCGGGTCGCGAACGGGCGTACCTCAACCCTTTTATTACCGCTGTTCCTTGACTGGCACATGAGCGAAGACGAGGGCACGAACGCTTCCGCCCAGGGTGTCCCGTCCGAGGAGGAATCCGACGACGGCGAGACGCAGGTCGCCGACCGGGAGGAGGCACCGGAGGAATCGGCCGCGGAGGTGGACGCCGAGATCGAGGGGGCCGGGTCGAACGGCTCGACCGGAGATGCGACCCCAGAGCCGGATTCGGACTCGGAACCCGACTCGGCCGAGGACCGTCCCCGTGCGCCCGAAACGAGCGAAGACGTCCAGCAGATCCTGGACCGCGTGACCGAGTACGACGACGAACTCGCCCACCGGGTCAACTCGATCGTCGAGGAGGCACGGGACCTGAACGGGACCGTCAAACACCAGCGCGCGGAACTCGACGACCTCACCGAGCGCGTCGAGGCCCAGGCCGAGACGATCGGCGAACTCCAGGACGAACTCGAAGCACACAGGGAGGCCCTCGCGGACCGGGACGAGCAACTCGAGGAGTACGAGGAGCAAGTCGAGGACCTGAAGAGTCGCCTGAAGCGCAAGCAGGCCGACTTCCAGAACTACAAGAAGCGCGCGAAAAAGCGCCAGCAACAGATCAAGGATCGCGCTACGGAGGACCTCGTCGAGCGACTCATCGGCGTCCGCGACAACCTGAAACGCGCCCTAGAAGAGGAGAGCGGCGACGTCGAGGGGCTCCGGGACGGCATCGAGATGACCCTCCGGGAGTTCGATCGGATTCTCGAAGACGAGAACGTCTCCGAGATCGATCCCGACCCCGGGACGGACACGGATCCACAGCGCCACGAGGTCATGATGCGCGTCGACAGCGCCGAACCGGAAGGGACGATCGCCGACGTCTACACACCCGGCTACGAGATGGGCGAGAAGGTCATCCAGAACGCCCAGGTGACGGTATCGAACGGCGAACTCGACGAGCCAGCGGAGTCGGACGACGGCGAGGAAGCCGAGGGGGCCGACGAGGCGGGAGACGACGGTGCCGGAGACGCCGACGACGAGGCGACCGGAACGGACGACGACACCGACGCCGAGGAAACGACCGACGACGCCGACGGTGCCGAGGCCGACGAGGAAGCCGGCGACGCGATCGAACTCGGCGGCGAAATCGCCGACGACTCCGACGCGGCGGACGACGAGTCGACCGATCAGGACCAGTAACGCTGTCAAGCCTGGTCACCGGCGAGCGACGGGACCGCCGCGTGGAGTGAGGGGCTCCCGGATTCGATCGGGCGGATCCGGGGTCCATCGAGTGCGACGAAGCGACTCTTTTCGTTCGGGAGCACGATCAGACGGGCAGACGCGATCGACAGCAGATCCGGCATCCGATCGACGACAGGACTCTCGGCCCGGCCCGTGCGGGTTCAGACCGGGAGGAGCGAGCGAAGCAGAACGAGCGTCGCGAGTCCGCCACAGAGGGCCGCCAGGATGCTTCCCGTCCGCCACATGACCAGCGCAGTCGCGCCCGCCGCGCTCCACTCTACGGGGCCGCCGGCGGCGAGTTCGGGGCCGAGGATCGCGATCACGATCGCGCCCGGAAGTACCGCGATCCCCGCCTCGAGACGATCGCTCACCTCGATCTGGCTCAGTAACCAGAGTCCGCCGACCTTCGCGACGACGGTCACGATCGCCATGCCGACGACGACGCCGACGACGAGCGGATCGAGTGATCCGAACGCGCCGTCACTCATACCGGAGCACCTCGCTAACGCCGGCGGCGACGCCGCCGAGGAGAATGTACCACTGCCCGGGGAGGAATCGGGCGGCGAGCAGGGCGGTCACGAGAGCGACGCTCCAGGGGACGAGCGACGAGTCACCGTCCCAGAGTTCCACCGCGAGCGCGACGAACACCGCCGCGAGGACGAAGTCGATCCCGTACGCGGTCGGGTCGCCGATCGCGCCGCCGGCGAGCGTCCCGACGACGGTCGAGAGGACCCACGCCGACCAGACCGCGAGTCCGCTGCCGAGCAGAAACGCGCCCCGGCCGTTCCCTGCCTCGAGGTCCCGGAGCGTCAGCGCCCAGTTTTCGTCGGCCATGAAGAACAGGCTTCCGTAGGCCTGCGGCGGGGAGAGGTGTCGAAACCACGGCTGCAACGCCGCTCCCATCAACGAGTACCGGAGGTTGACCGCGAACGTCGTGAGAAGGATCGTCGAGACCGGGATCGGGTTCGTCCACAGTTCGACGGCGATTATCTGTGAGGCGCCCGCGACGACGGTCGCACTCATCAACGTCGCTTCCGCGACGCTGAGACCGGCTTGGGTCGCCAGAATCCCGAACGCGATGCCGTAGCCCCCGACGCCGAGCGCGATCGGGAGCGCGATAACGAATCCGGCCCGGACCCCGTGGTACCCGAACGTGAGGGTCGATCCGTCGGATCGAGCGTCGCCAGCGGACGACCCGAGCGCGGCTCGGTCTTCCGACCCGGGCGGAGCGGAGTTCGACATAGTGCTGGTCGCTCCTCTCGAAGTCGCCGACGGTGAAAACCGTCACGAACCGATCGGACCCTTCCCCGCGATCGGCCGGCGAGATCTATAATACCAAGTGCAATCGGGTTTCGGTGGCAAGCTTTAAACCAAAGTGACCGCAAGGAATTTCGTGATGGCGAGCAACAAGATTCTCGGAATCGACCTGGGCACGACGAACAGCGCGTTCGCGGTGATGGAGGGTGGAGACCCGGAGATCATCGTCAACGCGGAAGGTGAGCGAACGACGCCCTCCGTCGTCGCCTTTACCGACGACGAGGAGCGACTCGTCGGCAAACCGGCGAAGAACCAGGCGGTCCAGAACCCCGAGAAGACGATCCAGTCGATCAAGCGCCACATCGGTGAAGAGGACTACACCGTCGAGATCGAGGACGAGGAGTACACGCCCGAGCAGATCTCGGCGATGATCCTCCAGAAGATCAAGCGCGACGCCGAGGACTACCTCGGCGACGAGGTCGAGAAGGCCGTCATCACGGTCCCGGCGTACTTCTCGGACCGACAGCGCCAGGCGACCAAGGACGCCGGCGAGATCGCCGGCTTCGAGGTCGAGCGCATCATCAACGAGCCGACGGCCGCCTCCATGGCCTACGGTCTCGACGACGACGAGGACCAGACGGTGCTCGTCTACGACCTCGGTGGCGGGACGTTCGACGTCTCGATCCTCGATCTGGGCGGCGGGGTCTACGAGGTCGTCGCGACCAACGGCGACAACGACCTCGGTGGCGACGACTGGGACCAGGCGATCATCGACTGGCTCGCGGACAACTTCGCGGAGGAACACGACATCGACCTCCGCGACGATCGCCAGGCCCTCCAGCGACTCAAGGACGCCGCCGAGGAGGCCAAGATCGAACTCTCCTCGCGCAAGGAGACCGAGATCAACCTCCCGTTCATCACCGCGACCGACGACGGCCCGATCCACCTCGAAGAGAGCCTGACCCGTGCGAAGTTCGAGTCGCTCACATCGGACCTGATCGATCGCACGGTCGAACCGACCGAACAGGCCCTCGAAGACGCCGGATACGAGAAAGACGACATCGACGAGGTGCTTCTGGTCGGCGGTTCGACCCGGATGCCACAGGTCGGCGAGAAGGTCGAGGAACTCACCGGCAAGGAGCCCCAGAAGAACGTCAACCCGGACGAGGCCGTCGCGCTCGGCGCGGCGATCCAGGGCGGCGTGCTGGGCGGCGAGGTCGACGACATCGTCCTGCTGGACGTCACCCCGCTCTCGCTCGGGATCGAGGTCAAGGGCGGCCTCTTCGAGCGACTCATCGAGAAGAACACGACGATCCCGACCGAGGAGTCGAAGATCTTCACCACCGCGGCGGACAACCAGACCTCCGTGCAGGTTCGGGTCTTCCAGGGCGAGCGCGAACTCGCCGAGAAGAACGAACTGCTCGGCGAGTTCCACCTGACCGGCATCCCGCCGGCACCCGCGGGAACGCCCCAGATCGAGGTCACGTTCAGCATCGACGAGAACGGCATCGTCAACGTCTCGGCCGAGGACAAGGGCACCGGCACCAGCGAGGAGATCACCATCGAGGGCGGCGCCGGCCTCTCCGACTCCGAGATCGAGCGCATGCAGCGCGAGGCCGAGAAACACGCCGAGGAGGACAAGCAAAAGCGCGAGCGGATCGAAGCCCGCAACACTGCCGAGGCGACGATCCAGCGCGCCGAGACGCTCCTCGAAGAGAACGAGCAGGTCGACGACGACCTCCGGGCCGATATCGAGGCCGCGATCGAGGACGTCGAGGAGACGATCGACGACGACGATGCGGAGGCCGAGGACATCGAGGCCGCGACCGAGGACCTGAGCCAGGAACTCCAGGAGATCGGCAAACAGGTCTACCAGCAGGCCGGCGCCGCCGACGCCGGTGCCGCAGGCGGCGCCGGAGGCGCTGCAGGTGGCGCTGCCGGTGCCGGTATGGGCGGCGGCCCGAACCCCGGCCCGGGCGGCGCTGCCGGCGGTGCCGCGGGCGGCGCTGCCGCCGACGAGGGTGAAGAGTTCGTCGACGCCGACTTCGAGGACGTCGAAGAAGACGACGACGAGTAACTCCGAGAGTCGTCTTCCTCGACCTCGATGGACTCGCTGCGCTCGTCCATCGTAGTTTCGAAAACCGAAGGGGAGCGCTGCCGCTATGAGCGAGTAACTGTACCCGCGAGCGACCAGCGGGAGCGAGCGGCCTCCTCGCGAGCAGAGCGAGCGAGGGCTCGAGGGACCTGCGGTCCCTCGGTGTTTTTCATCGAAGTTTTTGTGCCGAGAGGTGAGCGAGCGTAGCGAGCGAACCCGAGGCACAAAAAGTTCGGAACGTTCGTTTCAAGTGGTTCAACCGAGTACCGTGGGGCAACGAATGAGCGAGGATTTCTACGACGTTCTCGGCGTGAGTCCCGACGCCTCGACCGAGGACATCAAACAGGCCTATCGGAAGAAGGCCACCGAGTACCATCCGGACGTCAGCGACGATCCGGACGCCGAGGAGAAGTTCAAGAAGATCCAGAAGGCGAAACAGGTGTTGACCGACGAGGAGAAACGCCAGGCCTACGATCGGATGGGACACGATCGGTACGAACAGGCCGAGAAGCACGGGTTCGACGCTAGCGAAGGCGGTGCCGGCGGCATGGGCGGCGACCCGTTCGGCGGCATGGGCGGTGACGGCATGGGCGGCGGCCTCGGCGACATCTTCGAGCAGGTCTTCGGCGGCGGCCGCGGCCGCGGTCGCAGCCGTCCGCGGAAGGGCCGCGACCTCCGTACGGGTCTCGAGATCGACCTCGAGAAGGCCTACGAGGGCGTCGAGAAGCAGTTTACCGTCGAGCGGCCGGAAACCTGCGACGTCTGTGACGGCGAGGGCCACCCCCCGGATGCGGACGCCCGGACCTGTCCCGAGTGCCAGGGTCGCGGGCAGGTGACCCAGGTCCAGCAGACGCCGCTCGGGCGCGTCCAGCAGACGACGGCCTGTCCCCGGTGTGAGGGCGAGGGGACGCTCTACTCCGAGACCTGCAGCGAGTGCCGCGGCGAGGGCTACGTCCGCAACGAGGCCACGCTGACGGTCGAGGTACCGGCGGGAATCCAGGACGGCCAGACGCTCCGGATGGAGCGAGAGGGTGCGCCGAGCCCCGAGGGCGGCCCGCACGGCGACCTCCTGATCGACGTGACGATCGCCGAGCACGAGGAGTTCGAGCGCGAGGGCGACGACCTCCGCTACCGGCTGCCGATCTCGTTCCCGCAGGCGACGTTCGGCGACACCGTCGAGGTGCCGACGCTGTCCGGGAGCGTCGAGTTCGAAATTCCCCAGGGCACCCAGAGCGGCGAAACCTTCCGCCTCGAGGGGAAGGGGATGCCCCGGCTTCGGGGCCGCGGCCACGGGGACCTCTACGTCAAGGTGCAGGTCGTCACCCCCGAGTCGCTCAACGAAGACCAGCGGGAGGCCCTCGAGGCGTTCGCCGAGGCCGGCGGCGACGAGATCGAAGTGAAGGAAGGCTTCTTCGAGAAGATCAAGCGGGCGTTCTGACTGCGGGTTTTCGAGTCGACTGGAGATTCGATACGCGACGAAAAACGGGTCCCGGGGGCTGCAACGATCGGCGACGGGACCGTTGTACGCTCGCGGACGATCGTTACATCGAGTATAAGTATCGGGCTCGCGGCCGCCAGTCGTGATCGATGGACGTCAAACGAGCGTACCAGACGGTCGCGCAAGTACGAAAACTCGTTCGGGCGGAGCGACGGTCGGGTTCGTCGTTCGACCCGTCGCTTCGCCAGCGGTGCTGGTGTTATCGCCGCGGCTTCCTGAGCAAGTCCCACGCGATCTACGACTTCGAAGCTCACGATCCCGGTGCGTACCTCTCCGACTACCAGCGGTTTCTCGGAACGAAACGAATCAACGGTCACTGGAACGCCCTGATCGACAACAAACTCGCCTTTCACCGGGTTCTCGGCGAGTACCCCGCACACAGACCGACCGTGTACGGGATGCTCGTCGACGGTCGGTTCCACGCGTTCGATCCCGACGGCGAGGCGCCCGGCGACGAGGAGACTGACGACGGGGCGCCTGCCGAGGGAGTCGACGGCCACGGAGCGGTGTTGAACGACGGCGGGGTCGAACTCGAGCACCCGTCCCCGTCGTCGAAGCCGACTGCCGACCCCCTCGACTGGGTTGACGACCACCTCTCGAACAGGGACCGGCTCGTCCTGAAGTGGTTCAGCGGTGGCGGCGGGAACAACGTCCACTTCCTCGAGCGACGGGACGACGAATACTACTACGACGGCAGCCCGACGAGCGAGGCCGAACTCGCCGAGACGCTCGCCTCCCTCGAAAACTACCTGGTTTGCGAGTTCGTCGAGCAGGCCGACTATGCGAACGACCTGTTCCCGGACGCGGCGAACACGATCCGCGTCCTCACGATGTTCGACGAGCGAAACCGGGGGGCGTTCGTTCCGATCGCGATCCACCGGCTGGGAACGCGAGAGTCCGTCCCCGTGGACAACTTCTCGAACGGCGGGTTGAGCGCCGAGATCGATCGCGAGACCGGCCGTCTCGGTACGGCCGCCGCGTATCCGACGGGCGGCAGCGTCGACTGGCACGAGACCCATCCCGACACAGGCACCCGAATCGAGGGGACCGAAGTGCCCGGCTGGCCGGTCGTGCGCGATCGACTGCTCGAGATCGCGGAGACCCTCTCGCACGTGCCCTACGTCGGCTGGGACGTGGTCGTCACCGGCGAGGGGGAGTTCTCGATCATCGAAGCCAACAGCTACCCCGGCGTGGCGTCGCTGCAGGTTCATCGACCGTTGCTCGCCGAGGAACGAACCCGACGGTTCTACCGGAATCACGGGGTCATCTGAGGAGGGTGCCGGTGAGCGGACACGGCCGCGAGGTGACGCCGAACACGGCGGACTTTTCATGCAGTACCCGAAATGTCGTGTATGGAAACCGTCGACGCCCTGCTCACGCGTGACCGGCGCGACGATCGGCCGGCGCTCGTCGACGCGACCGGACGCGAGTTCGACGTCCACTGGCTGTGTACGACCGCCTGGAAGTCGGGCAACTTCCTGCGACACGCGGGGATTCGCGAAGGAGTCACCGTCGGCGTCGTCGGCGACGGACCGCTCGCACTCGAGGCGTTTTTCGGTACGACGCTGCTCGAAGGCCGGACGCAGTTCGAGCCGCCGACGGACCTCGCTACCCGAGTCGAGGTCCGGGCGCTCGTCGCCCCGGTCGACGCCCTCGAACGGTACGAACTCCCGAGGGGTGCCCAGCGGGTCGGCTACGGCGACAAGCCCGACGAGCCCGACGTCCACCACTTCGACGCGGGCCTCTGGAGCGAGAACCCGTCGTTTCCGCCGCTTTCCGTCTCCCCGGAGACCGACATCCTGACCGACGGGAACCGGATCTACACCCACGAGGACGTCCTCGCGACGGCGCGCGACGTGATCGACGAGCACGGCTTCGAATCCGGCGAACGCGTGGTCGTTCGGGCACCGCTGTCCGAGCCACGGACGGTCGTCGCGGGCGTGATCGCCCCGCTACTCGCGGAGGCTGTCATCGTTCTCACCGGCGACGCGGACGCGGCGACCGATCGGGGCGACTACGCCGTCTCGACCGACGAGGCCCCGGAACCACGGCGGATCGATCCCGCCTCGGTGTCGCTCCACTGAGCGGCCCTCACGTCAGGAGGTAGATACTGTCAGTCGGGCTGTAAAATCGTTTATTCCGCTGTTCGTGGTCACGCTGGATATGCCAGACGTTATCATCGTCGGCGGCGGCCCCGCCGGACTGAGTGCCGGCCTGTTCACCGCGAAGAACGGCCTCGAGACGATCGTCTTCGACACTGACGAGACGTGGATGCACAAGGCCCACCTGTTCAACTATCCGGGCATCCGGAGCATCGGCGGCGACGAGTTCATGACGCTCACCCGTGGCCAGGTTCGCGATCGCGGTGCCGACCTGCATACCGACGAGCAGGTGACCGACGTCGAACGGGCGGACGACGGGTTCCGGGTCGAGACCGACGACGACGCGTACGAGGCCGACTACGTCGTGCTCGCGACGGGCGCGGACCGATCGATCGCCGAGAACGTCGGCTGCGACTTCGACGACGAGGACACCGTCGACGTGAATCTCAGCATGGAGACCAGCATCGACGGCCTGTACGCGACGGGCGCGATGGTCCGGGCCGAGGAGTGGCAGGCCGTGATCGCCGCCGGCGACGGCGCTGCCGCGGCGCTCGACGTCCTCAGTGCGGAGAAGGGCGAACACTACCACGACTTCGACGTTCCCGACGACGTCGCCTGATCCGAGTCCAAGTGAGGCGATCGGTGTCGAAACGGGCGGTTTTCCGACAAACGTCGGAGCAGTGAGTCGTTCACCGCACGTGATCCCGGGTATCTCGGACGGCCAGGCCAGCGATCCGCGTCGGCTCCCCTGGCCGACGCGTAGCACCATCGCTTCCGCCAGGACGAGGCCACCCAACAGGTGTCCGTTTGGACCCGCCGGGTGTCGGCGCAACCAGCAGGAAGGGCAGCGCCACCGGACGACTCGCGAGTGCGATCGTGAACGCTACCGACCGCCGCGAACCGGTCCCCGATTCGTCGTCGTGATCACTCGTGGCTCGCGCCACCGTCCGGCTGCACACTTCCGGACGGTGCGATGTTCTGATTGAGGCTGAAGAGATTCGTCGGATCGTACTCGTCTTTCAGGGCGACCAATCGGTCGTACGTCCGCCCGAACGTGGTCCGAATCACGTCGTCACCCCCTTCGAGGAATCCCGGGAAGTTCAGGTACACCGAACCGTCGGAGAACTGTCGCATGTCGTCCAGGCAGTCACGCACCCAGACGACGTTCGCATCGTCGTTCTCCGGGCGTTCCCAGTTCGCTTCGACGCCGAGCAGGAAGGGTGCGTGTCTCCCCGCGAACGCGCTCTCCTCGACGTCGGCCCGTTCGATCGCACCGCCTAACTGCCAGACGTCGACCGTCGAGAGCGGAGAGGGCGCGACGTCGGTCCAGTAGGCGAGTCGCTCGATGGCGGACTCCGAGAGGCCGTCGAGGTACAGCGACTTCCAGTGGTAGCGCATCCCGTCGGGGTAGTCCTCGTCGAAGAGTTGCTGCAATTCCACGTACGGCATCGCCCCGCTGAAATCGGCGATCGGGTCGTCGATCTCCCGGAGCGGTCTCAGCACGCGCTCGCCTTCCTCGATCGACCCCGCGTAACAGCCCAGGACGCCGATCTTGGGCTCGTTCACCGCGTCCGCCGGGAACAGTTCCTCGTCGGGCATCACGCCCGCCGTCGTGAGCGTGCTGACTTCGGCGGGAGCCGACGCCACGTACTCGCGGTAGGCGCGGAGACACTCGGCCAGCCGGTCACCTGGATAGAACACCAGGCAGGTCGCTACCTCGGGTCCGACCGGGTGGAGGTCGAACTCGAAGCCGGTGACTACTCCGAAGTTGCCGCCACCGCCACGGAGGCCCCAGAACAATTCCTCGTGCTCGTCCGCGCTGGCGGTCAGGTAGTCGCCGTCCGCGGTGACCAGGTCGATCGAGGCGAGGTTGTCACACGACAGGCCGTACTTGCAGCGGAGGTGGCCGAGTCCGCCACCCAGCGTCAGTCCCGCGACGCCCGTCTCCGAGACGAGACCGCCGGGCGTTGCCAACCCGAACGCCTGGGTTTCGTGGTCCACGTCCGCCCACGTGGCCCCGCCCTGGACCCACGCCGTCCGCGCGTCAGGATCTACCCAGACGCCCCTCATCTCCGAGAGATCGATGACGAGTCCGTCGTCGCAGACGGCACTCCCGGCGACGTTGTGTCCGCCACCCCGAACCGCCACGAGAAGATCGCGGTCGCGGGCGAAATTCACCGCGTTGATGACGTCGGCGACGCCCCGACAGCGGGCGATCACGGCCGGGTATTTGTCGATCATCCCGTTCCACACCGCGCGCGTATGATCGTAATTTTCGTCGGAAGGTCGAATTACGGGTCCGTGAAGCGCCGCCTCGAACGGTTCGATCTCGTCGACGCCGATCGGATCGTGTGCCATGCCAACGCATACGTCGTGGCGGACGTTGGCCTCACCTATCGAACAGCGTTCGGCGGAGAGAGTACCGTTTCAGGGAGTGAGACGTCTTTCGGGGGATGTACAGGATAGAGTTACTACCATTGCCATCGCATCCCTAGCCAGAAAGTCACATGGTTCTCGATCGAGACGAACGGACCGCCGAGGATCGGCAGCCACCACCGGGGTCGCCGGTCTTCGAGGCCATCCTGGAAAACGAGCGGAATCGTCGGTATCTCGGCCAGCGCCTGGAGGACGCGGACAGTCGCGTCGACACGGATCTGCTCGGCGACATCGTCCGGCACGGCCCGGTCCTCGAAACACTGTTGGAGGAACCGCTCGATCGCAGAGAGATCGAAGCACGACTCGACGTCTCGCAGGCGACGAGCCACCGCTACACGCAGTGGCTCGACGAGCAGGGATTCGTCGAGAAAGTCGATGGCCGATTCGAGTTGACGTGGCGCGGCGAGGTCATCGCAGAGGAGGTACTCCGGTTCGAGACAAACGTACGGACCGCGCACAGACTAACCCCGCTTCTCGACGTCATCTGCGACGATCACCGGGAATTCGTCGTCGAACCGTTCGCGGATGCGACGATCACCGTTGCGGAACGGGATACTCCGTACAGTCCGGTCGAACGGTTCGTCTCGCTCGTCGACGAGTCGGAGTCGTTCCGGGGGTTCAACACGACGCATATGGCGCCGCTCGTTCTCGGCGAGTTCCACCGGCAGATATTCGAAGAAACCGACACCGAAATCATCTACCTGCCACACACCGTCGAGAAACTCCTCGAGTCGTATCCGGAGCGCGCCCGGGAAGCGATCGATCGCGGACACCTGGCCCTCAGGACGCGTGACGAACTGCCGTACGGCCTCGCTATCTTCGACGAATGCGTCGGAATCGGGGGGTACGACGAGAGCACTGGACTCATGCAGGTGATCGTCGATACGGATGCACCGATCGCGTGTGAGTGGGCGACCCGGGTCTATGCCTCGGTCAGGGCGGATTCCGAGCCACTCGACGAGCGGACGGATTCGATCCGGTGACGCGTTCTCGATGGACTAACTCGCCTGTTGGGGGGGCCTCCCGAGTCAGCAGCCGACGAGCGACAGTGATCGAGTACATCGTCGCTCGTCGCGGTCCATCGGCCGCTCGAGCGAACCGCTGACGGCGTCGCCAGTGCTTCGAGCAGGGACCGACGAACCAGGGCGATTGCCGCATCCCACGTCTGATCGGGTCGCCGGACGCTCTCGACGGCGTCCGAGATGAAGTCGCTATGGGACCGGCTGACGCCGTCCTGAGGCGTTCGAGGATCGTTCGACGCGACCGTGCGATCGTTTCTCGATCGGTGAGTCGCTACTCGACGTCCAGCGCGTCTTTCGCGTTGAGACGGCCAGCGCCCAGGTCGGGATCGCTGTTGCCGCTCACGAGGTCGGCACCCTGTTTGATGTACTTCTCGACCTGTTTCGCGGTCGTATCGGGGTACCGCTCCCGGACGAGGCCCACAGTGCCGGTGACCTGCGGCGCGGCCATCGACGTCCCGGCTTTCCAATCGTAGCCGTCTCCCGGGACTGTCGAGAGCACGAGGTTCGTCGGGAAGGGCCACTCCACCTCGTCCTCGTCTTCCGAGACGGTCTTCTCGAACGTCTCGTACCCACCGCCGGGAGCACCGACGTCGATCTCGTTGGTGCCGTAGTTGGAGTAGAACGTCCGCTCGTCGTTCGGGCCGGTCGCGCTGATGCTCGTCACGCCCGAGAGGCTGTTCGGGAGCGTGAAAGAGCCGCCCTGCTGGAGGTTCGCGTCGCTGTTTCCGGCGCTCCCGACGAGCAAGGTGCCCCGCGAGGTGACAGCCTGCGCGACGGGTTCCATCACGCGCCGGTACTGCTCGGCGTTGCCCTGCGGCGGGATCGGCGGCGTCCCGAGACTCATGTTCGCCGCGTCCGCGCCGACGTCTGCGGCGTACTCCATCGCGATGAGGATATCACCGAACGTCGCGCCGCCTTCCTCCCCGAAGACCCGTATGGAAACGAGCTCGGCGTCCGGTGCCGTACCGATCACGCCGACCTCGCCGGTCGCCGCCGTGATCCCGGCGACGTGGGTCCCGTGGTCGCCCGAGTCGCCGGTGTGGTCGCCGATCTCGCCCCCGATGATGGAGACGCTCGCGTCGGTGTTTACGTTCCCGAGGTCCTGGTGAGTGTGGTCGATGCCGGTGTCGATGATCGCCAGCCGTCGACCGTCTCCGGTGGCCCATCCCTGGGCCTCGTCGGCGGCCGTGACGCGTTTGTCCCACTGCTGGTCGAACAGCGCCGGCCAGTCGTCTTCGTCCGTGTCGTCCGAGCCGTCGTCGTGGCCCTTCGCCTTGCCCTTCCCTGGCCCGCTATCGTCGTCACCCACGTCGACGTCGGCCGACGCGGACAGTTCCGGTTCCTCGAGTTCGAACTCGAAGTCCGGAACTGCAGTCGAAACGTCGTCGATTCCCTCGAGGTCGTCACTGGCCTCCGGTTCACCGACGACGACGAGCACCTTCCCGTCGGCGAGGCTGTGTTCGACGGAATACCCGCGACGGCGAACCTGCCGCACGATACCGGTACTTCCCCGGACGAGATACTGCTGCTCGCCGTCCGCGGATACGAGGCCCGCGAACGTGAGCGTGAGCCCACCTGCACCGATCCCTTTCAGTAGCGTTCGTCGAGTCCGCGTGTTCTCCAGCATGAATTACACCCCGAGTGATGTTATAGGAGGTAATAACTGTTTTTGTGATTTGTAACTGGTTTGTGAGAAAAAGGCGGCCACTGATCCGTGCGATTCGTGAACGGAAGCAACAGTCCACGTCGGGTTCGAGTACCCGGGCGAGGCGAACCTGAACCGTCGGTTACAAGACGTATTGCGCGCTATTCCGACGTGTGCAAGTCGAATGCGTCTTTTTCGGCCCGTTCCGCGAGGCCGTCGGTGAGAAGACGGTCCAGTTCGGGACCGACGCCGAAACCGTCGGGGAACTGCTGACCGACCTCGAGACGGCGTACCCGTCGCTCGACGGGCGACTGGTCGCACCCGACGGCGAGGGACTGGTCGGGGAGACCGTCGTGACCAGGGACAAGAAAAACGTCACCCACCTGAATGGAGTCGAGACGCCCATCGAGAGCGAGTCCGTCATTCGGCTGGTTCCGTCCGTGTACGGCGGCTAGCCGGCCACCGTAGTCGCCGAGAGCGAATCGCCTATTCTTAAGAGTGTTGGCCGACGAGAACGAACCAGCATGCAGTACGACGCGGTCCTGTTCGACTTCGATGGGGTCGTCGTCGAGACCCCCTCGCGAGAGCGGCTCTCCGACGCGGTCGGACGCACCTACGACGCACTCGGCGCGTCGGGCCCGTCCCGCGAGACCCTGCTCGCGCTCGTCGCCGGTGACTTCGACTCGCTCACCGAACGGTGTCGCAGCCTCGGCATCGACACCGACGCGTTCTGTTCGCGGGCGGCGCGGGAACTCGTCCGAACGCAACGGGAGGCGATCGAGCGCGGCCTGCGATCGGTGTACGACGACGTCTCGACCGTGCGATCGCTCGACCACCCGCTCGGGATCGTCAGCGACAACCACCCGGGCGTCGTCTCGACGGTCCTCGATCGATTCGGACTCCGATCGCTGTTCGAGACCGTCCACGGCTGTCCCCTGACGCCGGACGGCCTCGCTCGCCGCAAACCCGATCCCCGGAACATCCACGCCGCGATGGACTCGCTGGACGCCGACGACGCGCTGTACGTCGGCGATCGGGCGGTCGACGTGCGGGCGGCCCACAACGCGGGGATCGATTCGGCACTGCTCGTGCGGGAGGACGAGGCCGGCGCGGGCGGTGCGGAGGCGACGTATCGACTCGACTCGCTCGCCGAACTGCCGCCGGTCGTCGCGGCGGACGAGTAACGTCCCGTCCGGAGAGTGGTGTCGTACCGTGGGAATCACCGGGAGGGCGTGGCAGGTTCGTGGGGCTGCTTTTTGACGACGCCCGGCGAAGGGTCGGTATGGACCAGGAATTCTGGACCGACCTGCGATCGACCGTCGAAGAT
Organism: Halosolutus amylolyticus; assembly: GCF_023566055.1. Classification (NCBI taxonomy): domain Archaea; kingdom Methanobacteriati; phylum Methanobacteriota; class Halobacteria; order Halobacteriales; family Natrialbaceae; genus Halosolutus; species Halosolutus amylolyticus. Next base: position 120,804 of record NZ_JALIQP010000004.1, on the reverse strand, counting down.
CTCGATCCGGGGGCGGAACTGGTCACGCCGGTCTCCGAGCGCCGGTTCGAGGTCGACGCAGTCGACGCGGACCGGCTTACCGTTCGATTCACCGACAGCGGCGAGCGACAGCCCCTCTGGCGGGAGCAGTTCGGTGTCCTGGTCGATCGCCTCCCCGACGAGGCGATTCCCGTGGCCGACCTGCCGCCCCGGGTCGAGCCGTACGCTGCCGTCCTGACTCTCTCGGGAGCGTACACCGTGGTCGACGACGCGATCGTTCGCGATCCGGAGCGGGCCGTCGGCGGCGAGAGCCCGTACCTGCTCTCGGCGATCGAGGCGCGAACTGCGCCCGAGCGGGTCCACGACGACGCGCTGTTGCTGGCCGACTTCGTCGAGCGTCTCGAGGCCGACGCGGAGGACCCGGAGTCGCTCGACACCGACTCGCTGACCGACCTCTACGTGTTGCTCTCGGACGTCCAGCGGGGTACCGACCGGATGCGAACGACGGCGCGCGACGCGTTGCTCGATCGACTCGGGCCCGACCAGCGACTCGCGGGCCGGTTCGGTGCCGTTCGACGAACCACTCGCGAACGCCGCCGCCCGAAGGACGAGGAGACCGTCCTCGACGCGCTCGACGAACACGGCATCCCCCGCGAGTGGGTCCTCGGGATCGATCGCGACAAACTGGACGTCGTCCTGACCGTCACCGGCCTCTCGACCGCGGACGTCTACGACGTCACGGAGGACGTCTACGTCCAGAAGGTCGAGAGCGACGAGACCGAGAAGGGGACCCGACTGGAAGGGCTCGCGACGCGGATCGACGACCTCCAGGACGAGGCGAGCGACGAACTGTACGCGGAACTGTCGGCGATCGAGGATCGGCTCGAGGAGGCGCTCTCGGCGGGCTAGCGACGCCGGACCGGCCGGTCCGATCGCGTCATACGGATTGCTGTAACTACTTACCGCCGATCACCAGAACGGGGTCGGTGATCGACGGTAATTGACTACAGCAGTCCGTATCAGTCGGCCGACGGCACGGCCGTCTCGATCGTTTCGTCGGGCACGATCCCGTCGTCCCAGCCCCGGGCGTCGTAGTACTCCTCGATCGCGTCCTCGAGATCTGGAATCTCGTAGGGGAGTCGATCGTCGGCGCGATCGAACCCGCGCTGGTTGTTGAAGTGGCGCTCGAGGCGGACGGTCGCCGCGCCGACGGCCATGAGGTCGTCGTAGTCGGCGTCGAAGAGCGTCTCGAGGCGCTCGTCGGTGACGTAGTCGCTCCCGAACGCACAGACGATACCGGTGTCCCGGAACGCGGAGGCGTTCTCCTCCTCGACGAGGGTCTCGGCCTTCCCGAGGGTGCCCTCCGGGTCGAGTTCGCCGCTGTACTCGAGGCTCAACATTCCGGCGTACATGTGATCTCCGCCGCGGTTCGCCACTGCATAGGACAGGCCCTGGCCGTGGAGGACGCGGCCGTCGTGGGCCGCGAACTCCATCCCCTTGACGGTGTAGTTGTCGACGCCGAGGTCGTCGTGGCACCGATCGACGCCCGCCGCGAGCACGTCGCCGATCCCCTCTCGATAGGCGATCTTCTCGGTCACCTCCTGGGCGAGGGCCGCGTTGCCGAACTCGTCCTCGCTGTCGAGGTAGGCCGCGACGGTGACGCCGGCCGAGATTGTGTCCATCCCGAGCGTGTCGCAGAGTTCGTTCCCTCTCATCACGTCGACGATGTCCCCCACACCCTGGCAGGAGCCGAACGAATAGACGGTCTCGAACTCGGGCCCTTCGGTCTCGACGCCCGTCTCCTCGTCCCGCGTCGGCAGTTTGCAGGCGTACGCGCAGGCCGAGCACGCCCCTTTCTTGTACTTTTTCTCCTCGACGGCGTCGCCGCCGATGTCCGCGACGTGTTCGAACTCGTACTCCCGGAAGTAGCGGGTGGGCAGCGAGAAGTTGTCGTTGATGAACTCCGTGCCGCCCGTCGTTCCCTGCCGGCGCATCAGGTCGTCCGACTGGGCCGCTTCCCGGTGGATGTCCATCTCCGGCGGGTCCGGAATCTCGACCGGCGGCGCCGCGTCGCCCTCGAATGTGACGCACTTGACGTTCTTCGCGCCCAGCACCGCACCCAGGCCGCCGCGGCCGAACGCACGCGAGTCGAACGTCATCACCGAGGCGAAGCGGACGCGGTTCTCCCCCGCGGGCCCGATCGCGATGCAGTGTTCGGGCCCGAGGCCGTGCCGGTCGTCCATGTAGTCGGACGTTTCGGGCACCGTTGCCCCCTCGAGTTCCGGTACTTCCTCGAACGACACTCCGTCGTCTCGGACGTGCACCGCGAGCAACTCGTCGCTCTCGCCGACCAGTTCGAGGACGCTGATCCCGGTGCCGACGAAGTTCCGCGAGAGGTAGCCCCCGGCGTTGGTCGAGACGAGGCCGTCGGTCAGCGGCGACAGCCCCGTCATGTTCATCCGACCGGTGAAGGACATCTGGGACTGCTGGAGCGGGCCCGTCGACAGGTACGCCCGGTTGTCCGGGTCGAACGGGTCGGCGTCGAACGGGATCCGCTCGTGTGCGAGCGCCGTCGCGGCCGCTCGCCCGCCGACGTAGGTTTCGAGCAACTCGTCGATCGTCGTCTCGGTCGCGGTCCGCTCACCGACGTCGACGGTGAGCAGTGGTCCCTTCGCGTGACGCATTTCGTCCCACAGATGGGTCTCCCGTCTCTTAGCTCTGTGCGTCGGCGACGGTGGCGTGACCGATCGCGACCCGTCTCGCGGGCCGATCGCGATCCGGACACTGCGTGAACGGAGTGAGCCCGGACGGTCGCGCTTACTCGCCTTCGGGACGATCCGGCACGCGCCGATCGAGGAATTCACCGAGTTGCCGGAACATGCGAAGCTTCTGGTCCTGGTCGGTCGAGGCGTGTCCTTCCTCGCCGAGTTCCCGGTACTCGAAGTCGCCGTTCGGACCCCGCTCGTAGCCGGCGTCCTCGAGCGCGTCGCGGAAGCGCCGGGCCTGCGAGATCGGGACGCGCCGATCGGAGACGCCGTGGACGATCAGCAGCGGGGCCGAGAGGTTCTCGACGTGTGTAATCGGCGATCGCTCCGCGTAGAGATCGGGGTTCTCGTCGGGCGTCCCGAGGTACTTCTCCATGAGTTCGGTACGGAAGTGGGGCATCGTGTTCTCGTACATGTCCTCGAGGTCGGTGACGCCGATCCAGGCGATCCCCGCGTCGTAGAGGTCCGGGTACTGCACGAGTTGCCAGTACGCCGAGTAGCCGCCGTAGGAGCCGCCGAAGACGACCACGCGATCGTCGTCGAGCCAGTCGCGGGTCTCGAGGACGTGTTCGACGGCAGTCGCCACGTCGCCCTGTTCCGCACCACCCCAGTCGTCGATCAGCCGTTCGACGAACTCGCGGCCGCGCCCCGTCGAGCCGCGGTAGTTGACCTGCAGGACCGAGAAGCCCTGCGAGACCAGCACCTGCGTGTAGAGGTCGAACGACTTGTCGTCACGAGCACGCGGCCCGCCGTGGGGATTCACGACGAGCGGCGAGGGTCGCTCGCCAGAGTCGTACAGGAGCGCGCCGATCTCGAGTTCTTCGGAGGGGGCGTGGTCGACGGCCCTGGCCGGCGTCTCCGGGACGCCGTCGGATCGGAACCGGACGAACTCCGCGTCGGCGAAGTCCGCGGGTTCGAACGGGCCGTACTCGGCTTCGAGCAGCGTCTCGTACTCGTCCGTCTCGAGGTCGTAGAGGAGCAGTTCCGGTCGACGCGTCGGCGTCGTGTGCTGCAGGAGCAGCCGATCGCCGGCGACGGCGTACTCGGACGGCCCCATCGGGGGCAGCGACGTGACCCCCTCGGGGAGGTCCAGTTCGCGTTCCTCGCCGGTCGCCACGTCGTAGACGATCGGCACTGCGAGGGGGCCGCGGGTTCGGACCGCGAGAATCTCCTCGCCGCCCGAGAGAAACGAAACCGGCCGTTCCTCGTACTCGCCGACGCCGTACCAGGTGATCGCCCCGGAATCGTCGGTCGCAGTGTCGTACACGCCGACTCGCCCGAGGTCCTCGGTGTTGTCCGCGACCAGCAATCGCGACCCGTTGGGGCCCCAGTCGACGGGGACTGCCTCGGCACCGACCGCGCCGATCTCGAGGTTCCGGGGGTCGGAGCCGTCCGCGTTCGCGACGTAGACGTCGCGGTTGTCGAAGTCGTCGGTCTCGTTGGTCGCGTAGGCGATCCGATCGCCCGTCGGGGCCTCGATCGCTCCCCAGACGGCCCGATCGTAGTCGGTGAGCTTCGTCGCCCCGCCGCCGAAGACCTGACGATACACGTTCATCTGGCCGTCGCGGGTCGAACCGAACAGGAGCGACTCGCCGTCGGGAGCGACGTCGGACACGACGTTCTGGCCGCCCATCTCGACGATCGGTTCGACCGCGCCGTCGCGGGAGAGCGCGTAGATGTCGTTCTGTTCGTCGCCGGCCTCGTCGCGGTGGAAGAACACGCGGTCCCCGTCGTGGTCCCACTGGACGAACCAGCGGGCGTTTCGCGGCACCTCGCCGTCGGACCACCGCGTCCGCTCGCCGGTCTCGACGTCGATCACGTGCAGTTCGTTTCGCCCGGTGACGTCGTAGTAGCAGGCGACTTCTTCGCCGGCCGGCGAGACGGTCGGGTGTGCGATCGTCGGGAGATTCGCCAGCGCTTCGAGCGGATCGTCGATCGATCGTGACATAGGGTCCCTCTCTGCGTAGAGACATGTAAATTTTCTACCACCGGAAATCGATCGGGAGAAGACCCCGGGCTCGGGACCCCCGTCGTGAGCCCCTGCCTCGCGATCGAGACGGCTCGATCGGTGGACCCCCACAAATGCTTTTGGCCACAGGTCCCCTACGTCGAATCATGTACGTGCGGGACGCGAAAAACAGAGAAGAAGTGTGGCTTCTCGATCACATCGAGTCGATGGAGCTCGACGACACGGCGTTCCGCTCGCGAGACTACGTCATCGCCGTCGACGAGACCTCCGGAGAGAAAGCCGGGTTCGGCCGCATCCGCATCCACAAACTCGACGACTCGTCGGCGGACCACGATCGAGAGGACCGTCAGGACGCGGTCTGTGAACTGACCAGCATTGGCGTCCTCGAAGGCTGGCGAAACCAGGGCGTCGGCGCCCACGTCGTCGAGCGCCTCCTCGAGTACGCGGGCGACGAGGGGTTCGAGCGGGTCTACGCGCTGACCGGCGAGAGCGCCTACCTCGCCCAGTTCGGCTTCCGGCGGATCGAGGAGTCGCAGTTACCTGCCGCGCTCAGGGATCGCCTGTCGGCCAAACGCGATCGGACGGATCCCGAAGCGGTTCCGCTCGCGATCGAGATCGATCGGTTCCGGATGCCCGATCGACTGCGCGAGGCGTTCAAACGCGCCCCCGAGCAACGCGAGGAGGGGTCGGACGAGGAGTCCGCCGAGGACTTCGGGATCGATCCGGAGAGTGCGACGTACAAGTACGATACGGGCCGGTAGCTGACGAGACGGGTCGGTGACCGGCGACGAGAGACGACACTCGCCCGGACGAGGATCGGGACGACGAGCGGATCGCGGGCTCAGGTGTTCGGCCCCGGCGGCCCCTCGTGGAAGCCGTACCGGACGGCGACCCAGCCGATCGCCGTGATAGCCAGGATCGGGGGCAGGATCATGAACGCCCAGAGGGGATCGAGCCCCCACCACAGGAGCACCAGGACGTTCGCCAGTCCGAGCGCCAGGAACGGGGCGACGGAGGCGGCGGCCCGACGGCGGTCTCCCCCGTCGCGATCGCCGGGCCGCGGCACGGACGACTCCATGGGCGACCATCGACGGGTCGGGACAAAAACGCCAGTATCGATCGCAGTGAGTGTCCGGTGTGAGCGGCTTTCGGCCGCAGACGACGGTCACCGATCGACGACGGACAACGGTGCGACCGACCCACACGAGTTCATCAAGCTTGAAGCCCCACCCGAGCCTCGATAATCATAATGTTCGATTCCGACGAACTCGAGGAGATCCGTGCCAGCAAGGCGGAGTGGCACGAGGAGGAGGTCCAGCCGGTGCTCGATCGGTTCGGCGAGCGCCAGGAGACGTTTACCACGGACACGGGGGGACAGGAGGTCGATCGGCTCTACACGCCGGCCGACGTCGCCGACCTCGATTACGAGGAGGACCTGGGCAATCCGGGCGAGCCGCCGTACACGCGCGGGGTCTACTCGACTGGCTACCGCGGCCGGCTGTGGACGATGCGTCAGTACGCCGGATTCTCGACGCCGGAGGACACCAACGAGCGGTACCACTACCTGCTCGACCAGGGCCAGACCGGGCTCTCGATGGCGTTCGACCTGCCGACCCAGATGGGGTACGATTCGGACGACGACATGGCCGCCGGGGAGATCGGCAAGGCCGGCGTCGCGATCGACTCCCTGGACGACATGGAAACCGTCTTCGACGGTATCCCGCTCGACGAGGTCTCGACCTCGATGACGATCAACGCGCCCGCCTCCGTCCTGCTGGCGATGTACATCGCCGTCGGCGACCAGCAGGGCGTCGATCGCGAGGAACTCCGCGGGACGATCCAGAACGACCTCCTGAAGGAGTACATCGCCCGCAACACCTACATCTACCCGCCGGAGCCGTCGATGCGGATCATCACGGACATCTTCGAGTTCTGCGCGGAGGAGACGCCGAAGTTCAACACGATCTCGATCTCCGGCTACCACATCCGCGAGGCCGGGTCGACGGCCGCACAGGAACTCGCGTTCACGCTGGGTAACGGCATCGAGTACGTCCAGGCGGCGATCGACGCCGGCCTCGACGTCGACGAGTTCGCGCCGCAGCTCTCCTTCTTCTTCAACGGCCACAACAACATCTTCGAGGAGGTCGCCAAGTTCCGCGCCGCCCGGCGGATGTGGCACGACATCATGGAGGAGCGCTTCGACGCCCAGAACCCGAAGTCCAAGCAACTCAAGTTCCACACCCAGACCGCGGGCTCGATGCTCACCGCCCAGCAGATCGAGAACAACGTCGTCCGCGTCGCCTACCAGGCGCTGGCGGCGGTGCTCGGCGGCACTCAGAGCCTCCACACCAACGGCAAGGACGAGGCCCTCGCACTCCCGACCGAGGAGTCCGTCCGGACCGCGCTCCGCACCCAGCAGATCCTGGCTCACGAGTCCGGTGCGGCCGACACGATCGATCCCCTCGCGGGGAGTTACTACGTCGAGTCGCTCACCGACGAGGTCGAGGCCGAGGCCTACGACATTCTCGACGAGGTCGAGGAGCGCGGCGGGATGCTCGACGCCGTCGAACAGCAGTGGGTCCAGCGCCAGATCCAGGACACGGCCTTCGATCGCCAGCGGGAGATCGAGGAGAAAGAACGAATCATCGTCGGCGTCAACGAGTTCGAGGTGGACGAGGATCCCGAGATGGACGTCGAAGAAGTGACCGAGGAGGACCAAAAGCGCCAGATCGACAGCCTCGAGTCGACCCGCGAGGAGCGCGACGACGAGGCCGTCGACGCGACACTCGAGGCCCTGCGCGAGGCCGCCCGCAGCGAGGAGAACCTGATGCCGTACATCATCGACGCGGTGAAGGTCTACGCCACCGTCGGCGAGATCTGCAACGTCCTGCGCGACGAGTTCGGCGAGTACCAGCCCGGCAGCGCAGTGTAGAGACGGTCCGGTTTCCGCTCGGACGCTCTCGGCAGATCGATCGGTTCCGGATCGATCACACCGGTGACGCCGATCGTTCGACGAGATGGAGATAGTCGTCGAGTGCCAGCGCGAACTCGCGGCTCGACCGCAGATCGATCCACGAGTACTCGAACGTCGATCCCCGTTCCTCGCCGTCGCCGGTGACGAGGTGGGTCCAGCCGTCCCGATCGTCGTCCACCGTCGCGTGGAAGAAGTGCCGGTTGTATCTCTTCGGCGGCCGATGCCGGCGGGTCCAGACGTCGCTCGTGACGTGGCGAATCGATCGAAGCGTGCTGAGTCCGCTCTCCTCCTCGACCTCACGTTCCAGTGCCGCCCGCGGGACCTCGTCGGTCTCGATCGTGCCTTTCGGAACCTGCAGATCGTCGTGTCCGGGGCCGTCGAACACGAGCAACTCGTCCCGGCCACGAGTGATGTACGCACAGACTTTGTCGACGTACGTGACGTCGGATTCGCTTCTCATACTCACTAGCCGCCGTTCGGTTGGAAAACACTTGGCCCAAATCAGGAGGGGGAGCCGATCGTCCTCACTCGATCGGGAACCGCAACAGCGCCCCGACGCCGTCGAACGCGTCGGCGAACCTGTCGCCATCGGCGAAGTCGTCCGGAACGACGACCGTTTCGCCGCCCTGTTCGTCGGCGCGATCGCCGAGTTCGCGGAACGACCGCCCGTCCAGCGTAGTCGAGAGCAAGAGCGTCTCGACGGCGTCGTACTCGAGCGCGTCGTCGACCTCCTCGCGGCCGTAGGCGATCGGTTCTTCGTCGTCGCGAATCCCCGCGAAGAACCGATCGAGGTGCTCGCGTGGTTCGTCGCGTTCGCGATCGTCGAGGTGTTCCCGGCCCTTTTCGGCGAGTTCTCGCAGCCCCTGTTCGGTCGCGTACTCGATCGCGAATTCGGTATCGACGAGTCGGTCTGCGAGACGATGATCGAGGTCGGCTTCGTCGCGGAACGCCTCGATCGTGCCGATGGTCCCGCCGAGCAGGACGCTGTCGACGGGGTCGTCGCCGAGGAACGACTGCGCGGCGCGCTCGGCGACGGTGTCGAAGAAGTCGCGTTTCTGCCGTTCGCGATCGCGCTCGAACCGCTCGGCCGACTGGCCGCCGGCGCTCGATTTCCCGGGGACGTCGCTGTCGAAGCTGTCGATCACCTCGACGCCCTCGTCGTCCAGTCGGCCGAGCGCCGCCCCGCCGCGCTCGACGACGAGCAGGCCGTGCGTCGAGGACGGTTCCGTCACCTCGGCCAGCGGGTCGAGGTCGAACTCGTTCGCGTGCTCGTAGGTCGACTGGGCGATCGGCGCCGGCGGATCGTCGAAGACGGCCGTCACGAGGTCGTCGTCGGGGACGCCGGCGTAGATCGCGAGCCCGTTCTCGGGGAGTTCGTCGTACTCGTTGAGTTCGCTGCGGACGGTTTCGAGGGCGTCGACGAGCTGTCTGGGGTCGGACCGCTCGTCGAGCTGGGTCGCCTCGGCGTAGTCGGTTTCGACCGGCTGGCGCGCCTCGCCGATCGATGCCTCGGGCGTGACGGCCCTGCTGACGAGGACGTCGCGGTCGGCCGTGACGTCGGCCAATCGATCGATTCGATCGTAGAGTTCGTAGTCGTCGGTTGCCATTGTCTGAGAGATGCGTCGCGGGAGGTGGGAACCCGCAAGAACGGCGGTCAGAGGGACCGAATCCCGCCAGTTCGATCGGACGGTGTGACTCGATCGTAATGGCGTCGCGGTGTTGAGTACCGTGCCGGCGCGAGCAAGGCAGTCGGTGACCGGATCGTGGGGACCGGATTCGGATCCGGCCTCATACGGATTGCTGTAACGAGTTACCGGCGCAACCGCCGCCCGGATCGCGGTTGCGCCGGAAATGACTCACAGTAAACCGTATCACAATGCGGGCCTGACGTTGAATATCGCCTTCGACGAATGGTCGGTATGGAGTCCGATCGCGACGTCTCGACAGCCACGATCGACGCGGGAGGGGCGACGATTCCGGCGCTCGGGTTCGGGACTGCACGGATGACGGGTGCGGAGTGCCAGCGAGCCGTCGAAATCGCGCTCGAGGTCGGCTATCGCCACGTCGATACCGCCCAGATGTACGACAACGAGGAGGCCGTCGGCCGCGCGATAGCGGCGAGCGGCGTCGATCGGGACGACGTCTTCGTCACGACGAAGGTGGACACCGGCAACCTCGGGTTCGAGGACGTCCACCGGTCGACGCGGGCGAGTCTCGATCGGCTCGGACTCGAGACGATCGATCTCCTCCTGATTCACGCGCCGCGGTCCCACGTGCCCCTCGAAGAGACGCTTCAGGCGATGAACGAACTCAAGGACGAGGGCCTCGTCGACCATATCGGAGTGAGCAACTTTTCCGTGGATCAACTCGAGACGGCTCGACAGCTCTCGGAGACGCCGATCGTCACGAACCAGGTGAAGTACCACCCCTACCACCACCAGGACGATCTGCTCGAGTACTGCGTCGACCACGAGATCTGCCTGACGGCCTACAGCCCGCTCGCCGAGGGCGCGGTGCCGGGCGACGATCGGCTCGCGGCGATCGGGGAGCGGGACGGCAAGTCTGCATCCCAGGTGGCGCTCCGGTGGCTCCTCCAGCAGCCGTTCGTCGCGCCGATTCCGAAGGCGTCGAGCCGCGAGCACATCGCGGCGAACGCCGACGTCTTCGACTTCGAACTGACCGACGAGGAGATGCGGACCGTCGCGGAGATGGGCGGCGTCTGGGATCGGCTGGCCGCCGCGATCGGCCTGCGCTGAGCGCGCCCTCGACGCCGGAACCGGATACCGCACGAAAAATCCCAACAGTAACACGTACCCCGCGTCGAGTACGACACGATGCACTTCGATCACGCCGGTATCGCGACCGACGACGCACAGGGTCTCGCGGAACTGTACGCCGACCTCTTCGGCCTCGAGGTCGCCCACGAGGAGGAGTTCGACGGCATGCGCGTCGTCTTCCTCGACTGCGACGACGGCTACCTCGAACTGCTCGAACCGATCGAGGACGGCACCATCGCGAGCTATCTCGAGACCAACGGCCCGGGAATCCACCACCTGGCGCTCGCGACGGACGACGTCGAGGGCGCGCTCGAGACCGCGCGCGAGCACGACGTGCGACTGATCGACGAGGAACCCCGCCCCGGCGCGTGGGGCCACGAGGTCGCGTTTCTGCATCCCAAGGATACGGGCGGGATCCTGATAGAGTTCGTCGAACACTGAGTCAGGAGGTCGATCGAGACTCGAGTCGAGTCGCTGGCTCAGCCCTCGTCGTCGCCCTCCCGTTCGACGTCGATCCGGTGCGGTTCGACGGGTTCGCGATCGTCACTTCCGCCACCGACCGGGATCTTCGTCCCGAGTTCGCTGGCGAACGACTGGACCCGATCGATCAGCGTCTCGACTTCCTCTTCGAACTGTTCGACGGATCGCTCGACGTAGTGGACCCGCCGCGAGGGGATCCGTCGGACGATGTCGTGGCCTTCCTCGTCCTCGTCGGTCTTGATGATCCAGTGGTCCTGGAAGTAGGCGATGTGTTCGTTCGGGACCGTCTTCCGGACGGTCCCCTCATCCGGTTCCTCGTAGACGATCGTCGCTTCGCCCAGATCGCGCTGGATTTCGAGGTCGTCGTCGACGATGTCGTCCATGACTGGACCCACCACGCGAGGGGGCGTAGAGACTGTGCTTGCGACGGAACAGTGACACGTCTTGCGACGGACAGTGACCGCGCCACGAGCCAGTACCTGACGACCGACGCTCGCTCCGACTGTATCGCGACGAGGGTGGTCTCGGAGCCTAGCCGAAGTTCTCGATCAGCGCGTCGTCCGGATCGCCGCCCGCGTCGTCGATCGCGTCCGCGGCGGCCCGCACGAAGTCTTCGAAGCCGAAGGCGTAGACCTGCCCTTCGTCGTGGGAGGTTGCGATCGCGTCCGCGAGTTCGTCGGGGGCGTCCTCCTCGACGAACCGGACGTCGACGCCCTCCGCTTCGATCGCCTCGAGGCGATCGACGTGGGCGGGGTCGTCGTCCTGGTAGATGACGGCCGCGCCGTGACTAGACTCGTGGGCCGCTTCGGCGATCGCGACCGCGGGACCCACGCCCGGGCCGCCCGCGATCGCGACGACATCGCAGTCGCGCTCGTAGGTGATCGTCCCGAACGGGCCCTCGACGTGTACCGTCTCGCCGCCGTCCAGATCGGCGAGCCACGGCGAGAGGTCGCCGTCCGGATCGATCCCGACGGTGATCTCGAACGTGTCCCCGACCGACGGCGACGAGAGCGTGTAGTGGCGCATGACGACGTCGTCCTCGTCGACGTCCTGCTGGTCGTCGCTCCCGGGGACCGCACGGAGCAACACGAACTGCCCGGGCACGGCGTCGAACCCGGCGGGCGTCTCGAGTTCGAGTGCGACGGTATCCGGGCCGACCTCGCGGACCGATTCGACGGAAACTGGCGTCCCCTTCATGTCGAACCAGTTCGCCAGGAGCCTCAAAAGGGATTCCGTTCGAATCGAGCGGAGTTTTTCGTCGTCGAGTGAATATATGGGCCGCTGTCGCGGGTGTATGGCCGGGGTTTCAGAAGCCTTTTCATAGGTGGCGGGCAAGTTTCGCCCTAACATGGCTGAGGATCTCAACTGGGCGATCGGAGGCGAGGCCGGGGACGGAATCGACTCCACTGGGAAAATCTTTGCCCAGGCCCTTTCCAGAGCCGGACGGCACGTATTCACGTCGAAAGACTTCGCGTCGCGAATCCGTGGGGGGTACACGGCCTACAAGATCCGGACCGCGGTCGACGACGTCCAGAGCGTCGTCGATCGGCTGGACATTCTCGTCGCGCTGACACAGCGGACGATCGACGAGAACCTGGACGAACTCCACGAGGGCAGCGCCATCATCTACGACGGCGAACGCTCGTGGGAGGCCGAGATTCCCGACGAGATGACGGCCGTCGACGTCCCCCTGAAGTCGCTCGCCGAGGACGCTGGCGGGGCCATCATGCGCAACGTCGTCGCGCTCGGTGCCGCGTGTGAGATCACCGGCTTCGACGTCGAGTACCTCGACGAGTCCCTCGAGAAGCGCTTCGGTGGCAAGGGCTCGAAGATCGTCGAGAACAACAAGCAAGCGGCTCGCCTCGGCCAGGAGTACGTCCAGGAGAACTACGACCTGGACCACCTCGGATACGATCTCGAGACGACCGACGAGGACTACGTCCTCCTGAACGGCAACGAGGCGATCGGCATGGGTGCGATCGCCGCCGGCTGCCGATTCTACGCCGGCTACCCGATCACGCCCGCGACGTCGATCATGGAGTACCTGACGGGCCGGATCGAGGACTACGGCGGCCACGTCGTCCAGGCCGAGGACGAGCTGTCGGCGATCAACATGGCGCTCGGGGCCGCCCGCGGCGGTGCCCGATCGATGACCGCGACGTCCGGGGCCGGGATCGACCTCATGACCGAGACGTTCGGTCTGGTCGCGACCAGCGAGACGCCGCTGGTCATCGCCGACGTCCAGCGCTCCGGTCCCTCGACCGGGATGCCGACGAAACAGGAGCAAGGCGACCTCAACATGGCCCTGTACGGCGGCCACGGCGAGGTGCCGCGGTTCGTCGTCGCGCCGACGTCGATCACCGAGTGCTTCTGGAAGACGATCGAGGCGTTCAACCTCGCCGAGAAGTACCAGACGCCGGTCTTCCTCGTCTCCGACCTCGCGATGTCGGTCACCGAACAGACGTTCCCGCCCGAGGCCTTCGACATGGACGAAGTCGAGATCGATCGCGGCAAACTCGTCGACGAGGACGAGGTCGACGAGTGGCTCGACGCCCAGGGTCGGTTCCGCGCCCACGCCGTCACCGACGACGGCGTCAGCCCGCGTGCCATCCCCGGCGCGACCGACGGCGCTCACATGAGCACGGGGCTCGAACACGACGAACTCGGTCGCCGGACCGAAGACGAGGACGAGCGCGTCCAGCAGGTCGACAAGCGCAACCGGAAGGTCGAGACGGCCAAAGAACAGGAATCCTGGGAGTATCGTGAATTCGGCAACTCCGACGCCGACAACCTCGTCATCTCGTGGGGCTCGAACGAGGGCGCGCTCGTCGAGGCGCTCGACTACCTCGAGGAGGACGACATCGACGTCCGCGTGCTCTCGGTCCCCTACATCTTCCCGCGCCCCGACCTGAGCGACGAGATCGAGGCCGCAGACGAGACGATCGTCGTCGAATGTAACGCGACCGGCCAGTTCGCCGACGTGATCGAACACGACGTGCTTACCCGCGTGAAGCGCATCAACAAGTACACGGGTGTTCGCTTCAAGGCGGACGAACTCGCCGAAGAGATTACCCAGAAACTCACCGAGGAGGTGCCCGCATAATGAGCTCCGACGTCAGATTCACCGACTTCAAGTCCGACAAACAGCCAACGTGGTGTCCCGGCTGCGGCGACTTCGGGACGATGAACGGCATGATGAAAGCCCTCGCGAACACCGGCAACGATCCCGACAACACCTTCGTGGTGGCCGGGATCGGCTGTTCCGGCAAGATCGGGACCTACATGCACAGCTACGCCCTCCACGGGGTCCACGGCCGTGCGCTCCCGGTCGGCACCGGCGTCAAGATGGCCCGGCCCGACATCGAGGTCATGGTCGCCGGTGGGGACGGCGACGGCTACTCGATCGGTGCCGGCCACTTCGTCCACGCCGTCCGCCGCAACGTCGACATGACCTACGTCGTCATGGACAACCGCATCTACGGGCTGACCAAGGGCCAGGCCTCGCCGACGTCGCGATCGGACTTCGAGACCTCGACGACCCCCGAAGGGCCGAAACAGCCCCCGGTCAACCCGCTCGCGCTCGCGCTCGCCTCCGGAGCCAGTTTCATCGCCCAGTCGTTCGCCTCCGACGCCCTCCGCCACCAGGAGATCGTCCAGGAAGCGATCGAGCACGACGGCTTCGGCTTCGTCAACGTCTTCAGCCCCTGCGTCACGTTCAACGACGTCGACACCTACGACTACTTCCGCGACACCCTCGTCGACCTCGAGGAGGAGGGCCACGACCCGACCGACTACGAGGCCGCGAAGGAAGTCATCCTCGACGGCGAGAAGGAGTTCCAGGGCGTGATGTACAAGGAAGAGAATTCGGTCCCGTACCACGAACAGCACGGCGTCACCGAGAACATGTCCGAGATTCCGGACGGCGCGCCCGACGACGCGATGGACCTCGTCCGCGAGTTCTACTGATCGCGACCGGCGGTCCGGATTTCGACGATCGAAAAATCGGGCGGCGACCGAGTCGCTGTTTGTCTATAGTAGCCACTGAAACGATTTACACACTGATCGCAACGCAGTCCTGCGATCAGGTGTGCATTGACTTTCAGTGGCTACTATAGCCGTTCAGTCGGCTGCGGGTGTGGTCTGCTGTTCGACCTCGACGGACGGGGCCCGCGTTAGCTTGTAGATCGCAAAGCCCAGCCAGACCAGTAGCCCGAGGGCGATGACGTACGCCCGGAGGTCCGGCGAGACCACCGGCGTCGCGACGACGGTACCCTCTTCCACGACGGGCATGTGGGGTGCGTTCGAGATCACGTTCACGAACCCGAGGATCATGGTCCCGAGCAGGACCAGGCCGCCCCCGAGCAGCATGGCGATGCGATCGGCGGTCGTCAGTGTATCTGTGGTCATTGTTGTTCACCTCGTATTAGCCCATCAGGTAGCGCAGCCAGGGTCGCTTCTCCACGGCGTCGGTCTGTTCGAGGTACGCGTCGATACCCCAGACGCGACCAGCAGCGAAGACGATGATCGTCAGGAACAGCAACAGTCCCAGCAGGTCGCCGTTGACGAAGCCGTTCTCCCAGCCGGTGCCCCCGAAGTAGAAGAAGAACATCAGGATTGCACCGTTGGCCGCGGCCAGCCGAGTCAGACATCCGAAGATGAGCCCGAGCCCGATCGCTAACTGGCCCCACGGAACCATGAAGTTCGGGATGATCACCGCGTTCAGCGCGAACCACTCGGTGACCGGGTAGACGATCGATCCCTCGGTCGCGTGCAACAACCACCCCTCGGCGTCGTAGAGCAGGCCGTATTCGACGATTTTTCCGAGCCCGGCCGAGAGGAACCACCAGCCCGTAATCAATCGGAGGAAGACCAGCCAGTAGCTGGCCCAGGGGCCGTCGAGCCCGTACGATACCTCCCGCCCGAACAGACGGGTGTCCAGCCGCATCGTGTTCGTAGACATGGTCGGTCACCTCGCACGTGAAGCTGCGACCGGGAGTCAAAACGGTCCATCGCTACATATTGCAGGCGTTCTTACGGCACGGGTCGATCGCCCGCGGGATCGATCGAGCGTGACGCGTACGCGGGGTCCGAAACTCGGGGGTCGGTTCGGCTCGAAAGCGATCGTCGGGAATGATCGTCGATTCGGTCGGCTCGCCCTGCGAACGCCCCCGACTGATATAAACGACTGTATTATTCAGCCGGAGGGCCACGACGATCGCGGACGAAGTGTTCGTATGAACGATTACGTGGCCATCACTCCGACGGCGCACCGTCCGGAGCAGTCTCGTGCGGCCCCCGGTCGATCGATCCCACGGGCGATCGGTCCACGCCGCGAGAAGCGTACGTCTCCGGCCGGCGGGGTTCACGAGACAGGGAACCGGATCGATCCGCGGCCGTCGGTCACGAGGAGGTACGATCGCCATGACTGACCGGGACGACGTCGAGCGGCTGCGCCTCTCGATACTCGCCACGGAGATCGAGCCGATCCAGCAGGTCCTGACCTGCATCGACGACGTCGATCCGGCGGTCCGGTTAGAGTCGATGTCGATCGAGTCGCCGGGACAGTCGAGCGTCGAGATCGATACCGACGAAATCACGCCGAAGCAGTGGGAGGCGCTCGTCCTGGCGTTCGAGCGAGGGTACTACGATCGGCCGCGGACCGTCGAACTCGAGGCGCTCGCGGACGAGCTATCGATATCGAAGTCGGCCGTCTCCCAGCGGCTCCGTGGTGCGGAAGCCACGCTCATCGAATCGATCGTGAGGGAGAGTCAGCCCGCGATGGTGGATCAGTAAGCCCGAAAGCGGGATCGATTGCATCGGTCAGTCCGTCACGAACGACCGTATCAGCGTGAGTTCCACGGCGTTGAGTCGCTGGGAGACGGCCGACTTCGAGACGCCGAGGCGATCGGCCAGTTCGGAAAGCGTCGCCGTTCGTGGCCGATCGTAGTAGCCGAGTTCGACCGCGAGTTCGACGGCTTCGCGCTGTTTGGCCGTGACGTCCGTCGCGTCGATTTCGAGGGTGACGTCCCCGTCGTCCACTCCGTGTGCGAGTCGCTGGAGTCGAACGGTCGCCCCGGTCTCCTCGAGCGCGGAGATGATCCGGCTGAGCAACGGCCGGTCCTCGACGACCAGCGAAATTACGAGTGAGCCGTCAGTCACCGCTTCGACGTCGAACACGCAGTCGAACTGGCTGATCGCGCCACAGACGCAGTCGCCCGTCGTGGCCGAGGACACGTAGGATCGCTCGCAGGTGCCGTCGTCGATCACCGTGATCTCGCTGTGACAGCTTCCACCACTGGAGACGCTCCGGGTGACCGCCGCCGCGTTCGGCGCCGCCGAAACGACCGGGCAGTTGGCGTTCGGGCCAGGGTCGACCTCGAGCCTCGCCCGGAGCGGCGGCGTTTCTGGACCCCCTGTCGATTGCTGGACGGACGTGGCGGGCATACGAATGGCTGGCGTCGCCAGGATCGTATAAGATGGGGACCGTTCTTGCTGAGTGGGCATGACCTGCACGCGTGTATCCACAGCGTCAGTGTCCGGGAACCGGACCGGCGGTTTTGGGTCCGGCGTCTCCATCGCTCCCGTATGGGATAGCGATCCCGGGTGAGACCATGATACCGGAAGATCAGCTATGGGAGCGGCTCCGTGCGGTCGAAGATCCGGAACTGGACGTCGACATCGTTTCGCTGGGACTCGTGACGGACGTCCACGTCGAGGCGGACGTCGCAGTCGTCTCCCTCGCGTTCAACGCGCCGCTGTCGCCGGCGGAGTGGACGATGTGCGACGAGATCCGTGCACTCTGCCGCGGCGTCGGACTCGAACCGCGGCTGTACGCCGATCGCGACGACCAGCGAGAGCCCGTCCCGGGTATCAAGAACGCGGTCGCGATCGGGACGACGGACCCCGACGCCGAAACGGGGCTCGTGACCGCGAACCTGGCGATGGGTCTCGCGTCGCTCGGCGCTCGCGTCGGCGTGCTGGACATCCGTCTCGACGGGGACGACGAGACGTGGATCGAGACGTGGATCGAGACGGCGGATCCGCCGGACCTCTCGGCCGATCCGATCGTCCCCCCGACCGTCCGGGAGGTGCCGGTCGTCCGCCTCGGCCCGGCGATCCCGGCCGGCGACGATCCGCCGGCCGGGGCGACCGTCCTCGAACTCCTCTTCCCGCCCGTCCTGGAGGCGCTCGAGTGGGGGCCGCTGGACTACCTGCTCGTGACGCTCCCGGCCGGAACCGGGCGGGTTCCGCAGGTCGTCGTCGAAGCGATGGCGATCGACGGGACGATCGCCGTCGCGTCCGCCGACGCGGACCCGGCGGCCGTTCGAACGTCGATCGAGGCGTTCGAGAGCCTCGAGCCGTCTCTGCTGGGCGTTCTGGAAACCGTCGCCCGGCGTTCGAGCGGACGCGGCGACCCGGCGAGAGAGAACGAGTGGCAGTTCAGCCGTCCCGGATCCGGGTGTCCGACGCTCGGACTCGTCCCGTGCGATCGGAGTACGATCGCCACGTCTGCGGAACCGCCCCGGTTCGACGGCCACGACGTGGCGAGCGTGAGCGAGGCGGACGACGCGCCGTTCCGGCGACTCGCCGTAGCGGTCGCGGACCGCGTCGGGGCGGTCAACCGCCGGACCGTCGCCCGGCGGCAACTCGCCTGAGACGACATAAGGACACGCACCCGTGAAGGGGGTTCCCACACGACTGGAACTGCCGTAGTAGACCTCCCGTCTCGCGGTCCTACGTCCGAATGTGGTGATAGTATGACATGGACAATCGTCGTCGGGATCAAACAGGTACCCGACGCTGACGAGGTCGGCATCGATCCCGACACGGGGCGACTCGACAGGGCGAGTGCGCCCGCGGTCATGAACGGGCCCGATCGGCACGCCCTCGAGGCGGCCCTGACGATCCGGGACGCTGCCGGTGGCGAGGTGATCGCGATGACGATGGGGCCGCCGAACGCGACGAGTATCCTCGAGGACGCCGTCGCGATGGGGTGTGACGACGCGGTCCTGATCTCCGATCGCGCGTTCGCGGGCAGCGACACGTGGCCGACGAGCCTCACGCTGGCGCGGGCGGCCGAGGAACTCGGGGCCGACGTGGTCGTCGCCGGCGAGGAGACCACGGACTCCTCGACCGGACAGGTTCCGCCGGGGATCGCGGCGCACAACGGCTGGGCGCAGTTGACCTACGCGGAGGCGGTCGATCCCCGGCCCGAGGAAGGCAGGCTCGTCGCCAGACGCGACGTTGAAGGCGGGTACGAACTGGTCGCCGCCGAGTTGCCGGTCGTCGTCGCCGTCGCGTTCGGCGAGTTCGACCCCCGACCGGCCCCACTGCATCGCAAGATCTACGGCGAGAACGACTTCGAGCCGACCGTCTGGGACGCCGAGGACCTCGGGATCAAAGACGAGGTCGGTCTCGACGTCTCCCCGACGTCCGTCGGTCGGATGGAGACGGTCGATCCGGTCGAACGGAAGTCCGAGGTGGTCGACGACGTCGACGACCTCGCCGCGGCCATCACGGAGGTGAGAGCATGACCGACGACGACGGCCCCGCGATCGATCCGGACGAGTACGAGGACGTCTGGGTGTTCGTCGAGGAACACGACGGCGACGTGATGCCCGTCTCCTGGGAACTGCTCGCGGAGGCGAAGGCGCTCGCCGAGACGACCGGCGACGACCTGGTCGCGCTGACGATCGGCGAAGACCTCGATGACGTGGCCGAGGAAGCGATCGCCCGCGGTGCCGATCGCGTGCTGGTCGCCGACGATCCGGTCTTCGAACCCTACCGCGCGGATCCGTACGGCGAACAGTTCCGCGCGATGGTCGAGGACCGCAAGCCCTCGATCGTCCTGATCGGCGGCACGCACACGGGCCGGGACTTCGCGGGCCGGGTCGCCGTCCCCGCCCACGCCGGCCTCACCGCCGACGTCACCGAGATCGACGTCGACGACGAGGGGGTCCTGCAGGCCCGCCGGCCGGCGTTCGGCGGCGACATCCTGGCGACGATCCTCTGCGAGGAACACCGCCCGCAGATGGCGACGATCCGGCCGGGCGTCTTCGAGGCGGCCGAACCGGATCCCGATCGGATCGACAGCGATGCCGGCGAGATCGTCGACGTCGAGGTCGTCGTCGACGAGGACGACGCCGTCAGCGAGGTCCTCGAACGGGAGGTCGGCGAGACCGCCGACATCACCGAGGCCGATCGGATCGTGGCGGTCGGCCACGGCGTCGAGGGCGACCTCGGCCCGGCGCGGGAACTGGCCGAGGCCATAGACGCCGAACTCGCGGCGAGTCGCGCCGCGGTCGACGAGGGCTGGATCGACGGCGCGCGACAGGTCGGCCAGACGGGCAAGACCGTCAGGCCGGAGCTGTACGTCGCGGTCGGGATCAGCGGCGCGATCCAGCACGTCGAGGGGATGAACAAGAGCGACACCGTCGTGGCGATCAACGACGATCCGAACGCACCGATCTTCGACCACGCCGACTACGGCATCGTGGGCGACCTCTTCGAGGTCTGTCCCGCACTGGTCGAGCGACTCGAAACCGAACCGATCGGGGAGGTGGTACAATGAGTCCAGCACTCGAAACCGACACGCCGGACGAACCGAACTACGACGACGCGTTCGACGCGATCGTCGTCGGGGCCGGTCTCGCGGGTAGCGCCGCGGCCCTGACGATGGCCGATCGCGGCCTCGAGGTGCTCGTGATCGAGCGCGGATCGTCGCCGGGCGCGAAGAACGTCTTCGGCGGCGTCCTGTACACCCCGACGATCCGCGAACTGACCGACTTCGAGGACGCCCCGCTGGAGCGGTACGTCGCGGAGCGCCGATTCAGCATGCTGAGCGACGAGGACGAGACCGCCGTCTCCCTGCGCCCCGGCGAGTGGCACCGGGAGCCCCACAACGATTCCTACACCGTCTTGCGCGGCGAGTTCGACGAGTGGTTCGCCGAGCAGGCCGTCGACGCAGGGGCGACGCTGGTGACCGAAACGACCGTCACCGGCCTCGTCCGGGAACGGGGCCGCATCGTCGGCGTCGAGACCGATCGGCCCGACGGAACGATCAGGGCCCCCTACGTCGTCCTCGCGGAGGGCGGCAACTCGCTGGTCAGCGAGGGGGCGAACCTCAAGGAGACCGAGCGCCGGGAGAACGTCGCCGTCGCGGCCAAGGAGGTCCTCGAGTTCCCCGAGCGCGACGGGGTCATCGAGGACCGGTTCCGTCTGGTCGACGACGCGGGGGTCTCCTACCACTACTTCGGCGAGGGAGCCGTCGGCGACGCCTTCGGCGGCGGCTTCATCTACACCAACGAGGACACGGTGAGCGTCGGCGTCGCCTACCGGATCGAGGACGCCGTCGCTGCCGACCAGTCGCCCGAAGAGACGCTGAACGCGTTCAAGACTCACCCCGCCGTCGCGCCGCTGGTGCGAAACGCCCGAACCGTCGAGTACAGCGCCAAGACCATCCCCGAGGGCGGCGCCGAGAGCATCCCAGACCTCGTCCACGACGGCGCGGCGATCGTCGGCGACGCCGCCGGCCTGGTGCTCAACAACGGCGTCCACCTCGAGGGGACGAACATGGCCGTCGAGAGCGGCTACCACGCCGGCAACGCGATCGCTCGCGCGGCCGATCGGGACCGGACGGACGCCGACGCCCTGCGGGCCTATCCCGACGCGCTCGAAGAGTCGTTCGTGGTCCAGAACCTGGAGCGGTACGCGTGGATGATGGACGCGGTCGAGGCCGATCGCGACCTGCTGTTCGAGGACCTGCCGCGCGCGTTCGCCGACGCCGGCACGGAGTACTTCCGGATCGATCGCGACCCGAAGGAGGTCCACGCCGAGAACGCGAAACACGCCGTGCTCGACGCGCTCGGCGGCTGGTCCGGGGCCGCGAAACTGGCCTTCAGATATCGAAAGATGGTGACCTGAGATGAGTGTCCAACCCAAGACGCCCGAGATTACTAACGACTCGATGGAGGATCGCCTCTACACCGTCAAGTACGACGATCCCGGCGACTCCCACCTCGACGTGAAAGTGCCGGACATCTGCGCCGACTGCGAGACGAACGACTGCGTGAGCGTCTGTCCCGCAAACGTCTGGCGCGAGGGCGACGACGGCGTCCCCCACATCGCCTACGAGAACTGTCTCGAGTGCTCGAGCTGTCGGTTCGCCTGCCCGTACGACAACGTCGTCTGGGAGTATCCCGAGACGGGGAGCGGCGTGACGTTCAAACACGGGTGACGGGAAACACGCGCCCGCAGAGGGAGGGATCGGCGCGGAGCGGCAGGGTTGACGGGCCCGTACCGGTCCACCCCGGGCATAAAGGGGCCTGTACCGGTCCACCCCCGTCCCAAACCGCTGGGAACTGAATCGGCGTTTCTTGAGTGTGAACGACAACCGTACACGTGGAGGACCATGACCGATCCGCTCACCAGCCACGACGACACGACCGAAATCACGACCAGCGAAGAAGCCGCCGTACTCGCCTACGACACGCTGGCCGACGCAGGCTGCGAGTCAGTCGTCACGTCGCTGCCCCACCGCACGCGATCGACCTGGATCGTGCCCGCGACGAGCGAGTCCGGAGCGTGGCGAGTCCACATCGACCCCCGATCGGGAGCGACGCGCGTCGTCCGGAGCGAGGGGTAGTCGTCGATCGGGTCGGTTATAGTAGCCACTGAAACGATTTACACACTGATCGCAAAGTCGTCCTGCGATCAGGTGTGCATTGACTTTCAGTGGCTACTATAGCGTCGAGCGCGGCGCTCCCGGCGTGAGAGCGGCCGTTACCACCGGTCCGATCGTTCCTCGGCCAGAGTATAGGGGGACGGCTGGCGATCGAACGAGTCGAGACCGGCCGCCGTCAGTTCTCGGCCGGGTGTTCGACCGATTTCATCAGGTCGTCGATCGTCGGCCCCTCGTCGGCGAGCATCTCGGGGTAGCTACCCAGCAACACCAGGATGTCGCCCTCGTGATCGAACGAGGTCATCCTGAGTTCGACGTCGACGCGCTCACCCTGGAACTCGGTCTCGCCGAGGAAGACGTCGACGTCGCGCGTCCCGTCGAGGACCTCCAGCGTGTACGTCTCCTGGTGGTCGAGGTCCTCGACCTGCCCGTGTTCGCCGTCCATCTCGTCGACGAACTCGTCGAGGAGTTCCTCGTTCGTCATGTCGTCGATCGGGTTGAACGATCGGCCGGCGACCTCCATGCCCGGGATCGAGATAGCCGTGAACAGGCTCGCTTCTTGCTGTTCGTCCTGGTACGCCATCTCCTTCGTGTACGAGGAGAGCCAGACGGTCGCGCGGACCTCCCGTTCGACGCCCGCCTCGACGCTCTCCTCGATCGTCTCCTTCTCGATCGCTCGCTCCTCGTACTCGGTGTCCTCGAGCGCGGACTGGGCCGGTGCGACCCGGTCCGCGTGGAACTCGAGCGGTTCGTTCCCCTGTACGAAGTCGAGACACCCGGCAGTCGCTGCGAGCCCGAGCGAGGCTCCCGCAGCGAGAAACGCGCGTCGAGATGTCGTCATCAGGTCGGGAATGAGCGAGCCGAGGGATAACCGTTGTGGCCGATCCGTCCACACGACGGACGGGATGGTCCCGTGGGAGCGGCGAGCGGAGCGTCCTCGACGGAACGGAACCGACGAACAGGGCGATTCCGTCGAAACGGTGATCGGGACCGCACTGACCTCGCGATCGATACCTCCCGACGGCCGGCCACCGGTACATCAAGAGTTATCGGGGTTCACGTCACCCGTCTAGGCATGACGGAATTTGCAGCCCGGGTCGAACAGGTGTCGATCAGCGGTATCCGGGAGGTCTTCGAGGCCGCGGGCGAGGACGCGATCAACCTCGGCATCGGCCAGCCGGATTTTCCCACGCCCGAACACGCCCGCCGCGGGGCGATCGAAGCGATCGAGGACGGACTGACCGACGCCTACACCTCGAACAAGGGGACCCGATCGCTCCGGGAGGCGATCGCCGAGAAGTACGACCGCGACTACGACCTGGCGATCGATCCCGGGGACGTCATCGCCACCTCGGGCGGGAGCGAGGCGCTGCACCTCGTCCTCGAGGCCCACGTCGACGCGGGCCAGGAAGTGATCTTCCCCGATCCCGGCTTCGTCTCCTACGACGCCCTGACCCGGATCGCCGGCGGGGAGCCGAAACCGGTCGGCCTCCGCGAGGATCTCACCCTCGATCCGGCGACCGTCGAGGAGGCCATCACCGACGACACCGCGGCGTTCGTCGTCAACAGCCCCGCCAACCCGACGGGGGCCGTCCAGAGCGAGGCCGACATGCGCGAGTTCGCGCGCATCGCCGACGAACACGACGTGCTCTGTCTCTCCGACGAGGTCTACGAGCACATCGTCTTCGAGGGCGAGCACCGCTCGCCGTACGAGTTCGCCGAGACGGACAACGTCGTCGTCGTCAGCGCCTGCTCGAAGACCTACTCGATGACCGGGTGGCGACTCGGCTGGGTGCTCGGATCGAACCGGCGGATCGAACGCATGCTCCGGGTTCACCAGTACGCCCAGGCCTGTGCCTCCGCGCCGGCACAGTACGCCGCCGAGGCGGCGCTGACGGGGCCACAGGACCCCGTCGAGGAGATGGTCGAGGCCTTCGAACGGCGACGCGACGTCGTCCTCGACGGACTCGAGGACGCCGGACTCGAGGTGCCGAAGCCGGAAGGAGCGTTCTACGTCATGCCGAAGGTCCCCGAGGGCTGGTGTGACGCAGTGCTCGATCGGGACGTCGTCGTCGTTCCCGGCGACGCCTTCGGCGCGAACGGCGAGGGGTACGCCCGCCTCTCCTACGCGACGGGGATGGAGGAACTGAAAGAGGCCCTCGAGATCATCGACGGCGCGACGCGAGCGGTTCGGTAGGGTCGCGATCGCAGGGCTCACTCGATCCGCGTACCGACCGGGTCGTGGAATAGTCAGTCGCTCTACAAAAACGCCGATCAGCGAGCCCTTATAGCGAGTCGGTACGAGGAATTCGACGGCATCGATGTCCCGGTTCCCGCCCCGCCCAGCGCCGATCCTCGCGTATTATCTGTACCAGGCCACCGACTCGGTCGGCTTCATCTGGCCGGTGTTCACGCTGTTCTTGCTCTGGAAGGACCTCACGTACACCCAGATCGGGACGCTCGGTGCGATTTCGGCCCTCCTCGTCGTCGCATTCGAGGTCCCGACGGGGTACGTGGCCGATCGGTTCGGGCGACGAAACGCGCTGGCCCTGGGGATGGCGGCGATGACCGCGTCCGTCGCCGGATTCGTCGTCGTCGACTCTTTCACCGGGTTCGTCGTCCTGTACGCGATCTGGTCGATCGCGCTGTCGCTCCAGTCGGGGACGGCCGACGCGTGGCTCTACGAGACGCTCCGGGATCGGACGGACGAAGAGACGTTCACGCGCGTCCGCGGCAGGGGCGGGTCGGTCCACCACTGGGTGTCGGCGGCGACGATGATCGCCGGGGGTCTCCTGTACGTCGGCCACCCGACGTATCCGTTCGTCGCGTCCGCGTTCCTCCACGGGATCGGCGTCGTCGTCGTGCTCTCGATGCCGGCGAACGCGCAGTTCGATCGCTCGTCCCCCACCGAGACCGTCGGCGTGCGCGAGTCGCTCTCGATACTCCGGACCCGGTTCTCGAACCCCTCGCTCCGGGCGTTCGTCCTGTTCGTCGCGCTGTTCTTCGCGCTGGTCAGCGTCGCCGACACGTACGTCCAGCCGATCACCGTCGACGTGCTCGCCGGGATCGACCCGATGCGGTCGATCGCCGGCCCGACCGTCCCCGAAGAGGCGACGCTCGGGGTCGTCTACGCGGGATTCGCGGCGCTGTCGGCGATCGCGAGCTACTACGCGGAGAGCGTGCGCGACCTGTTCGGCCTCCGGACGGCCCTCCTGGCGCTCCCCGTCGCGATCGCGGGGCTGTTCCTGACGCCGCTCGTCCTGGGCCTGCTCGCGATTCCGGTCTTCTTCTGTATGAAAGGGGCGACCGCGCTGTACAGGCCGCTGGTCAACCAGTACCTCAACGATCGGGTCGAGTCGGTCGGCCGGGCGACGCTTCTCAGCGCCGCGTCGATGGGCTATGCGCTCGTCCGCGCGCCGCTGAAGCCGGTCGCGGGGTATCTCGCCGACCTGACCTCGCCGATCGTGCTCCTCGCCGCGATCGGGGCCGGGTTCGTGGTAGTCGCCGTCACGATGGTCGTCCTGGCGTCGCCGGTTCCCGCGATCGGGACGGCGGAATCGAGCGCTCCCCGACCGGACGTCGATTGAGACGGCCTGTCGTGCGTATCGACCCGATCCCCTCGACGTTCAGTCCGACCGGAATCCGCGCGGTTCCTCCTGTGGAGCCCCCTCATCGATCGCGGCCGACCCCGAAGCCACGTTCGGAAGCCGCGATCGGACGTCGATCGATTCGCTGCCGAGCACTGCGAACCCGGCGAAGATCGTCAGGAAGCCGACCACCGCGAGGGGGGCGATCGACTCGCCCAGCAGGGCCCAGCCGCCGATCGTCGAGACGGCTGGGACGACGTAGAAGACGAGATTCGATCGGATCGCGCCGGCCGCGTCGAGGAGGGCGAAGTAAGCGATGTACGCGAGCACGCCCGCGACGATGGCGACGTAGGCGAGCGAGAGGACGGCTGCCGGCGTCCACGCGATCGACGCCGTCGATTCGCCGGCCCCCCAGGCGAAGCCGTGGGTGAGCACGGCGGCGAGGGGCAGTCCCCACGCGATGCGGACCGTACTGGAGAGCGTCGCGTCGGCCCGGCGGATGAGCACGGCCCCGATCGCGGCGCTGACCGCACCGGCGAACAGGATCGCCTTGCCGAGGGCGTCGCCGCCGGCCAGGGACGCGGGATCGGGACTGACCACGAGCGCGACGCCGAGGAGGCCGAGGCCGATCCCGATCGCGCCGCGGCCCGAGAGCCGTTCGTCCGAGAGGAGGACCGCCGCAAACACCGGCGTCAGGATGGGGTTGAGACTGAAGACGATTGCGGCGACGGCGCTGGTGGCGTACTGCTGGCCGACGAACAGCAGGGCGTTCGTCAGGCCGATCACGAGGACGCCGGTCGCGAGGATCCCCGTCACGTCACCCCGGGTCGACGGGAGCAGGTCCGCCCGGTCGGACGTGGCGAGGACGTAGGTAAGCAGGACGACGGCCGCGATGTCGAACCGGAGCGCGACGAACAGCAGGGGTGGAAAGTACGCCAGGCCGGCCTTCGCGGCGACGAACGTCCCGCCGAAGAACAGGCTCGACAGGACGAAAAAGAGGATCGTCCGACGGTTCACTGGCGGGCCAACACCTCCGGGAGCGAACGCGTCCACGGTCCGTTCGCGTGGACGTTCGTTCGACGTTCGTGAGTCATTGTTACGAGATACGAGGGGATGCCGGCACATAAGTTAATTCAGAAAATATTTCCCGGCAAGAAATATCCACTCGCCGTGTCGGAATTTCTCCCGTCGCCGCTCGTTCATAGAGTGAAAGGTTTTCACCACTCGAAAGCGCTTTCTCCCGTCGGCGAGACGGGTCGCTATGGACGAGGTTCTCGAAGAAATCGAGTTTCTCGCGCTGTCGGAGAACCGGATCGACGTGTTGAACGCGGTCTGTGACGGGCCCCGGACGCGACGGGAACTCGAGGAGATCACCGGCGCGTCACAGCCGACGCTTGGCCGGGTGCTCCGGGACTTCGACGATCGGAACTGGATCAGCAGCGCCGGCGACGGGTACGAGGCGACCGCGACGGGCCGTCTCGTGGCCGACGGGATCACCGACCTCTACGAAATCCTCGAGACGGAGTTGAAACTCCGCGACATCGTCGCGTGGCTCCCGACCGAGGCGATGACCTTCGACCTCCGCCGCCTCCGGGACGCGACGATCGTCGTGCCGAGCCAGACGCGACCGAGCGCCCCCGTCCAGCGGGTGACCGAACTCGTCAGCCGTGCCGATCGGACCCGCGTCGTCTCCCACGCGTTCAACGAGCGCATGATCGAGGTCGTCCGGGAGCACGCAGTCGAGGAGGACGGAACCTTCGGCGGCGTCCTGTCGGCGAGCGCGATCGACGCCGTCGCCGAGGACGCGGCGTTGCGACGGCCGCTCCGGGACCTCGTCGAGGCGGAAAACGCGGAGATCCGGATCTACGACGGCGAGATTCCGTTCGCCGTGTCCATCGCCGACGACGTGGTAAACATGCTCGTCCGCGACGAGGCCGGCATGCTGCAGGCGTCGCTCGAGACCGACGACGGGACGGTCCGGGACTGGGCGCTCGACCTGCACGAGGAGTACTGGGACGACGCGCGGCCGCTCGAGGCGAGCGATCTCGAGGGCGATGGGAGCTGCTGAACGTCGATGGGGCCGGATCGCACGTCGGGAGCGGTTCGGCAGCGAAGCGAGCGGAAATCGCGGACGGTGCGATCGGTGTGGCGCTGTTGAAACCCTCAGCGGTTGATATAAACAGCGTGCTGAATACACAGCGCGACTCTCCCACGAGAGATGGATCGATTTGTGAAGGGGTGATGGCTCTGTGCAGGTGACACAGCTATCGAGACACTGTCCACCAGAAGACCCTTCGCAGATGCTGCTAAAGATCGGTTGAATGAAGCGGCGCAACGTGATCGCCATCGGTGGGCTCGGCGCACTTGGCAGCAGTGGTGCGATCGTCGGCGCAGCCCTGTATGGGTCATCCAGCCTCGATCTCGAACGGACAGACGATGGTACTGTCGTCCGCAAGGATGGTGAACAGATTGATTCCCTTAGCCCCGCTGTTACCCCCGTTGAGGACGACGACGCACTCCTCGGGGTCTCGATCCCCGAGCGAACGACGGAGCAAAAGGTGGCTGTCGAGGTCGTCTGGGCAATACAACGGGACGGGCTCTGGTCAGACGTTACCGTTGAACTCGTGGCGACTGGTGATGTCAGGGCAACGCTCAATCCCGGTATTGCGGCCTCCTATAGTTCGACATGGGGTAGATCTCCCTCGGAAGCCGAGGGGTCGACGTCTTCCAAGCGCCGATACGCGTACCCGCGTGGAACGACAGCGGGGCGCGTCCACGTCCTGCTCACGGTTCTGGATAACACTGATTCTGAGGAGGGGGTGGTCGAACTTGAGGCCCGGCTGTCGGCACGCTCACTTAGCGGTACTCGGGTCGAACTCACTGTACCGGCTGAATTGATCTCCAACCTCGGTTAGCAAGCATATCTACTGAATAAATAGTTCATTGATTTTGGTATGAAACAAACGAGGTTGACGTACTGCACTCATCCTCTGTATTCAGCACGGCTTCGAAAACCCGTCATCGATCGAACGCTTCAAGGGAACCGTCGGCGGGTAACTCGTGTCAGTTAGTACGATAGCGACGGCGCTGACTACGCTAGGTCGGCGAGCGCCTCCATCGTCGTCTCCTTGTCGGCCTCGGTCATCCCGTCGACGAACCCGACGCGGACGGCGTCGACGCCGTCGATCGCGGCGTACTCCTCGACCCACTCGCGAACCTCGTCGGGCGTCCCGGCCGGCGCGAGTTCGTCGAGGACCACGTCGGGCAGCCGCGCGGCCATCTCCTCGGTGTCCCGGTCCTGCCAGGCCTCACGGACGTCCGCGACGACGTCGGGATACCCCTGCTCGGCGACCGAATCGCCGTAGTAGGGGCCGTAAGCCCCGAGCATGAACGCGATCGTCCCGCGGGCCAGTTCGCGGGCGCGCTCGCGGTCCTCGGCGGCGATTCCGCGCACGATCGGGCTCACCCGCAGGTCCGAGAGCCCCCTGCCGGCGAGTTCCGCACCGCGCTCCAGATCGTCCAGTCGATCCGCGAGACCGTCTTTCGTGAACATCTGGGGGGCCCAGCCGTCGCCGAATCGGCCCGCCATCTCCGTCGCTTTCGGGCCGAGCGTCCCGAGATCGATCGGCGGCGGCGATTGCGGCACCTCTCGCTCGTAGTTCAGCCCCTGGATTTCGAAAATCTCGCCCTCGTAGGCCGGGCTCCCGTCGTCGTAGACCGATCGGATCACCTCGATCGTCTCCCGCGTACGCCGCAGGGGCCGATCGAAGTCTTCGCCGTGCCAGCGCTCGGTGATCGCCGGCGAACTCGGACCGAGCCCCAGCCGGAACCGGCCGTCGGCGGCGTCGTGCAGCGTCAGCGCGGTCTGGGCCAGCATCGCCGGCGATCGCCCGAACGGCGAGATGACGTCGTTCGAGACGCCGAGGTGGTCGGTACGATCCGCGACGAGCGTGAGCGGCGGAACGATGTTCCAGCCCGTCGTCTCGCCCATCGAGATGCGATCGAAGCCCAGATCCTCGACCTGGACGGCCCGATCGGCGACGTCCTGGGGCCGATCGTAGTCGTTGAGTCGGACCAGGAGGTCGAGGTCAGCGTTCACGCGACTCCCCTCCGCGGCGGTCGGTTCCGATCTGCCATCATCGTTCATCGTGTGGTGAACCGTCTTAAAACCGGAGGGAGCGCGGCGGTCGACTGGAGGAGACGGGGGCGACCCCCTGGTGCCAGTACGTTGGCCCTCCAACACTTATCCGATCGGTCATGGTAGCGACGTACTCATGGACGGTTCGCGACCGAACGTGCTCCTGATCCACTGTCACGACCTCGGCCGGCACCTCGACTGTTACGGGGTCGACGTCGAGACGCCGGCGATCGACGCCCTCGCAGCGGAGGGCGCACTCTTCGAGAACCACTTCGCGACGGCACCCCAGTGTTCGCCGAGTCGCGGGAGTCTCATGACCGGCCGATACCCCCACGTGAACGGGTTGATGGGGCTCGCCCACACGCACTGGGAGCTCCACGACGACGAGCGGATTCTCCCTCACTACCTCGGCGACGCCGGCTACGAGACCCACCTGTTCGGCCTGCAACACGTCACGCAGGATACGGACGAGTTGCGATACGACCACATCCACTCCGAGGGGAACCTGTTTCCGGGAGTGTCGCCGTCGGTCCACCAGACGAACCGGGCGCAGGCCGTCTCGGCCGTCGTCTCGTCGTTTCTCGACCGAGGCGGATACGAGGAACCGTTTTTCGCGTCGATCGGCTTCTTCGAGTGCCACCGGGTCGAGGAGGAGAACGGCCGGTTCGGCTTCGACGCCGATCGCTACGATACCGACGACCCCGACGCGGTCCGGCCGCTCACGTACCTCCCGGATCGACGGGGAATCAGACAGGACCTGGCGGAGATGCACGGGATGGTCCGGGCGGTCGACGACGGGGTAGAGACGATTCTCGCGGCGCTCGAGGACGCCGGACTCGCGGACGAGACGGTCGTGCTCTTCACGACGGAACACGGCATCGCCTTCCCGCTCGCGAAGGGGAGCTGTTACGACCCCGGGATCGAGGCGGCTCTGATCGTTCGCTATCCCGGCGTCACGGACGGCGGGCAACGGTACGACGAACTCCTGAGCAACGTCGACGTGCTCCCGACGCTGCTGGAGTTGCTCGGGATCGGCGTCCCGGACGACCTCGACGGGCGGAGTTTCCTGCCGCTGCTGACGGACGAGGAGTACGAGCCGCGCGATCGGATCTTCGCCGAGATGACCTGGCACGACCTGTACAACCCGGTCCGGGCGATCCGGACGGACCAGTACAAGTACGTCCGGAACTTCTGGGACCTGCCGGCGGTCTACCTCTCGAAGGACATCTTCGCGAGCGAATCCGGGCGCGAGGTCCGCGAAACCTACGGCATCCCACCGCGGCCGTACGAGGAACTGTACGACCTCAAGAACGCGCCACAGGAGGACGAGAACGTGGCGTTCGAGCCGCGATACCAGGACGTCCGCCGCGACCTCTCGCGACGGCTCTACGAGTGGATGGACGAGACCGACGATCCGCTCCTCGACGGGCCGGTACCGCCCGGGAACTACGAGACGATCAAGTCCTGGCCGCACGAGTCGGCGTGAGACGGAGACAGCATTCGACTCGCTAGCTCACTTCTCGAGGATCGACTCACACACCTCGCGGGCCGTAGCGACGCGTGTCGCTGCCTCGTCGTCGGTCGGATCGTCGGCCTCGGCGAGGAGGTGCTGGACCTGCCGAACCCGCTCTTTCGTCGTCTCGGGATCGAGGTCGCTTGTCGCCGCGTCGCGAGCCACCGCTTCGGCCTCGCCGAGCCAGCGGTTGGTCGTTCGATCGATCGGTAACTCGGCGGTGGCCGCGAGGTGCTCGTGAAGTTCGCGGACCCGTTCGTCGAGTGCGTCGTCGGATCGATCGCTGGGCGTCTCGGTCACGCGTGTCCGAACGACCGCCAACGACGTTATCGTTGCCCCAACAACTGGTCGACCCGAACGCGGATCGAACTGGTAGCGATCGTACCGGTGGAGAACGGACCGACCGGGGCCCGAACCGTGGGAAACGTTGATAGGATAGCTGACCGACGTTCACGTATGACACACGACTGTTCGTTCCTCGAGGATCTCGACCTCGGAGACGACCAGGTCTCGTTCGCGGAGGGGCGAAGGGACGCGCACGCGGCCGACTGGGGAGCCGAGCAACAGGACCGGGGCGTCGTCCCCGACGCCGTCGTCTACCCCGAATCCACGGCCGACGTGGCGGCGGTCCTCGCGGCGGCGACCGATCGAGAGGTCCCGGTCACGCCCTACGCCGCGGGGACGGGACTGGAGGGCAACGCCGTCCCGGCCCACGGCGGGATCAGTCTCGACCTCACCCGGATGGACGAGGTCGTCGACTACCGGCCCGAGGACTTCCAGATCGACGTCGGCCCGGGGATCATCGGCGCGGACGTCGAGGAGTACGTCGCCGAGGACGGCCTCTTCTTCCCGCCGCTGCCGTCGTCGGGCGACATCTCGACGATCGGCGGGATGATCGCGACCGACGCCAGCGGGATGAAGACCGTCAGGTACGGCGAGATCGCCGACTGGGTGCTCGGCCTCGAGGCGGTGCTGGCGGACGGGACGGTGATCGAGACGGGATCGCGGGCGATCAAGACCTCGAGCGGCTACAACCTGACCGACCTCCTCGTCGGGAGCGAGGGGACGCTGGCGGTCGTGACGCGGGCGACGCTCCAACTCGCTGGCCGGCCCCAGCAGATCCGCGGCGGCCGGGCCATCTTCGAGACGCTTGACGACGCGGCCGAAGCCGTCTTCGACGCGGTCCGGACGGACGTCGACGTGGCCCGGATCGAACTCGTCGACGGGGTGAGCGCGCGGATGGCGAACGCGTACCTCGGAACCGATCTGCCCGACGCACCGATGGTCTTCCTCGAGTTCCACGCCAACCACGGGATCGAAGAGGAGATAGACCTCTGTCGGGCCATCTTCGAGGATCACGACGTCGCCCGCTTCGAGCTGAGCGACGACGACGCCGAGATGGAATCGCTCTGGCGGGCCCGGCGGGAACTGGCCTACGCCGTCGCGTCGTACGATCCCGACCTCGAACCGCTCCACCCCGGCGACGTCACGGTCCCGATCAGCGCCTACCCCGAGATCGTCCACGAGACCAAACGGCTCGCCGAGGTGTACGACCTGCTCGCGCCCTGCTTCGGCCACGCGGGCGACGGCAACCTCCACTACAGCGTGCTCGTCGATCCGGACGACGAGGCGATGGTCGACCGCGGCGAGCGACTGTACCGCGAGATCGTCGAGCGAGCGATCGACCTCGGCGGGACGGCGACCGGCGAACACGGCATCGGCCACGGAAAACGCGAGTATCTCGAGGCCGAACACGGGACCGGGGCGGTCGAGACGATGCGCCGGCTCAAGCACGCGCTCGATCCGACGGACACGCTCAACCCGGAGAAAATCTTCCCGGAAACGATCGACGGCGGACGGATTCGACGACCAGAAGCCGACGAGTGACGCCGCCGGCCCGACCCCGTCTCACGCCGCGGGTCCGCTCACGCGGTCGGTCTCGATCGGCCCCGCATCCTCGTCCTCGCCGGTCCCCGATCGATCGAGCACCGTGACGCCGTCGAGGTCGAAGCGTGCACCGCCCGACTCGCTCTCGGTCGCCCGAATCGACCAGCCGTGTCCCTCGGCGATCTCCGCCGCGATCGCCAGCCCCAGTCCGGTCCCCTCCGTGCCGGTCGAGTAGCCGGACTCGAAAAGTCGATCGCGATCGACGGAGGCGTCGAACCCCGTCCCGGAATCGGCCACGTAGACGCCGTCCTCGGAGCGTCCGACGTGAACGGTCACCGCCCCCGCCGACCCGTTCGACGAACCGTGTTCGATGGCGTTTCGAAACAGGTTCTCGAGCAACTGCTGGAGCGCCGTCCGATCGGCCTCGATCGTCGGATCGTCGACGACCGAACGCGTGGCATCGGCGGTCTCGACGGTCGCCCACGCGTCCCGCGCGACGCTCGCGAGCGAGACGGGGCCGGGGTCGAGCGCACCGTGGCCCTGCCGGGCGAGCGCGAGCACGTCGTCGATCAGTTGCTCCATTCGATCGTGCGATTCGTCGATGATCTCGACGTACTCGGGATCGTACTCCTCTTCGAGCATGTCGAGGTACCCTCGCGAGACCGTCAGCGGGTTTCGCAGGTCGTGGCTGACGACGCTCGCGAACTCGTCGAGCTTGTGATTCGTTCGTTCGAGTTCCCTCGCCCGCCGTTCCCGCTCGGTCACGTCGTGGACGACGATCGTCCAGCCGATCGGTCGCCCGTGGCCGTCGTCGATCGTCGACGTCGAGAGTTCGTAGTAGCGCCGGCCCGACTCCCCGTCCAGCGAGAACCTGGCCGCGTCCGGGACGGCCTCCGCGTCGCCGTCGCGGTCCTGCATCGCCGTGGACTCCAGCAGGGAGTCGACGTCGCTCGGGACGAGGTCCCCGATCGAATCGCCGACGAGAGTGTCATCACTCCCACCGAAGAGGTCGTTCGCGACCGGGTTGGCGTCGACGATGCGGCGGTCGTCGTCGACGACGAGCACGCCGTCGTCGAGCGTTTCAACGACGGCCGAGCGGGCGATCGGCGCGAGTTCGAGCAGCCGGTACCGGTAGAGGCCGAACGTGATCGCGAGGCCGGTGATCGTAAACCCCAGCGGCGTGATCCCGACGATCTCGAGCGACGACGCGGAGAGGACGGCGGTTCCCCACGGGACCGCCACCGAGACGAGGACGGCCGCGCCCTGCCACCGGTAGAGACGCTCGTTGCGGACGAGCAGGTCGATCAGCAGTATCGAGGCGGCAAGGAGACAGAGCGTGGCGTAGCCGAGGTGGACGAACGTCCCGATCTTCGGGTCCGCGGTCGCGACCGTTACGGGATCGCCCGTCCAGCCGAACGGGAGCGTCCGCTCGTAGGTCGGCCCCCACAGGACGTTCGCCCGATCGTTGGTCACGACCAGGCCGATCATCACGAGCGGTTCGATCGCGAGCAGACCCAGCCGACGCCGGGTGAGCCAGTCGTTCTTCCCGGTGTACTGGACGGCGAAGACGAGAAAGAGCGTCGGGATGACGGCGGCGAACAGCCACTGCACGTTGGCCCAGGACACCTTCCACGCGAGCGACGCCGCTTCGATCTCGAGTGCGTGCGTGCCGAGCCAGCCGGCGACGCTCCCCATGAACGCCGTCAGGGCGGCCGCACCCGGCGCCGGACGCGTTCGCCAGGCGATCGTGGCGGTGCCGACAGCGACGACGAACGAACAGAGGAAGACGAGGCTGTACGGGGTCACCGGCCATCCCATCGTAACTAGCGCTTGGAGAGTACTGCAAAGTGTCTATCGGCCGCGTCGCTCCGGGCGGCGTTTCAGACGGTCTGCTGTAACGATTTACCGGGGGACTGCGGACGGGTCGCGGTCCCACCGGCACTGACGTCCACCGATCTATACGGGACGCGAAGTCTGGGTCGTCCCCTCGCGTCAGTCGTGGACCAGCACGTCGAGCACGTTCGGGCCGTCTGTCGCGAGCGCGTCCTCGAGTGCGCTCTCGATCCCGTCGGGCGTCTCGACGAGTTCCGCGCGTGCACCGTGGCTCTCGGCGTTTTGCACGATGTCGACCGGCGGCTCGAAGTCCATCCCGACGAACTCGTAGTCGTCCTCTTCGCCGCCGAGGATGTCGAGCGTGTTGTCTTTCAGGATCCGGTAATTACGGTTGTCCGGGATGACGACCGTGAGATCGAGGTCGTAGCGGGCCGCGCTGTAGATCGCGTGGGGGTAGTAGAGGTACGAGCCGTCGCCGACGAAACCGATCACGTCGCGGGGATCGTCGCGCTGGCCCTCCGCGACGGCCGCCCCGATCGACGCGGGGAGGCCGTAGCCGAGTCCGCCGCCCTTGTTCGAGATGTACTGTTCCGGGGCGAGGTCCCACCGGGTCAACATGGCGTACTTCGAGGTGACCCCCTCGTCGACGATGTAGGCGTCGCCGGCGACCCGTTCCATCGCGTCGACCAGCTGGGCCTTCGAGGCCCGGGGATCGTCCGGATCCTCGTCCTCGCCCATCTGTTGCATCCTCGCCTCGACCATCTCCTTGATCGCGGCGACGTGCTCGAGTCGCTCGGAGACCACCTCGTCCGAGAGCCGTTCGTCGACGCGCTCGATCAGCCCCTGCATGGCGAGGCCGGGGTCGCCGACGATCGCCGCGTCCGCGGGCTGGTTCTTGCCGATCTGCCAGGCGTCGTCGCCGACGTGGATGCAGGTCGTGTCGGGATCGACCAGCGCCTCCTCGTGGCGGGTCAGCGTCGTGTTGGTCGAACAGCCCACGAAGGCGAGCGTGTCGCTGTCCATTAGCATCGAGGCGAGGTCCTCGTCCGGCGGGATGTAGGACACCCACTGGTCGTGGTCCGTCGGATAATCGACCTCGCAGGCCAGGATCTCGCCGTGGACGCGAGCCCCGGTCGACTCGGCGAGTTCGACCGCCGCCGCGACCGCGTCCTCGCCCGATCGGGCCACGCCGTCGCCGACGACCAGGACTGGAGTGTCGGCCTCGGCGAGCAGGTCCGCGGCCCGATCGAGCTGTGCCGGATCGCCGCTCCCGGCGTTCGGAATCGCGCCGAGTCGTTCCGGATCGGCGTCGGTTTCGGCCAGCATGACGTCCAGCGGCAGGCCGAGGAAGACGGGGCCGGTCGGCGGCGTCATCGCGACCCGGAACGCCCGCCGGAGCATCGTCGGCAGCGCGGCAACGTCCAGCACCTCGTCGGACCACTTGCAGAACCCCTCGGCCATGTCGACGAGATCCCCGCTCAGGATCGGCTCCTCGTGGCGAAAGTCGGTGCTGTGGTTCCCCGCGGTGACGACCAGCGGCGCGCCGGCGATCTTCGCGGCGTAGAGGTTCCCGAGCCCGTGTGCGAGGCCGGGTGCGATGTGGAGGTTCGCGACGCCGACCGGGGCGATCGACTCGTCGTGGTGGGAGTGGTACCGGCGAGTCTGGGCGTACCCCGCGGCCATCCCAACCGCGACGTCCTCGTGGAGGCCGAGCACGTACTCGACGTCGCTGTCCCCGATCGCGTCCACGACCGGAAGTTCGGTCGTTCCAGGGTTCCCGAAGAGGTAGTCGACGCCGTAGGATTCCAGCGCGTCGACGAAGAGGTCGGCACCAGTGTAGCTGTCTGTCATGGTGGCTGGTGGCACGGGACTCAACATGAAACTGTGTGTTTCGGAACCCGTACGGGTCGATCGATCGGCCCTGCGGAACGCGCGAACACGACCGGGGTATTATATTTCAGTCCGTGGACACCCGAACCATGTCCATCGCGAGACACGGGACCGACTCCAGGGCGACGGGACGGGCGTTCCTGTCGCAGGTCCATCCCGTCTTCATGCTCCCGCCGCTGGCCGCGTCGCTGTTCGGCGCGATTCTCGCGTCCGAATTCGATCCGGTCGTCGCGACAGTACACGTCCTCGCGATGTTCGCCGCCGTCTACACCGCCCACGTCAAGGACGGCTACGTCGACTTCCACGTCCGCGGCGAGGACGACGACCACCCGCTGACCGAACGGGGCTGTCGCATCGGCCTCGCGCTCTCGACGACGGTGTTCGCGCTGTGCTGTGTCCTCCTGTTCGTTCTCGTGGACCGGGTGGCCGTCGCGATCACGGTGCCGACGTGGCTGATCGCGTTCCACCACGCGCCGCAACTCGACACGAACCCCGTCACGGCGACGACCGGCTATCCGCTCGGGATCGCCCTCTCGCTGGTCGGCGGCTTCTACGTCCAGGCGGCGACCCTCGCCGCGGTCCCGATCGGCTTCGCGCTCGTCTTTCTCGTGCTCCTCTCCGGGATCAAGGTCATCGACGACGCGCAGGATTACGCCTACGATCGATCGATCCACAAACGCACCGTCGCCGTCGCCGTCGGCCCGGACCGTGCCTACGACGTGGCCTACGGGCTGATGGCCACCGCGTTGCTGATCGTCGTCGGCTTCGCCGTCGCACGGATCTTCCCGCCGACGGCGGTGCTCGCGGCGCTCGCGTTCGCCGCGGTCGCGACCGTCGCCCGGCGGGCCGACCCGGAACTCGCGACGATGTTGCTCATCCGCGGGTCGTACGTCTTCCTGGCCGTCCTCGTCGCGGCCGTCTGGTTCGAACCGCTGGCGGCGATCGGGTGACCGCGCGGGTTTCGAGACCGCCGATCAACAGTCCGCTACGATTCCGCTCCGGTCCTGACGAAATGAGAGATAGATGTTGGAGTAATATTACAACATACTTTTCACATGTATCGTCGAACCCGGGGTATGGAAACGTCCCGAGGTGACGGACCGTCCGGCGTCGGTAGTACGGTTCAATCGCACTACGACTGGTCGACGACGCGACCGAGCCACGCCATCGTCGACGCCGTCGCTACCGTCGAAGACACGACTCCGATCGATCTCGCTCACGAACGGGGAATCGCGCTGTACGATCACGTTGACCCGGAGGCGCTCGACGCGATCGTCGGCGGCGACCGGGACAGCACCGTTTCGGTCACGTTCGATATCGATCACGTCCAGGTCACGATCGAGACGAGCGGACGGCTCGTCGTGGACGTCGATACCGAGTGAGCGACCCGTCTTCGGGACGAATCACTGGGGGAGCGTATCGGTCACGCCCTCGTCCCAACAGTGGTCAGACGTAACGACGCCATCTCGCGTTTCAGTGTCCATCACGACGGAGTGGGAGACGGGCACATACCGTGCGTAATTT
Source organism: Halosolutus amylolyticus (assembly GCF_023566055.1). Taxonomy (NCBI): domain Archaea; kingdom Methanobacteriati; phylum Methanobacteriota; class Halobacteria; order Halobacteriales; family Natrialbaceae; genus Halosolutus; species Halosolutus amylolyticus. The sequence continues at coordinate 81,808 of NZ_JALIQP010000004.1, read as the reverse complement.
GAAGAAAGAACGGCGGAGAATCGTCGTATGGAACTCGTCGAAGCCGGTGACGAAGACCTCGGCTCGCTCGTTGACCGCTGGTACTCCCTCGCAAAAGCGATGGAAGCGTACGACGAACTGAACGAACTCGCGTATGCGGATGTCGACGACGTGCCAGATGATGGGTTCCGCGCCCATCTCGAGGCTGACGAAATCACTGACTACCTCGTCGTTCACGAGGACGAGACGATCGGCTTCGTCACGCTCCGCGAGGGCCACCACCCGTCCCGGCAGTACTCACAGTACCTTCGCATCGTGAACATCGCGATCGACGAAAGTCACCGGAACCAGGGCCATGGTACAGCGGTCATCGAACGTGTGAAAGAACTAGCTCGCGAGCGAGGTTGCGACCATCTCAAGGTCTCCTGCGAGTGGCACAACGAGGACGCACGCCGGTTCTACCGCAATACGGACTTCCGGCCGAAGCAAGTCGACTACGCACACCCGCTGGAATGAGTCGATATCGGCTATCGTACCGCTGATGAATCGGAAAAAACGCGATCGTCTTTTCCGATCTATATTCGGAGCGATCGCGACGCCGCTCCAGCTACCTTTCGAGCACCTCTTTCGGACCGGTCCACTCGTCGATCAGCAGACCGTACCGTTCGACGTCGACGTACGTTCCGTTCGCGAACTGCGTTTCACGAGCAGTTCCCTCGTGAACGAATCCGAGCCGCTCCAAGAGCGTCCTGGAGGCCTCGTTTGGGGCCATCGCCGTCGCCGAGAGACGGTGTAACCGGAGGTCTCGGAACCCGTACTCGATCAGATGTGCGCTCGCTTCGAGAGCGTATCCGTTCCCCCACGCTTTCGGATGAAACCAGACGGCGAAGTTCGCGTACCCGTCCGTGTACAGCACGGGGGATAGGGAGACGGACCCAACTGGCTCGTCCTCGAATTCGCCTTTGTTCGGAACGGCGAGCAAAGAGACAGTGTCCTCGTCGTGTTCCATCGGCCACAGCTCGTCCCGGTAGCGTTCGTCGGTGTACGGAGTCCTGAACGAGCTAATATACCGGCGTACCTGTGGGTGATTCACACCCTCTCGGAGGAACTCGATATCGTCCTCCTGGGCTGGTCTGAGATCGAGGCGGTCGCAGTCGATAAACGTCGATCCTGTCATAGTCTCTCTGATGGTCTGTTGGCTAACCAACGATGCGCTGACGAAGCCGATGCTGACCGCGTCTCGCGCGAGACGCCGGCAGTCAACTCAGAAGCAGAACGAAACGGTCATCGGTCAGCCCCATATTCTGCTGTCATTATATGAATGATAAACATTCCGGTCAACGGAGAGGGAATGTGACACGGATTTCACACACAGGTTTCCGCGATCGGCTGACCGGCGAGTCGTCCAACACGAACGGTTAACCACGGTCGGAACGATACCCCGAATATGGCGACCAAGGATGGTTCAGAGTCCGGTTCCCCGCTCGATGAAGTGATGGAGGACATCCGACGAGAACTCGTCCAGCGAGCGGCAGCGGCAGACCGGGACGCGAACCGAGATATCTACGACGCCCTCGAAAACGAGTAACGCGCTACGACTCCCGTCTTATCAGTTAGTACTCACGGTCTTGGTTACCGATACTGAGTACACACAATGTACACAACATATAAACACCATTTTGACCAACTTCGACCGTTGCGATCACCGCAGATGCGAAGTAAGCATCGGGTCCATCACCTTCCTGTTGAAAAAGACATATTACGGAATAACCTAAACCGTCATTTAATGGAGTCTATTGCTTTCCTTGGTCTGACAATCGCATACGTATCAATACACGTGATACTGTCGATTCTTGTGCTGAAAGACGCAGAGAAACGAGGGATCGAAAACTCGGTGATGTGGGCTACAATTATTGTTATTTTCTCTGTGGTTGGACTCGTTATCTACCTCATCAGACGAACTATGCCTGAAAGTGAAGTTGAGACACCCGAAGATGCGGAATTTCCACTCCCCGGAACAGAGCATTCTGATGACTCATCCCGCACAGACGAGTGACCGATTATTTTACTGACTATTCGCTATGTGAGTTCTCTGTACTGATCGACAGAACCACCTCAGACGTAGCGTTAGTTTGTTAGAATCTGTCAGTTCGTACTTACGATCTTGATCACGTCGCCCTCCTCGAGTTCGTAGCTGTCGCTGACCTCCCGGTTCGATCGGGCGTCGACCGCGTGGAGGTAGCCGTCGCCGATATCCGAGTGGACCGCGTAGGCGAGGTCGACTGGCGTCGATCCCTGTGGGAGTAGATGGGCGTCCGGCAGAACGTTGCCGCTGCCGTCGGACCACTTCGAGGCGTCCTCGACGGGGTAAGCCGTGAGGTGATCGAGCAGGTCGTAGACCGCGTGATTCAGCGCACCCTGGACGCCGGTGCCGTCGTACGCGGCCATCGTCTCGGCCAGCCCCTCGAGGGCCTCGCGCTGGGCGTCGCTGACGCCGTCGCCGATCTCGATCGTCTCGTCGCCGGGGTCGTAGTCGACGAGACCGTTGTCCGCGGCGCGGCGAAGCGCGAGTTCGCCCTCAGCGGTGGTGGGAATCACGGGTTTGTCGAGGTCGAGCAGTTTCTCGACGTTCTCCTCGGGCGCGACGTCGATCTTGTTCGCCGCGACGACGATCGGCTTGGTTCGCTCGCGGACCAGTCGCGCGAGTTCTTCGCGGTGCTCGTCCTCCCACTGGATGGGGTCCTCGGGATAGTCGAGTTCGCGCAGGACGGTCGCGATCTGCTTCGGCGACGCGCCGAAACCCGAGAGCATGTCCGCGAGCGCGTCGTCGATGTCGAAATCGGGCGATCGGGACTTGCGCTCGACTGCCTCCCAGTTGCGCTCGACGATGCCGGCCAGCCAGAGGTCCATCTCCTCCTCGACGAAGTCGATGTCCTCGAGCGGGTCGTGCTCCCCGACGTCGACCGGTTCGCCCTTCTCGTTGGTCCCGCCGGAGGCGTCGATCACGTTGACGATCACGTCCGCGTTCGTGAGTTCGTCGAGGAACTGGTTTCCGAGCCCTTTCCCCTCGTGGGCCCCCGGAACCAGCCCCGCCACGTCCAGGAGTTCGATCGGAACGTATCGTTTGCCGTCCTCGCAGTTGTCGGCGTTGCACCGCTCCTCGCGGTCGAGACAGGGACACTCGGTCCGGACGTAGCTCACCCCCCGGTTGGCGTCGATCGTCGTAAAGGGGTAGTTGGCGACGTCCACCTCGGCCATCGTCGCCGCCGTGTAGAACGTGGACTTGCCGGCGTTTGGCTTCCCGGCAAGCGCGATCGAAAGCATGTGCTCTCGTAGCCCCGACCGGTGGAATTGTCTTTCGGTTCGAGCCCCCGTTTGCGAGCGTTGCGGCCGCGATTCCGGATCCTGGCGTCCCGCCGAGCCGCTTTCACCTGAAGGGGTCATTCTCGACGGTGCCCTTGAGGACGTCCGTGACCAGCTTCCGGACGACGAGGGATACGAGACGCTGTTCGAGGTCGCCGACGCGGAGGAGAGTCCGATCTGACTACCGGGATCCCGGTTCGAACGGGTCGAGCAGTGCGGCGACTTCCCGGACGCCTTCCTGAAAGATCGCGTGCTCCGGGAGCGCGATCGTGTTCCCGTACCGGTCCCACTCGATCGCGTGCGCCCGTTCGAGTTTGGGAAGCGTCGCGTGTCGGAGTTCGATCGCCGTCGCGTCGACGGGATCGCCGGTGCGCTCGGCGACCGCGACTGCGAGGTCGTCGACGGACAGCGACCCCTCGCCCGCTGAGACGATCGCGAGGGCGACGCGTGCCCGATCGTCCCCGAGAACGTCGAGCGTCCGTTTCGCCGTCGTCGGAGCGTGGGCTGGAACCGCGCGATCGGCGTCGGACGTCGCGTCCGCCGCAGGGGATACGTGCTCGCCGTGCGGGGTCGCCGACTGGTGCGCGGCCGCTCCCCCGGAGGTCGGCCCGTCGAGAGTTGTGGAGTCGGTTCCGGACGGCGTGGGCTCCGTTTCGGGCGCTCGATCGGAGGACTGGCCGACGCTGACGCCGGTGACGAACCCGACCGCGCTTCCGCCCGCCGCGAGCGTCGTGAGTTGCGACCACGGATCGCCAGCCGCCCCGCCGCCGAGGGCTGCAGAGAACTGGAGCCAGGCCCCGAGGGCGCAGGCGACGACGATCCCGGTCGACGCCCAGGTGACGACGCGCCAGCGGGTCTCGATCGGTACGTCGCTAGCGTATAACCAGTAGCCGCCGGTCGCGACGCCGGTCGGAACGAGCAGCGAGACGAAAACCTGGAGCGTGGCGACCGACGGATCCGCCGGCGCGGTGAGCCCGTGGACGACGCCGCTGACGGCGAGGCCCAGACCCGCGACGACGAGTACGGCCGCCGGCTCGTCGAGTCCGTCGTCGATCGCCCAGGGCGTGAGAGCGAGACGCATACCGCAACTATGCGACGAGCGTCACATAAAACGCGTGTTGAGATCAACGCTCGATACGCACAGAACGGTCCGCCTGGTCGGTCGATCGTGGCCGGTCACAGGTCGACGGCCATCATCACTTCGTCGACGTACCGGCCATCGAGTTTGTAGTGGTCCTCGCGGACGGCCTCGGTCTCCCAGTCGTGTTCCTCGAGGAACTCGATGGCCTCCTCGTTGGTCGAGGGGACGCTCTGGTAGACCTTCTCGAAGCCGTTCGACCCGGCCCACTCCAGTCCCCGCGCGAGGAGGTGCGAGCCGATGCCGTGACCGCGATACCCCTCGAGCACGCCGACGGTGAGTTCGGCGGTGTGGGCGAGTTTCTCGAGTTCCGGCGCGTGGAGGTGCACCCAGCCGACGACCTCGTCGTCGACGGTGGCCACGAAGAACATCCGCGACTCGAGTTCGTTGTGCCGGAGCAGGGTCTCCTCGTGGTCGATCTCGTCCGCCACGCTCTCGGCCTCGATGTAGGTCCGCTCCTCGGCGACTTGCCGGATCGCACCGACGATCCCCGAGAGGTCCTCCTGTCTCGCCGGCCGGATGTGGAACTCGAGGGTCTCCGAGACGTACTCCTCTTCGGCCCCCGCGTCGATCGTCACGCGGAGTTTGCCGTCGCGCTCGTCGAGACGACCGTCGCGCTTGAGGATCGCCACGTGGTGACGGAAGCCGCTGGGATCGATCCCGAGGTGGGACTGCACCTCGTCGGGATCGACGGCGCCGTGGCGCTCGACGTACTCGTAGATGCCCTTGCGGTCCGCGTGGCCGAACTCGAGCGATTCGCTGAATTCCATGGCATGCGGTACCAGCCCACAGTACTTAACCGCTTGGCCGATCGATCGCTCGCGGTCTTAAAACGCGGATCCGTACACCCGGCTGGATTACCGAGGGGAGTCTCTCGACTCGATTGCGTGGGATCGCACACGACACCATCGCCTCGTCGATGAACACGCCCCCCGTGTGGATCCCACGCGAGACATGATTGGAACGGATGTGGCAGTCGTCGGCTGTATACTCGCCCTCGCCGTCGTCGCCGGGCTGGTCGCTCACGAGTGGTCACACGCGCTCGTCCTCAGGCTAGCGGGCGTCGACTACGACGTCATCTACTTCCCCGGCCGAACGGACGGCGTCCTCGGCCTCCTCGCGAGCTGTCCGTGGGCAGTCGTCCGTCCACGACCAGCAGGCTCCGAACCACCCTGGCCCTTCCGTCTCGCAGCCCTCGCTCCCTTCCTCCTGGCGGTTCCCGTCTTCGGACTCGGCGTCTCCGGGTACGTCACGGCCGAGACGCCGATCGTCGCTGCCGGAGCGATCGGCTGGCTCGCCTGTGCGATCCCGAGCCCGCAGGACTTCGCCGTGGTTTTCCACGCGCATCGCGTCCTCGAAACCGAGTCGGCCCCCGATACCGAGCCGAACGCGGCGAGTCACGCCTCCCGTGCTGATTGACGGTCACCGGGAACTGCCGCGTTCGTTCGCCGTCGCTCCGGGAACGACGTCGAAAAAACGAGGACGGAAGGGATCACACAGCCACGAGTGACCCCGTCCGCGAGCACGAATCAGCCACCGGCATCCCGTACGTTTCGGGATCGGCGCGAGCGAGTTCACGCCGACAGTCGTACTATCGGAGTATCCACTATTAAATCTACTTGTCAGTGAACTCCAGGGGGCAAAGGCGAATGAGGTGACCGTACGAACACTAATATCGTACTGCGAGGTCGGAATGGCAAATACGGTCATTGCGACGGACGACCGTTCGACGTCCGTCCGGTTCGACCGGCACCGGCGCCGAATCAGGGGTCGAGTTCGACCGGCGTCATCCCGCCGGACAGCTCCGCGCTGACGAGCGCCGCGTGGCTTCGTCGGAGGCGTTCGGACAGCGCCTGATGAGAGATTCCCAGTTCGGACGCCAGTTCCTCGAGGGTTACTTCCCGCGGGACGTCGAAGTAGCCGAGTTCGTACGCCTTGTAGATCGTCTCGTACTGGGTTTCCGTCAGCGGCGTCTCCGCGTTCGCGACGTCGTTCGTCCCGGCCACGCGCGTCACTTCCACCCGGAACTCGTACTGGTCGAACAGGTCGTGACACGCCGAGACCGCCTCGTGATCGTGGAACAGCAGCTTCACGGACCACCACCCCTCCTGGCCGTGTGCTGCCAGGATCGCCCCGTCGTTCTCGGCGATAATCCGCTGGAACAGTTTCGCTTCCTCGCCGAATTCGAGCCGGAACAGCCAGCAGTCGTTGGGGCCGTCGGTTCCGTCGGTGAGCGCCGCGATCATCTCCACCGATGGATCCGTTTCGAGTGCCCGTTCGACGGTCGACTGATCGGCGCCCGTGATCCACACCAGCGGCGGTGAGTCACCGATCAGTCCCCCGACCTCGAACTCGAACGTCGGAACTCGATCGAACGTCCGGGCCAACCCGAGTCGCTCGGCCGGAATTTCGAGTTCAACGACTGTTGTCATCAGTGGACTCCACCACGAAGACGTATAGACGGATTGTGTTTCCGGTAGCCTTTCCCGCCACCCAGACGCCATGACAGTTCGTATTTCAGTAGATTCAGTTCGAGTGACCGGTCGGTTCGCTCATCGTTCTCGATCCGTGCCACTGCCGGCCTGCGACGATCGATCGGTCGCTGTTGTTACTCGTATCCTCACACATCATTTACATCATCGGACTGACGAGCGACCCCTGATGGACGACAGTGACGACGCACAGGCACGCACCGTCGCCGCCTGTGTACAGTGTGGCTCGATCTACGCTGCGATCGAACTCGACGGTGGGGGCCTCCAGCCGATCGGCAGTCGGGACGGGTGTTCCTGTGGGAGCACCAGCTTTACCGATCTCGACGATACCGCCGCAGCCATCGATTTCGCGGACGGGGACGCGACCGACGACCGCTCGCGATCGTAATCGCGTCGGCGCTCGTCCTCCACGATCGCCGTAGCGATAGTGTCTCGGCCGGGAAGGGCGCGTTCGGGAGCAGGGGCCGGCCGCATCCTTTTGCGACCTGGTATCCTGTCCCCTGTATGGCGACGCGACCACCACCCGAGTGTCCGGTCTGTCACGACGGACTCGATCCCGGACGGTGTCTCGAGGAACACCTGCTCGAGAGCCACACCAAGCGAACGCTGGCGAGATTCGTCGTCGCGGAAACGACCGTACTAGAAGAGGACATTTCCGAGTAGACGGCTGCCCGGGACGTAACCGGTCTCGACGGCGTCTCGAGGTAACCGATCGTCTCACGTCGTCCCTGCCGGTTCGACTCTCCGACCGGGAGCCATACGGATTGCTGTACCGATGTACCGGCGCAACCGCCGCCCGGATCGCGGTTGTGCCGGAACTGACGTACAGTAAACCGTATCAGGCACGCGTCGTCCGCTTCTGCAACTGCACGCTCCCGTAGACGGCGGCCGCGGAGAGGACCACGACGAGGGCTCCGGCGATCACGTTACTCCAGACCATTCGCGCGTCGGCGACGTTCAGGAGGAAGGGCAGGGCGATCACGACGATCCCGAGCACGAGTGCGATCAGCGGGGCGACGAGGGACGGCCCGGGAAGCGGCCCGTCCGACGGCCAGGCCGCCGCGTACGATGCGACCGTGGCGATCGTTGCCCCGAGGAGGACGTTCAGCGTGACGATCCACCCGAAACCAGTCAGAAAGATACCCGACAGGAGGATCCAGGTCCCGATTGCGGCCACGAGTCCGGCTGGTCGTGCGGCCATCGATGATGGTGACGAGGACGTCGCCTGAGCGGTCATACGTGGGTGTACGGGACCGAGCGCCGTAAAACGTATTCAGGAATCTCATCATCTCCGACGCGGGCGGCCGCCGGTCCGCCGGCCGAACGTCCACGGCGAGTCGAGACGGCGACCGCACTTCCGTCACGAGTCGACGGCTGGAAGCGTAAACGAGAACGTCGTCCCTTCTCCCGGTTCCGAGTCGACCCAGATCTCGCCGTCGTGGCGTTCGACGATCCGTTCACAGAGTGCGAGGCCGATCCCGGTCCCCTGGTGTTCCGCCTGACTGTGGAGTCGCTCGAACACCTCGAAGATGCGATCTTCGACGTCGGGATCGATCCCGATCCCCTCGTCCCGAACCGAGATGATCCACTGCTGGCCGTCACGTTCGGCCCCGACGTGAATCCGCGGCGGTTCGTCGCCGCTGTACTCGATCGCGTTCGAGAGCAGGTTCTGGAACACCTGGCGGAGTTGGCTGTCGTCTCCCTCGACGCGCGGGAGATCCGTCGACGTGATCTCGGCGTCGGACTCCTCGATCTGCATCCGAAGATCGGACCGCACGTCGGCGAGCAGGGCGTCCAGGTCGACCGGTTCGAACGGATCGCCTCGCGTTTCGATCCGGGAGTACTCGAGCAGACCGTCGATCATCTCACGCATCCGATCGGCGCCGTTGACGGCGTACTCGAGGAACTCCTCGCCGTCCTCGTCCAGTTCGTCGGCGTAGCGGGCCTCGATAAGCTGGAGGTAGCTCGACACCATCCGGAGCGGTTCCTGCAGGTCGTGGGAGGCGGCGTAGGCGAACTGTTCGAGACGCTCGTTGGATGCCTCCAGCTTCTCGATTACCTCCTCGAGTTTGCGTTTGCGCTCGGCCTGCTCGGTGATATCCTGGGCGAAACTCAGGCCGGCGAAAATCTCGCCGTCGGCGTCGCGAAGCGGCGCGGCCCACACCCGCCAGATGCGGCCGTCGAATTCCGTCGTCACGCTGTCGGTTTCGCCGTCATCGATCGCTCCCCGAAACACCGGTTCGAGATCCGAAACCGTCTCTTCGGGGAAGACGTCCGGCATCCGGCTCCCCTCGAGTCGATCCGCGCTGGGTAACTGCTCGCCCATGAGGGCACCCCTGGCGAGCGTGTACCGGAGGTCCGAGTCGTACACTCCGACGGCGCCGTTCGGGAAGTTTTCCGCGAGCGTGCGGTACCGACGTTCGCTCTCCTCGAGCGCGCGTTCTCGCGCCTTGCGGTCGGTGATGTCCTGGGCGATCGTCATCCCCGCGAAGACGTCGCCGTCGTCGTCGGATATCGGCACCACGCGGACGACCCACTCCCGCCCGGCGTACTGGAGATCGATCGCGCTCGTCTCGCCCTCGAGTGCGTCGTGGAACGCGGATTCGAGCGCGTCGGAGACGGGGTCGGGCCACACGTCCTGGACCGGGTGGCCCTCGACGTCGGCCGGTGACATCGGGAGGTCCTCGAATCCGCGCCCCGCAGCGAGGGTGTACTGGAGGTCGTCGTCGAACATGGTGACGATCCCGTTCGGGAAGTTCTCGGCGAGCGTTCGGTGGCGCTGTTCGGACTCCCTGAGTTGCCGCTCGCGGCGCTTGCGTTCGGTGACGTCTCGATCGGAGACGACGAGCGAGACGACCTCACCCTCTTCGTTCGTAACGGGCCTGAAGACGCCCTCGAGCGTGTACGCTTCGCCGTTCGGCTGTGTGAGGTCGGCCTCGAACTCCACGTACTCGCCCGACGCAGCCCGTTCGGTCCACCGTTTGACGTCGGCCTGGACCCCATCGCCGCCACCCCACCACGGCGTCTCCCAGAACGGCTTGCCCGTCACGTCGTCGAGGTCGGCATCGACGTACTCCATCGCCGTCCCGTTGATGTCGAGTACCGTCCCGTCCGGGTCTAACAGTCCGACGAGGATGTTCGGATCGTTGAAAATCGCCTCGAACCGACGCTCCGTCCGCCTGAGTTCCTGCTCGCGTTCCTTGCGATCGGTGACGTCCCGGAAGTAGACCGAGATGCCGGTCTCGGAGGGATAGAGGTTCGCCTCGACCCAGAACTCGAGCGTCTCGTAGTAGAGTTCGTAGCTGGTCGGTTCCTGCGATTCCATCGCCGTCCGGAAGGCATCGGATACCTCCTCGATTTCGGCGGCGGAAGGGAACACCTCCCAGATACTCTTGCCGAGCAGTTCCTCCTCGGACTGCTGGAGGAGTTCCTCCGCACGTTCGTTGACGTGGGTGAACCTGAACTCCTCGTCGACCGCGTAGAACGCGTCGGAGATCCGGCCGAGGATGCGCTGGAGTTCGCTCTCGAGTTCGCGTTCGCGCTCCCGCCGATCGGTCATATCGCGGGTGACTTTCAGGTAGCCCCGGTGGGTGCCGTCGACGTCCCTGATCGCCGTAATCGTCACGTTCGCCCAGAACCGCGTGCCGTCCTTCCGGACGCGCCACCCCTCGTCTTCGGCGGAGCCGTTCTCGAGCGCCCTCTCGAGATTGTGCGCTGGGACGTCGGCCGCCCGATCTTCCTCGGTGTAGAACGTCGAGAAGTGCTCCCCCAGGATCTCCTCGCGATCGTAGCCCTTGATCTCCCGCGCCCCCTGGTTCCAGCTAATGACGCGTCCGTCCCGATCGAGGCGGAAGATCGCGTACTCCTCGACGGCGTCGACCAGCGAGTGAAACTCCGCCTCGGTCTCCTTTCGAGCGTCCTCCGTCACCTTCCGGTCCGTGATGTCGTAGTAGAGTTCGATCCGACCCCCGCCGTACTGTCCCGACTCGATCGGTCTGCTGTAGTGTTCGAGCCACCGTCCGTCGCGACCGTCGTCCGCCGTCACGCGACACTCGAATCGTTCGGTGTAGCTGTTGTCGTCGTAGGTGGCCAGAACGGTCTCCGCGAACCGTTCCGGATCCGCGAACCGGTGTTTCATCGTCTCGTTGACGACCCGTCGTTTGTCGCGTCCGACGAGGGCGTCCCGATCGAGACCGAGATACTCCGCGATCTTCTCGTCGGTCCACGCGATCTGAAACTCGTCGTCGAGCACGACCACTCCGATGTTCGCCTCGTCGAGCACGTCGGTGATCGACTCGTACGACGCCTGTGCGGACGCGAGTGATTCCTGCCGCCGTCGCTTCTCGGAGACGTCTCGTGCGACCCCGATCGTGCCCTGGAACGACCCGTCTTCGACGAGCATGTTGATCCGCAGCTCACACGGAATCCGCTCCCCCTCGGCAGTCTCGATCGTCAGTTCGAGGGTCTCGATGTCGGCCGCCTCGGACTCGAGGGCGGACGGTATTCGGTCGGTGATGCGTGCGATGTCGTCGTCGTCGATCAGCAGCGAAACGTGCTCGCCGATGAGGTCGTCGCGCGCGTAGCCGGTGAGCTCGACGATCGTCTCGTTGACGGCGACGAAGTGACCGTTCGCGTCGAGCTGGTAGATGCCGTCGTCGATCGTACTGACGAGGGTCCGATATCGCTGGAGCGCGACATCGTCCTCGACGTCCCCCCAGAAGGCATCCGCAGGAGCGTCGGCGCGTGTGCTCATGTCCGTGGATCGCTCGTAAGGCGGATAAAACTCTCGCCAATCTCCAGTCTCAGTGATAGCTTCGATCGCCGTGGCCCAGTCCCGATCGACACGCGGGACCCGTTCGGCACGATCGGCGAGAAGCAGTTGCCGACGGTCCACCCGATCGATCGGGCGGTGCGTCGGTCACGGACCGCAATCACAGCGGTTCCGGACGGGTGACGCGCTCGATCGGCGTGCGTACCGTCGACGGGTCGACCACGGTCCGGGCGTCACCGACGCGGCGCTACAGTCGGCACTCCGTCGTGGATATACACCCGACCGTCGTTCGAGACCCGGACCGTGTAGTCGTCGGTCATGAATTCGACGCCGACGGCGCAGTCGGCGTCTCTCGCGTGCCCGAGCAGGGCTGCCAGCGCGTCCGTCTCTACCCGTTCGTAGAGCGGATCGAGTTCGCTCCTGGAAACGCCCTCGATACGCGCCAACCCGCGGAGGATCGTCTCGACCACGGACTCCGAGTCGCCCCGCACGACCCATATTTCCTCGCGATCGCCGTTTCGCGGACAGCTATGGTCAGTGGGGACCATATCGACGTTCGGGACTATTCAGGGAAGAGGATTGTCCCAAAGAGGGTAGGTATCGGTGTCCGGATGAGAGACCATATCGTCACTCACGCCCCAGAATCGAACACAAATGAGCAGATGGTGACGGTTCTGGTCGGATTCCTGTCGGTCGATTCGATCGTGGTTCGACGGACGACTCCGAACCGTTCACGAGTGATCCCTGGAGTAGAGTATTCGTTGCGCGTCCCTCATCTACGTCACAGTAATCTCGTCACGAACCCGTCGCTCACGAATTTGTTCGCGGCAGAGGAATGGGGTCGGAGGGACGTGCGCTAGTGGATTTGCCCCTACCATCTGGCCGTCACTCGCTAATTTACGCCGCTTTTTAGCGCTCATCATTGTCTTCAATGTCAAGTTTCAGAGTTTGGTTGGCGCGCAGTTCCTCGAATTCCTCCCGCTCGGTCGCCTTGTAGTAGTGGCGCCGGATCGTCTCGGGGCTCGCGTTCACCCGTTTCGCGACGGTCTCGATCGCCAGGCCGCGCAGTAACTGCCACGTGATCGATCCCGTTCGAATCGCGTGGGGTGACCGACTCGACGGACACTTGCTCGCGTGGTTCCGGCGAGTGAAATCGCAGGTCTGTCGGCGATTCCCGTGCGGGCACTGTACGACGAGACACGGCTGTGTCCCCAGGTACGACCACGCCCGAAACGTCGTATCCGACGGGCGGCCCTGCCGGCCGCAAAACAGCGGCTCACGTCCGTTCTCGTCGCGCTTCTCGAATCGCTCGCGGGCAATGTACGTTCGAAGTGCCTTCACGACCGGTTCCGAGATCCCGACGACTCGCTCCCCCTGCTCTTTCTTCTTCAACAGCGTTGGCGGCCGGTGGCGGAACTCGAGCGTCTGTCGGTCCGGGTCGAAGTCGCGGAGATCGAGGGCTCGAATCCCGCTCATTCGAGCGCCCACGTGCCACGCGACCTCGAGGAACGCGTGTTCGGGCCGACCGAACCAGTCGGTCGACGTCCGAAAGAACGACAGGATGGACTTCGCGTCGTCGACTTCGAGCATCGTATCGCTCGATTCCTCCGCCCGCGAAAGCGTGGGGACGTTCACCTTGTCGGGGAGCTCGTCGTCGACGACGTCGATCGACGCACAGTAATCGAGCAACTGCTTCACCGCCGTCAGTTGCCCCTTCAAGGTCGCGGGCGCGACACCCGCCGCCTCACGGGCCGCCCGGTACTCGTCCAGGTCCCAACCGGTCAGCTCCGCCATCGAGTCGATTTGCTCCTCTTCGGCCCACTGGACGAACCGGGTCAGTCGGTTCTCGTAGCTCCGAACCGTCTTCTCGGTGTTCTCCTGCCGGCGGCGGGAGAGGAACCGATCACGCGCCTTTCGCGGCGACAGATCCCTGCTCATCGTCCGTCACGCTCCCGCCAGTTCTCGGCGCGCGCGAGCGCGCTCATCGGACTGTTTTCGAGATCGTCGCGTTCGAAGAGCCGATCGGCGATCGCCGTCTGAAGTGCGGTGCCGGACCGATCCCGCGGCCGGGTGTCCGGCACGTGGTGTTCGTCGACGCGCGCGGCCAGGTCGTCGATCGCGTCGATCGTTTCGACGAGCGCCGCGTTCTGGTAGCGCAGTTCCGTCGCGATCGCCTCGAGCGCCTCGGCCTGCCGTTCCATCGCGTCGGCTCGCCGATCGCGATCGGCCTCAGACATAGACCCGCACCTCCGCGACGATCGTCGCTCGAAGGGTCTCCTCGCAGCTGTCGCAGACGGTGACTTTCCCGTCGGGATTCTGGACCTCGAGTTCACGAACGCGGCCCACAGTCAACCCGCAGCCGTCGCAGGGCGGGACGTCGCGATCGGTGGCGCTCATCGGCCCACCTCGCGAGTATCGCGCTGGTTACAGTATCCGGTACGCTTACCGTGGTGGCGTGTTTGATTTGGCATGGTCTCACGCTTGTGGGACCGCGGACTCACCGCGCGCGCCATCACGTGGAACCTGGGGGCGTGCGGTCGCCGTCCGTCGGTGGTTCGTAACGACTGTCCGATACCCTCTTAGTCGCTGCACGGCCGGTTCCGATAGTTCCGACAAACAGAAATCGGCAACTGACGGCCTCTCGAATACGATTTTGGAATCTGCGGCGATTTCCGATACGATTTCCGAAACGGTTTCGATGGGCCGTGGGCTGTGGACCGCGGGCCGATCGATGCGGTCGATCGGGGGACTTTTCCCCCGGTGCGTTCAGCGATAGCATGCTTCCGTACTCACTTACGGGAGCCAGCGGGCCGGTGCCCCTAACACCGGGTCCGCGTTCTCACAAGGACCCGTCCGGGCAGCGGCGGGTCCGTCTGGCTTCCGTTGTCCGCACTCAGGAACGGATAGTACTTCAAACTAATGCATCGAACAATGCACTACAAGGAATCGAATAGCGTTCAAATACCATCGTACCGAGCATTCTAACATGGAGTTCCGTGTCTTACCAAGAGAATGCGACGACCACGGGTGGACTGGATGACGCGTGCTGACGATGCGATCCTCGAGTTCCTTCTCAACGAGGGTAACGAGCCGATCGTCGCGAATCCGTCCACCGTCGAGGCGAATATCGATTACAAAATTTCGCACGTTCGCCGTCGACTTCGGGCACTGCAAGACGGCGGACTGGTCGAGTACTACGATGAGGATCGTGGTTTGTATCGGATTTCCGATCGGGGACGAGCCTATCTCGAAGGAGAACTCGCCGCCGAAGACTTGGAGTGAGTACGGAAGCCCCACCAGCCAAAATAATCCTGTTCAACCGGCTTTGTTGAAATCTTCAACAAATGACACAACTCTGGTGCTGAATACAGAGCATAGATGTAGTGTGGTCAGGAATGTTCAGTCAAAAGTAGAGGACGATAGCAGCGCCTATCAAGAAAAGAACTAACACGAGTAGTACTATCCAGTCGGGAAGGTTTTGAAGTGGGTCTTCAGCCATTAGTTCATCCCTTTGGCCATAATCTCAGCGAGTTTCGAGTTGATCATACTATCAATTTTTAAAGTCCTGGGATGCCGCCACCGAAACCGCCTCCTCCACCGAAGTCATGTTCCTCACCGAAGTTCTCTCGTCGTTTGGC
Source organism: Halosolutus amylolyticus (assembly GCF_023566055.1). Classification (NCBI taxonomy): domain Archaea; kingdom Methanobacteriati; phylum Methanobacteriota; class Halobacteria; order Halobacteriales; family Natrialbaceae; genus Halosolutus; species Halosolutus amylolyticus. The sequence goes on along the minus strand of NZ_JALIQP010000004.1, from coordinate 66,427 downwards.
TATGAACGTAAATTGTGTTTGATTCATTCCCATCCCTCGGCCTTGAATAAACTTATTCTCGACCTCTCGCCAGCCATCCGTATCATCGATCCCGCACGCAAGGGCAATCACATATGGATAATTGTCAGCGTAATCTTCAAGTTGACCACGTAATTTTCGCTTCTGGTCATTTGAGAAGTGTCGTTTCATTTCAATTCCGACTGTATCATCAACTACAACATCGCCACGAGCATTTCCGCGTTCACGGCTGACCACATAGTTGCTACGTCCACCACCCATTATATCGCCCATCATACCATCACTTTGTCTGTTGAGTTCCTCATCCAGAAAATCAGCCAATTCACTCTGAAATTTGCTTTCGTGACCATAATCCTGAGAAGGCCGCCATGCGTGGATCAGGTCAACTACCTCTTGATACGTTTGATTACCTTGTCCGAACATACTCAAGATGTTTATAACAAGATATGATAAAGGTGTGGTATAGAATAAGAAGGAGGAAGGAGAGACCCGTCTCTAACTACCTCTGACTTGCGTGCTGTATTCAGCACGTCATCTTGAATCTATCACTGATTGAAGGGTTCAGTTAGACAGTTCGATCCCAAGCGCCCGCGCCGCGTCGGCGGAGATCGTGACCGATCGATCGCCGACCGTGACCGGCGCGCCGGCGACGTCTTCGAGCAACGCCGCCAGCGACTCGCGATAGGACTGCGGTCGCTTTTCGATAATCTGTACTCGGGTACTCTCTGGATTACTGTACCCACGGTTCGCGATGTAGGAATGGGCGAACATCTCGCGGACGTCCGTGGGCGCGCCGTCCAAGTACCAGGGGAGTGTGATGTCGTCGAGTTCCGACTTCTTGCCGATCGGCGCGCCCAAAACACACAGGACTCGCCCGAGAATCGCTCCGTCGTCGGCCGGCCGGATCGTCGGCCCACCGTTCTCGTCCGCTTCCTCGTGGGTCGTATATCCGACGCCGGCCAACTCGAGCGCGTCGACGACGTAGGAGTGGTATCCCTGTTCGTTGAGCGTCCACTTCGGAACCCAGTTCGTCCGAATGATCGACCCGCCCGAGAAGATCCCCGCGACGAGTGCGTTCAGTGGGAGAAACGCGTCGTCGTCGTACTTGACGTCGATCCAGCCGCGATCGCGTGCGGTTTCGATCCCGGCAACGACGTTCGGCGTCTTGCCGTCGGTCCAGGACCGGACCCGGCCCTGCGGAAGGTCGAGCGCGTTCGCGATCGCGGTGTACCCCTTGTCCGGGTTCTCGGACTGGTACCGGGCGACGTCGCGATACTCGCGGACTGCCACCCAGGCGTCGTCGTACACGCCACCGTCGTAGGTGCGCGCCAGGTCTTGCTCGGTGACGAGCGCATCCCGATCGGCCATGTCGTATAGGTGTGTCAGGGTGGCCATAACGGTTATTGCCCCGGGTTCAGCTGAACGGAATCGCCAGACGGAACGGTTTCAAGGGGGTGCTGTACGGGTTCTGCGGCACGCTGATTATCAGGACTGAAACCGTTATCAGTCTGTGAGAAACTCACGATCCCATAAATATATGAACCCCTGACCGACAGGTGACTATCAGCACCGAAATCGGAGACGGCATGAAGGTGGGCGCTGGGTTGGTGTGTGTACCCCCAATCCCCAAGCGCAGGTCGGGATACCAGATACCCCGGCATAAGCCTTCTCACCGTTCACGTGGGTGCTGTGAGGTAAACAATGCTAGAAAACATCGGAAAGAAACTCGTCGGAAACGACGAGGAACGTGCAGTGAGTCCAGTTATCGGCGTGATTCTCATGGTCGCGATTACCGTGATTCTCGCGGCCGTGATCGCGGCATTCGTGCTCGACCTCGGCGGCAGTGTCAGTCAGGAAGCTCAGGCTGGTGTTAACATTGACATCAACGAAGAAAATGGAAGCGAAGAGATTCGTGTTGAAGTAACGTCACTCGGGAATGCAGATCACGTGAATATCGGCGGCGACGCCACTAGCCTTACTACATTCAACGGCTCGGAGGAGTTGGAAGTTGGCGATACGCTGACTCATGACGGTAATTCTGGCGAAAATGGGACGATCACTGCTATTGCTGTAATTGAAGAAGATGGTACGGAAACCGTCGTTGCCAGCGACGAGTACGACTTCTAAAATGAGTAGTATAACAAACAAATTAGTCGGAAATGAAGAAGAGCGTGCAGTGAGTCCGGTCATCGGAGTAATTCTGATGGTCGCCATCACAGTCATTCTCGCGGCCGTGATCGCGGCGTTCGTGCTGGATCTTGGTGGTAGCGTGAGTCAGGAGGCTCAAGCTGGTGTGACGATTGAGTATGACAATGCATCCGATGAGATTCAAGTTGAAGTGACATCACTTGGTAACTCAGATTACGTCGTTCTCGGGTCAGACGCTGAGGATCTCAACAGTTCCGTTTACGACACCAGTGCTAACGAGTATGGTGAAAAATTAACCGCCGGAGACACTGTTACAATTGGGACCGGCAACAATAGCGACTGGGACACCGCTAATGCTGAGGACGAGGGGACCATCACAGCAATCGCAGTTATCGAGAGTGACGGTACCCAAACATCCGTTGCAAGTGAAGACTGGCCATAAATAGTACCCAATCTATATTTTCTGTCAGATCGAACTGTCCACCTCAGTCTTTGGAATTATTCTGCTTATACCGCTGTTCTACATTTCCTGATAGCAAAAACTGTAATGACGGTCAGGAGTGAATCTCCTCGACAAGTTCGAGCGTCCACTCTCCCTCGTCGACGTGCCGAATGTGCACGTGATGTTCGCCGTCGAGTTTCCCGTTCTCGTCGAGGAGCCCCTCGATCCGGAGGTCGTCTTTCGGGAGCGTGATGCCGGCCGAGTTCTGGTCTAACTGTCTGAGTTTGTTCAATGCCATATCCTGCGGGCAACCCGCCTTGGTATAAACCTTGGTGACTATCGGTTTCACCAAGACATAGCCTAGGTTTTGCTGACGTTTTTGCGCGGGCGGATGCCACCGCCGTCGTTGCACTATGGCAACGAGAACAACTTTCGGCAAGTTCGCGCCGAGCGACAAGAACGAGGTGGACCTCGTCGACGTGGCGGCGCTGATGCTCGTCCCGATCACCGGGGCGATGATCTTCGGCGTCTGGTCCATGCAGATCAACGTGTTCGGAGGGTACGACTTCACCCAGCCCATCTGGACGATCGGCGGGGCCGACATCTCGGCCGCGCTGCTGATCACGCTGTTCGGCGATCTGTGGATCATCGGGACGAACCTGTATAACCAGGATACGGACCACGAGACGCAAGAACTGGCGGCGATCGGCTTCGCACTGCTGGCACCGGTCATGTACGTGTTCGTGCCGGCGTTCGCGACGTTCGTAGAATCGGCTGACGTAATCCGGCTGGCGATGGTGCTGTACCTCGCGGGAGCGTCGGTGTACGTCTCCTACACGGGATAACGGAGGTGGAAAGCATGAATATCGAGTTTTTCGACGACGAAAACGCTCAGTTGTACAGATACGCGGTGCTCGGCTACTGCCTCGGGGCGTCCGGGCTGACCGTGGTACTGGCGGCGATCGCGGCGACGGCGGGGGTGGTCTGAGTGGCGGCCCATCGGCCCATCGCCCATCGCGCGTTCACCCTCCTGTTCGCGTTCCTCCTGGTCGGCTCGCTCGTCGCGCCGATCGCGGCGAGTCCGGCAGCCGCCCAGGACTCGACGACCGAGCAGGTGTGTGACTCGCCGGCCCGGTTCTTCGAGATCGTTAACAAGCCGTGTACGACCGCCGAACAACTCGGGACCGTCGACGAAACCGAGTCGGGTGCCTATCTTCAGTCGGACGTCCACGCCAACGCGCGCGGCGTTGAAGAATCGTGGGAGTCGACCTATATCCTGACCGGGAACTACCTCGAAGACACGCCGACGATCGCCTCGCTCGAGGGCAAAGAGGCGATCGCCAACTCCTGGGAGAACAACGCGACCAAGGCGACCGCGACCGAGAACGTGAACGAGTCGATCGACGACTACTATACGAACCTCGAGATTCAGCTTCTCGAAGAGTACAGCGCCCACAGCGCGCAACTCGCGTATCTATCGAACCAGACCCATCGAGATTCGGAGACGCCGGACGAGTTCATTCACACGACCGGGTGGGACGACGTCGATGCAGGAGATTACGACAGGAGCGAACTCCTCACCGAGACAGCCAATCTCACGTACAATCTGTCCGACGGCTCCGTTCACGAGTACCAGGGGATGCAGGTGAAGATGTACTTCACCAACTCGAACGACGAGGAGTTCGATCGGGTCTACGACTACGATATGGAATCGTATGATGAAACGGGCGAAGAATGGACGTACGGCACAGAAGCGACGAATGACGGCGTCGTCGTCGTCCAGAACGTCCCCGAGTTCGACCTGCTGTCCGAACAGGTCTACGACAATCGGGAGGTAGCGGAGAGGTTGATCGAGATCGAGAACCAGCGACAGACGGCACACGACAACTTCGATCCGCAGTTCATCGACAGCATGTACACCGCGCTCGACAACGGCGAGATCACGCCGGAGGACCTGCGCGGTGCGGAAGGTATGGTTCGGTACCTCTCCGGTGACGCGGAGGTGACCGACCAGCGGTACAAACTCGCGACGCACGCCGTGCTCGAACTCGACCGACCCGACCTGAACATGTCGATGGTCGTCTCGTACGACGGTGCCACCGACTACGAGACGGAAGACGAGAACGGAACGCGCGTCCGCAACTACACCGGCCACGTCAACGAGACGTACGAGGGGCTCCTGTTCTCCGGTGAGACACCGACGGACGGCTTCGAGACCGGCCAGACGTACGACACGGACGCGCTCAACGGGTCGCAGTTGATCGTTACCCAAAACGAGACCGTACACTTCTACGATGGGAATTTCACCATCGAAGAGATGTACGATTCGGACGGAAACGAGGTTACCAACCAGACGTGGGAACGACCGAACTACGAAACCTACGACAGCGACGAATACGTGGCCTTGCTCGAGCAGATAGCGGAGGATCAGAAGGAAATTGAAGAAAACGAGGACTCGAGCGGAGGGGACGGTATCACGATCGGCGACCTGTTCGGCTCTAACCCGGCGATCGGGCTAACGGCCGTGCTCGTGGTCGTCGTGCTGTTCCTCCTGGGCAAGATCACGCCGTAACCGACACACCATGAAACGATTTTTTGCGATACTGGCGATAGTGGTGCTGAGTCTTGGGCTTGTGGGCAGTATGGGCGCGATGGCTCAGGAAGGCAACGAGACGACGAACGAGACGGACACAGCGGAAGACCTCGAATTCATCCGGTCGATCATGGAGCGGCACGACGATCCGGCAGACGCGCCGGATCAGTACGTCGAGATAGTCCGCAACTGGGCGGACGAGAACATGCACGACCTCGATCGAGAGGACCGGACGGACATCAGTTCGTGGCTCCGGGTAGCGGAGTCGGGCGGCGATCGCGACGACGACCCCGGCGACGACGAGCTGGGCAACACGACGAAGGTGAACCTCTCGAAAGCGGACACGCTCGCAGAGAACGAGACCATCCGGTTCAGCGACTCGGCGCGTATCCTCGGCTGGGAGTTCCGCGACGGGGCCGCTCGCGTGGCGATCCAGACCGATATTCGAACCTCGGTCACGATGACCGACGCGCTGGCCGGCCTCGAGGACGAAGGTGCGGTCCACGTCCCGAAGACGAGCCAAGAACTGGAGGAAGGGACGCACATCGTCACGCTCCCGGTCGAGACGGTACAGCAAGGCTCTGCCGTCGGCGTAACGGCGAACGGCGCGACAGTGCGGCTCTCGTCGGGAATGATGGCCGGGTCGAACCCACTCCGGTACTTCGGCGGCACCAGCGGCCTGTTCGCGGGGATGGTACTGTCGATCGCTATGTCCGGCGCAGCGGCGCTGTTCGTGGTCTGGCGGGAAGATAACGGAGTGATGAAAGCATGAGATTCGGAAACTGGTACGACCGACTCACGTATCTGGTCGCAGAGGCGCAAATACTGGTACTCGGCGTGCTGTTCTCGCTCGGCGCGGCGCTGGTTATCTTCCGGCCGTCGATCCCGCAGGTACCCCCGGTCGCAGTGGGGATGCTCGCAGCGACGATGCTGTTCGGCCCGGCGCTGTTCGGCTTCTTCGTGTGGTTCGTGAAGAAGCTCCGGACCCGCAATATGGTCGAGGTACACCACGTCAACGCGGTGAACGATGACCTCGAGAAGTTCTACGTCGAGCCGTCGGTCTGGGCCGAGAAATCGATCGAGGGACCGAACCCCTACCCGGTCAACGGCGGCTCCGCGTGGGCAGTACAGGAGTTCGAATGGCTGGAGGACGTCGGCGAACTCCGGGTGAAGGGCGTGTGGCTGGAGGAAGTGGCCGACACCAAGCTTCTGACGAGCAAGAGCCACATGGAAGCGATCTACGGGAAACTCACGGAATCGCATATCGCGCTGAACATTCTGCGCGACAGTGTGAGCGAGTTCGGCGCGGACATCCAGCGCCGGCTCGTGAACAGCATGGCCGAGGCGCGAGAACGCGGGAAGATGATGGATCAGGACGCGGTGAAGGACGTGTTCGAGGACTTCGAAGACGACGCGACGGGGTTGGGTGACGACGACCTTCCCACGCTGGAACCGGACGAGGTTCCCGGCGGCGATCGCGTCGGCGACCTCGAGGACGAGGCGATGGACGCGATCGACACCCCGGCCGACGTGGGCGTGGGCAGTGGGCCGCAGGAAGCGGCGACCGACGGAGGACAAGAATGACGGACGATAACGACGTCTACACGCCAGCACAGTTTCGGGAGCATCAGGACGGCTACGGCGTTCGCGATGCCGACGCGCACGAACACACGGGGATCGTTCGGGACGAGATGGTCTCCCGGTTCCTCTCGATCCAGGCGGAATACTACGACGTCCGGGAGCTGAGCAAACCGGGACGGATGCCCGGCACCGCGGACGGTCTCGACGAGACGCGAGAGATTCGCGCGATCGCGGCGACCGAGACTGGTCGGACGGCACTCGATGCAGGAGATATGCCGACGCTGAAGCACCTGACCGGCGACCAGAACGAACGGGCGGACATCTCCGGGATGAAGGCGATTCAGCAGGTCGACCAGATCATTCAGGATCCGGCACCGGTCATCGTCATTATCGGCGACATGGGGACCGGAAAGACCGACCTCGCGTGCCTGCTCGCGCAGCGAGCGAAGCACCTGCTCGGGATCGAGAAGGTCGCGAGCAACATCCCGACGCTGAAGGAAACCGACCAGTGGACCGATGCAGACGGCCAGACACGCGACGGCTTCATCCCGAATTACAGATCGATGGAGGAGTGGGTTCAGCAGAACGGCGACCCGCTCAACTACGACCAGGAGGCGAAGCTATTCATCGGCGACGAGTTCTCGAGCGTCGGCGACGGCGGCGGTAAGTCGGGGTACCTGATGCGCAAGAAGATGGGACCGCTCGTATTCAAGATCCGGAAGTACGACGGGATGCTGATCTACGTCGCACACGACGAGAGCAGTATTCACCCGCTGCTGTGGAGAGTCGGCTATATCTTCCAGAAAAGCTCTCTCAAACAGGCTCGCGTCGCGGACAGGATCAAGAGCGGCGAAGTCCGGGACGTCCGGTTCGAAATCGACGGGATTCCCCAGACAGACTGGCGCTACGACACGAAAGACCCTGCCGTGTGGTCGTGGACAGGTGCCGAAGACGACGAGAACCCAGAACCGGGAGACGTCGCCTACGACGTCGCAATCTGGACCGTCAAGGCATGCAAAGAGGACGGCCTGAGCCACCGCGAGACGGCCAAATTCGTCCCGTTCGGGAAAAGCTGGGTCGGCGATCGATGGCCCGAGATTCAGGACGGCGATCACGACGAGGCACTGGACAGAGTTGAGGCGATAACCGCATGATGGCGATACGATGTCCGCGCGTCCGTGTCCGGACACCCCCGGCCACCCTATGGGCGGCGGCCGATCGGCCCGCCAGGGCCGACGGCCCACCGGATCGATCCGCCTCGAGTAGCGACGAGGAGTGTATATATAAGACGCGTGCGAGGCGCGAGCGATCGCGTATCGAATAAGAATGCCATCTCACAAAGCGAACAAACATGGGACGGCGTGTGAGTACCACCTCGCGGAGACGTATCGCGTCGATCTCGTCGACCAGGACGGCAAGCGGATCGACACCAGCTGGTACGACGGCAAGAAGGACGGCACCCCGTGGGAGTTCAAAGCGACGGCTCATCGTCACGCCGACGGGAATCCGGGCAACTTCAAGGTGTACAGGCAGTACCACTCGAAACTCGTGCGAGCCGGGGGAATGTACGGATTTGCCGTCTATCGGAAGCGAGGGACCGGAACACAGATTCTGAAGACGAAGGCGATCGCGGCCTCAAGCCTGCCCATGTTGCGATGGCACGGTGGCGGCGATCACCGTGGGACCGAACAGGCGAAACTCTCGATTGATGCTATCTTTTGACGGTAACTATCTGCTATTGTTCTTGGAAAACGTCAACTAATAACGAGGGATTGAAGGGCAAAGTTTGTGTATCGAAAGTTGGGCTGGAGTAGTCCACCACTTCACCACCTACCTCTCCAGCCCTACTTCGATATTGAAGCGCCACATCCATAATGATTCTGCCTAGTCAGTTATGGGATATTTAGTGCCATAATTCGAACTCCATATTATCGGTATTCAGTTACATCTCGCCTTTCGTTTCGACCGCAATTTCAGTCTTGACGTCGAAGGAGACCGCTCGCGTGCTCAGTGTGTCTGCAATCTCTCGGCGCTGTTTGATTGTCAAATCGTCGCGCTCCAGGACGCGTCGAGCCGCGGCCACGAGTTCGTCGACGTCGTTGCACGCGAAGGCGATCGCGTTCGATCGGTTACAGTCGTAGAACTTCGCGGCCTTTTGGATAGCGTCGAACCGCCATTCGTTCCCGTCGTCGGTCCGGATTCGAACCGATCCCGGCGTCTCATTATGAGACATGGCTGTGAACACGATCCGCTATTCCTAGTTTTTTCGGTTCACTCGAACGAGTCTATTTTATAAAGAGGGTGTCGGGACCCGCCTCGATCGGCACCGTGGCCGGGGCGATCGCGATGGGCGTGGGCCCGATATGAACACGGCCGGTACTCGACTCGTGTTCATATTCGGGAAACCGATCGTCGCAACGTGTGACCCCTGGAAGAAGTAGAGTAGAAGTCTAGATCGGCCGCATTATGATTCGGACTGTTTCTCACTATTCGATCCAAAGAGCAGCTTAAGCGGAAATACGATCAAAGCCCACATTATCTTCAAGGGAAGGATCACAAATAGCCAGAACAATCCTTTAAGGACCGACCCCTTCGGCAGATATCGATCAAGAACTTTCTCTGCATTCTCCTCAATGATTAGGTCAGCGAGTTCTTCACCACTGATGACTCGCACATCTGGCCGTTTTCCTTGCTTTCGCGCTCCTTCCGTAAACTCCGTCGTCGTTACCACAACGAGTTCATCAATATCGTCTCCAAAACGAAGATCGAGAACGCGATTTACATCTGACTTATCAACTTTGTATCCTTCTCGATAAAGCGGCTGCACAAGCTCTGTCGTTCCAGACCTAAGGAAGCCACCTCCTTTCGTAGCCTTAAATGTCGCTCGGCGGGCATCGGGATCTTCAATATCGTATCCCCGGTATTCCCACAAGTCTGTGACAAATTTGTCGAATTCGTCGGTATCAATTTCAAATAGGTCTTCTCGAATCGTCTCGTGTTTATCCATTCTGATGGTTTCATTGCATAATCAACACTTGTTTCTTTTGGCATTTCATCATTCGTTGTTCTGGAATTGATCCCTCCTAAGCAGACTCGGCAACATCACTTGTCGAGGTTCCGGTGTAGACTACCAGTTCGATATTGACTCTGTGATGCTCGATATCGGCAGATTCAACTTTTCCACTAGCGCGGCGCGCGCTCTGTGCGCCGCGCAATTAATCTCACGTTCTTCAGCGCGTGAACGGATTAGTAGATCTCTATACCGGCGTGTTCGTCCAAAAAATACGCCAGATCATAGCATTGGTCGATCCGTTCTTCCGCTGTCTCCTTATGATCCTCTATATCGGATAGTGGCCTCTCCACCATATCGACAAGCGTCGATTCGTCGGCACGCTCAGAGTGAACATACGCCTTTGCTTCGGGTTCGAGCAACACGCCATCCTCGTGTAACTTCTCTATCCTCTCCTCGATACCCATATCGGATTTTGATACGTTGATCGTTGTTTCTGCAGCTTCTATCATCTCGTTCGCGCGCTCCCTCTTATCCTCCAGTTCCTTCTCTGAGATATCGAAGAGTGATCGAGCATCCTTCTCAGGATCATCCTTGATCTCGAAATAGACAATGGCCTGTGATTGGCGTTTGGATAAGATTCCAACATCTGTCAACCTATCCACCAAGTCATCGGGGTCGTGGTTTCGGCGGTTCGATTTATCCATGGTATTATCCTCAGAATACACACCAAAAACTATTGTGACGTCTAGACAGCATCCTTCGATCAGTGAGTTAGCCTCGGCCAGCAATTCTTCGACAATCTCGATCTTGAACTGTATCGTCAGTCGATGAATCAGAGGTATCTGGAACCCCTATATTCAGCACTCGATTCGTGTCAATCTTTATAATAGAATCGGAGGAGTATTTTTGTACGTGTGCTGCAGAACTGTGTGGAGGCGGGGCGGTTGGTTTGTGACTTTGGCCTTAGCCACAATTTTCATCTCAACAGTGAACCTCTCTTGTCCCTACGGAACATACTATCAATAAAACACAAATATTCCGGCTACAGCACCAAGAGAAGTAAAAATACAACCGATACCAATCATAATATGGTTCATAGATTTTTGATTTAGTTCTATATTTTTGTCTGTCCATTTAGCATAGACAATAGCCATTGTCTTGCAGTATTCATATTTATTATTTTCCTGTAATAGCGATTCGTGGATATTCCCACTACTAATTCCAATAGTACGAGGTCCAAGAGAGATGTACCCATGCAAAAATATGATACCAGACAATAATAACGGGGCAAATGGAAGAGCAAGAATGAAAGAGTTAGGTGCGATTTGAGAGCCATTAGTCCCAAATCTAAGAAGAGCTATATAAATTGATGCTAATATAAGATCTATTTTTATCAGATCGATCGTTCTTTCGCGTGTTTCTTGTATGGTGTCAAGGCTGTTCTGGAAAGAATACTTTGACTCTTTCAATATCGTTTCCCAATATTCTATAGATTTCTCGCTGGTGTTATCTGCTTCCTCTGCTAATTGGTGTAAGCTAATAGTAGTCTTGTCGTCAAACGCATCTGAATCCATCATATAGGTAATGATAACAAAAATGGGGAATATAACTATAGCTTCTGGTTATGGTGTGACTGGTTCAAACTCTAATTTAAGGAAATAGCGGCTACTAGTACTGACCAACCCCCATTTCAAGTGCATCAATTGGAGTCCGATATGCGAAACTGAGGGCGGGGCGGTGTAATTTTTTGACGTTGTCGCCTTGGCGACACCCGCCAAGGGGGCTTTCGCGCGAAGCGCGAAACGACCCCGCCGGCTCGCGGCGCGATCGCGCCGCCGACCCCGTCCTCGAGGCGAGAACTACAATCAGAATTGCACAGTCACCGCTACAAGACAATCAGAATTGCCGAAACAAGGGGTCAGAATAGTGTTGCCACTATCGAGGCTGGTTCAGCGATCGGCGATCGCGCCGACGAATCCGACCTCGGTGCCGCCACCCGGAGTCTTCCAGGACAACTGCGCGCTCCGGAGTACTGCCGGATCGTTACCTGACTTCGACCACTTCTCGAGGGCTTCAGCTGCGATCGTCGCGACGTTCTCGAAACTGCTCGCTTTCAGTTCGGAAAGGATCGTGTCGACCCGCACGCGTTCCGGGTCACCGTTCTGGTCGAACTCGATCTCGGCGCCGTTCTCGGCGAGCCACTCCTGGAAGGGAGACAGTTCGGCAACGTGATCGGCCAGGCCCATCACGTGCTGAATGCGATCGGCGAAGCTCTCGATCGCGTACTCGGCGCTCTCGACGAGCGCTCGCAGCTCTTCGCGATACTTCCGGGCCCGAAACGAGACGTTCCCTTGTTCGAGTTCGAGGATCTCGCCCAGGTTGTTGATCGCCCGGTAGATCGTCGCGGGATGTTTCCCCAGCTGGTCGGCGAGGTCGTCGACGGTCGCACCGCCGTCGGTCGCGATCGTCTCGGTGACGTCGCGAGCGGTCTCACCCATGTCCCGCAACGTCGTCATCAACAGGTGGTCCGTCTTCGCCTCGAGGCGCGGCGTCGGATCGTCGTACAGTTCGACCGGCTCCTCTCGGGCCACCGCATCGAAGTGATCGTCCGCGACGTACACACCGTTCCCATCCGGGGCCAGCGGAATGTCTTCCCAGTGCAGCGCGTTCAGCAGCGTCTCGTCGATCTCCTCGGTCACCTCGTGCCGATCGGCCCACGCCCACGCCTGACCGCCGTTCATCTTCTTGTTGACCAGCACCTCCACCTTCGGATGGTACGACGGGTGGTCCTTCGAGACCGCGTCGGGATCCTTCAGCTGGTAGATCTCGAACTTCCGCCCGTAGGTGTGGCCCGGCAGCAGTTCGGTCACCGACGACGGCTCGAGGAAGAGCCGGTTCTGGTGGTTCATCACCTCCGTGTTGTCGATGTGCAACTCGGCCTTGACTCCCTCCAGGTCGGACAGATACAGCGCCACTTTCTGGAGAACTCCCGCCGACGAGAGCTTTCGAGCCCATTCACGCCGGATACGGACGTACCGCTCGTACGCCCACATCGTACTGGACGGGTGCGGGTCGGTCCGAAAGTACTCCGGGTGAACGCGTTCCTCCGCCTCCTCGAAGATTGCGGCGAAGAACTCCGGCAGCAACTCGAGGCCGCGATCGGCTTCGATGTTGCTCGTGTGGTACTCGACGTCGACGCCTTCCGTTTCGCCGACCTGATTCTCCCACGGGAGCTGAAGCCGATCGCCAGTTTCCCAGTGGCGCATGTTCGGAAACCGCGGGGAGATATTGAACGAGGCCTTCTTTTCGTTCCGCCCACGGCCCACGATGTCCCACTCGTACAGCCGTTCGGCGTTGATCCCGTCGGACAGTCGCGGCGCGAAACCGGACTTGCTGTATCTCACTTCGATCCACCACGGCTCGCCGTCGACTTCGGTACTCAGTTCGAGATGTCCCTCGAACGGCGGCCCCAGCATCACCGACGAGAGTGCATCGTACGGGCCGCGGTCCCAATCGGGCCACTTCCAGCGGCCCTCGATCTCGTGCGGTGTCGTCTCGACTTGGACCACCGCTACTCACCCCGCTCACTCTCGAGGAGACCGGTCAACACCGCCACCGGGTTCCACCACGTTGCGCTCCCGCACGGGTGACAGACGTGCTTGAACGACGTGCAGTCCGACGCCTCGAGGTCGATCGCGTCGACGTTGTTCTCCTGGCCGATCTCAGTAGGATCGGCCCGTTTAACCCGGACTCGCCCACAGCCCACGCAAATCGCATCGACGGGGATGCCGACGTGACCCGCTCCCGCGCTCACGAGTTCCGCCTCGAGGTCGCGATCGTCGATGTCGGCGCGATCGGGACGGGGGTGATCGATGTCGGAACTCACGGTCGACCACCGCCTTTGCGGTCAGTTTCCGCGAGAAGAGATCCTTCCCTATAGAAGCTCTCTTGACAGAGATATACACGGGATTTCTGGTGGGGGTTGATGGCACTGGATGGAGGGATATTTTTTGAGGGGACTACTTTGGGCGACCACAATCGAATCGTGGCCATCTGCGAACGCTGTGAAGCAGTATACGCAGCGAGAGAAGACCAGGATGGACGGATCCGCCCGATAGGTACTAAATCCTGTTCCTGTGGATCCCAGACGTTTCGGCCACTCCATTGAATGGTACCGTATCCGACCAGTACAGGCACCCCCTTTCTTCGCGAACTATACTGAGGGGACCGGTGAGCAGTTCCGTCGATGGAACGATCGCCGATCGTCACAGACGATCACCCACGGTTATCGAAGGATCGACACCAGCCGGATCGATCACGTGCGACCACGCGAGTTTCGCGACTTCCTCTTCCGATCGCTCACCGCCGACGTCGTACCACCGACCGGCCAGGAGTTCGTCGACGATCGTCGCGGGCACGATCGCACGGGCGATCTGCGGGAGTCCCGGCCGCGGCAGGTAGACCACGAGCAGGTACATCCCCGCGGCCTCGAGCAACTGCTCGTGTGCCGCCCGCTTGACGTAGAACCGACCGTGAGTCGATCGATCGCCGTTGCCGGTTTCGATCTGACAGCCCTTGATCTCGATCGGGACGTCCGGTTCGACCAGAACGATCCCGAAGAACGGGAGCGATCGACGCGGCTCCAGGAGCGTCGACGTCCGCGCGTCGTGCCAGGTGGCCGTCCGGTCACCGACGTACTCGAGCTCGGCGACCTCCTGGACGACCTCGGCCTCGAGGAAGTCCCCGCTGGCCTTCGGACTCTCGAGCTCCGACGTCCGCGAACTCATAGCGGACCCTCCCGCGCATCGCGGACGTCGCGCGTACAGTCAGCACACAGTCGGCGGAACGCGTCGACGCGATCGCCGCAGCGTTCGCACTCGTCGGATTCGACGAGACGGCTCATCGGGAATCACCGCCGTCGCGATCGGTGTCCGACCCGAACAGCTCGCAATCCGTGAGTCCGATCGCCGCAACACCGTGTTCGATGCTACAATTAGTGATTGTCGCGGCGAATTCCCGGCCGGAAATCGACACCGTGACGCGTTTGCACTGCCAGATGTTCGTGAACTCGAATCCCTCACGGACCGCAGTCGCGACGTCGATGGAGACGATCACGTCGCCGTCGATCCGATCGATCTGAACGACCGGGACTCGAGCACCGTCGATCGTTACTGAACGATCGTCGCGGCTCATCGCGAATCACCGCCTTCGCGATCGATAGTTACGTACGACAGCCGAGACCGCTCAAACCGCAGTACCGCGATCCTTACCTTCGTCGGAGTCCTCTCGACTACTCCGATGGAAGTTCCCTGCCCGGAGTGTCTGTTTTCTCCTTGCGATGAGAGTTGTCGAGAGGTGATCGAAGAGGGATTACAGCGAACGTTCGAGTGTAGCGACTGCGGCCACGTCTGGAAGGTCGTCTTCTGAACACCCGTTTTCTCGAGGCAACTCCCATTGATCACGCCGCCTCACCTCGGCTTTCGATCGCACGACGAACCTGCTCGTCGGTCGCTTGATGGGCCGGATGGGCTATGGGCGTCCGAGTTTCGACGTCGTACAGCCGACTCGCCGGCACGAACGACCCGTCACGCATCGGCCTCACCTCCGTGACGACCGGGACTCGTCTCCGGGTCCGGGACCGCGACGTCGACGCCAGCGGCGGAGCCGCGGCTCAGTCGCGCGTAGGTATCACACTCGCCACAGCGGTGAGCACGATCGCGATCGTCACCGAAGACGCGCCGGAACCGATCGGTAACGTGGGCTCCGCAGTGGAGGCACGTCGACGGATCGGCCGGGGGCCACGGCGCGATCGTCACGCCGACCACCCCCTATTCAGAATGTATCGAGGACCCGAGAGAAGTCGCTTCTCGGTTTTTATTTCAGATGGGGTCGGAGGGATTTGAACCCCCGATCGACTGATATCTCCGGTGCGCCTCGGAACTCCAGAGGGTCATCACACGAGCACTGATCAGGTGCCCGATCAGTATATCAGTCTGGAGTGTCGTCCCGGGCGCGGTGCCTCTGGAGTCAGTCGCCATGCCTGGCTTGGCCACGACCCCTCGGATTTCTCTTGGGGGATCCGCCCTAAAGTGGTTTCGATTCGGGTTACAGCCACGGGGCCCGACCCTCGGTGTCGGTCGAGTCGTCGCCGGGGTACGTGCTGTCGTCCGCGTCGTCGGCGTCCGCGGCCGCACTGTCGTCGCCCGATCGCTCGTCCGCGTCCCGATCGGTGCCCCCCGAGCCGCCATCCGGCAGTGGGCCGGTCCCGACCGCGGGTGCGGTCCCCATCGTCTGGATCGGCATCCCGGTGGCGTCGGCCGTCGAGGAGCCATCGGCGACGATGCTGGCCGCGCCCGTGTCGTCCTCGCCACTCCGATCGAGCTGGATGTCGATCGCGAAGACGGCCGCGACGAGCAGGGCGGCAAGCGGGGCCTGTCCGAAGGCCATGCCGAGCAGTGACAGCGGGAGCAGGCCCAGCGCCACCGCGCTCCCGAAGCGGAACCGATCGATGTCCATGTACTCCCGCAGGTACGGGCCGGCCAGTGCGATCGTCAGCGCGAAGATGACGCCGACGACCGCGGCGAGCGTCGCGTTGGCGACGAGGGCCGGGTCGTCCATGACGACGACCTGCGCACCGTTCGGATCGAGACTGGCGACCAGCCCCAGTGCGATGATCACGCCGGGGTTCGGGAGGTACTCGCCGATCGTGGCGCTGGCGGTCTTGGCCGCGATCGCGGCGATCACGAGCGCGGCGAACCGCTCGAAGATGACGATGTCGAGGACGCTCTCGATCGCCGGTGCGAGGGCGGCCTGGACGGCCGCGAGCAGTATCAGCGGGATGCCGACGAGCAGGACGACCGCCGCCTGCTCGCGGGGCGTTCCGGTCATCTCGGCGAGGATGACGGCGACGGTGGCGCTCCCGCCGAATATCAACAGCCCGACCTGGATCGCGCCCAGGGGGTCGTCGACGGCACCGGCGAGGATCAGCGCCGGGAAGACGCCGTCGATCAGCGGCAGCATCATCACCAGCGCCAGCAGTCTGGCGTTTCCACCGACTATCCGCTCGAGACGGAGTGCGACCGGGTGTTGAGACGTACTCATCGCTCAGGGTCGATGGCCGTGACCCGAGGCCAGTGGGTAATAGGGTGGACAGTCCCGGACTGACTCGGTACCGGAGAGCCAGTTCGTCGCCCAGTTGTGGCCTCGCGCTGTGAGTTTGAGTGTAAATTTCCCGAAATTGATGCCGGTGACAGAGTCGACACTCGTCAGGCCATCGAACCGGGAATCACTGCAACTCACAGCGTGCATACCCGAACGGAGGACCGGATTGTCAATAAACGTTGTGTGGGACGCCGTTGCATAACTCGTCGATGTTCCGCCAATGGGGCGCAAATCCAGACGAAAGTGAACGAATCTGGCGTTGCGGTAGACGGACGCCAACCCGACGGGCGATCGAGTGAGGGCGACGGTCCGACGGGCAGCGGACCTGGCCGGTCTCCGTCGATCGGGGGACGTCGCGTCGAGCGGACGAACTACGCCCCGTCCGTGGCCGGGGCGGCGAGTTCCCATCGAATGCACCGTCGGCGGCCCCGTCCGCCGTGCGGCGGCGATGCTATCTCGCAACGCTTTTTGCCGACGGGTCCGGACGGTTGACATGGCGAACGACGTTCCTGAGCACGAGCCCTATTCCTCGAAACTCCAGGTGCCGGAAGCACTGACGTTCGACGACGTCCTTCTTCGGCCAAAGGAGAGCCGTGTCGAACCGGACGACGCCGACCTCACCTCGCACGTCTCGAAAGGCGTCGAGGTCTCGGTCCCGATCCTCTCGGCCGCGATGGACACCGTCACCGAGAGCCAGATGGCGATCGCGATGGCCCGCCACGGCGGCCTCGGCGTCCTCCATCGCAACATGAACGTCGACGAGATGGTCGAGGAGATCGGGCGCGTCAAGAGCGCCGACGAACTCATCATCCCGCTCGACTCGGTCGTCACCGCCGACCCCGAGATGACCGTTCGCGAGGTCGACGAACTGATGGCCCGCGAGGGCGTCGGCGGCGCGCCGGTCGTCAACACGCGCGGCGAAGTGCTCGGCATCATCTCGAGCACCGACATCCGGCCACACCTCGAAGTCAACGAGGACGACCCCGTCACGGAAGCGATGACCGACGAGGTCATCACGGCCCCCGAGGAGATCGATCCGCGCGACGCGTTCGACCTGATGTACGAGCACAAGATCGAGCGCGTCCCGGTCGTCGACGACGAGAACCTCCTCGTGGGACTCGTCACGATGCAGGGCATCCTCCAGCGCCGCGAGTACCAGCAGGCCGTTCGCGACGAGGAGGGCCGCCTCCGCTGTGGCGTCGCCGTCAGCCCGTTCGAACACGATCGGGCGACCGCCGCCGACGAGGCCGGTGCGGACGTGCTGTTCATCGACACCGCACACGCCCACAACATGAACGTCATCGACGGCGCTCGCGACATCAAGGACAGCGTCGAGGCCGACGTCGTCGTGGGTAACGTCGGCACCCGCGAGGCGGCAGAAGATCTGGTCGACTTCGCCGACGGCATCAAGGTCGGGATCGGCCCCGGTTCGATCTGTACGACCCGCATCGTCTCCGGCGCGGGGATGCCCCAGATCACGGCCGTCGCGCAGGTCGCCGACGTCGCGAGCGAACACGACATCCCGGTGATCGCCGACGGCGGCATCCGCTACTCCGGCGACGCGATCAAGGCGATCGCCGCCGGCGCGGACGCGGTCATGCTCGGTTCGTACTTCGCCGGCACCGACGAGGCCCCCGGCCGCGTCGTCACGATGAACGGCAAGAAGTACAAGCAGTACCGCGGTATGGGGAGCGTCGGTGCGATGAAATCGGGCGACGGCGATCGGTACCTCAAGGACGAACCCGAGGAGGAAGACGAGTACGTCCCCGAGGGCGTCGAGGCCGCCACCCCGTACAAGGGGACGCTCAAGTCCGAACTACACCAGCTCGCCGGCGGCATGCAGTCCGGCATGGGCTACGTCGGCGCGCCGACGATCCCCGAGTTCAAGGAGCGATCGGAGTTCGTCCGCGTCTCCTCGGCGGGCCAGGCCGAGAGCCACGCCCACGACGTCGTCATCACGGACGAGGCACCGAACTACTCGCCCGACGGCGAGTGATCCGACGGCGCGATCGGCCGTCGATCAGCCCATCGTGAACGAGTTCCCGCACTCGTTGCACGTCAGTCGGAACGACCCCTCGTCGGTGAGCGCGAGGCTGTGTCCGAGTTCGTCCTCACAGTCCTGGCAGTAGACCAGCGACTCGAGGTCCTCCCAGTCGTGCTGGGCACCGGGTGCGCCGAACGCGAAGCCGACGACCCGCTCGTCGCCGTCGTTGTACCCCTTCTGGAAGTCGCCCGGCGCGAAGCGAACGACCTCACCCGCGTCGACGCTGACCGCGCCGTTCTCGGTGTCGAACGTCGCCGTCCCCTCCTGGACGTAGAAGACCTCTTCCTGGTCGTGGTGGGTGTGCATTCCGCCCGAGAAGGACTCGCCGGGTTCGAGTTCGAAGTAGTTCATCGCGAAGTCCGTGAAGCCGAGCGCCTTCGAGATCGGGCGACGGACCGAGTGGACCTTCATCGGATTCGGTTCGATCTCCACGTCGTCGATCGCGACTTTCTCCATACGCGATCATTCGCATATCGTGGTAAAAACCCACGTGATACGGAACCTCAAACTCGGGCAAACGGACGAGAAGTTGTATCGATCGGGCGAGAAAGACAACGCCTACGTGCGTTCGGGCCCGAGTCCCGCGCGTGAATCGCCGTACGGTACTCCAGTCCGCCGGCGTCGGTGCGCTGGCGGGACTGGCAGGCTGTCTCGACGGGATCCAGAGCCAGTTCCAGGGTCGCGTTCAGGGGCGCATTCCGATCGAGATCACCAACGAGAGCGATCGGCCACAGAACATCCGACTCGAAGCCTACGAGACGGGCACGGATCGGCAGACCTACGACGAGAACTACTCCGTTCGATCGGGCGAACTCGTCCATCCGCCACACCTCGACGAACTCGAACAGCGGTTCCGCGTGATCCGGTTCGAGGGCGAGGAGTCGAGTTCCGTCGCCACCGCCCGGATCTCCCCCGACGCACAACTCGTGTTTATCACCGTCTACGCCGACGACGTCGAACTCGAAGTCGTCTACGACGAGGACGAAGCCGAGAACGTGTCGACGGAGGACGACGAGAACGCGACAGCAGGAGCGGGCGACGAGAACGCGTCGTAAGTCCGATCGATCCGGCACCCGGTCGAGCCTCAGGGGTAGGGGTGGAACGGCCGATCGAGTCGCGGTTCGAACCCGAGGTCGTCCGGGACCGACTGGGCCCGCTCGCCGAAGAACGGCTCATCGGTGAACAGCGGCTGTGCGCCCGGCACGACGACCCGGACCGCCTCGAAGCCGAGCGTTTCGACGTCGCGCGTGGTGAGCCGCGCCGCGTACGGCGTCAGCCCGTTCTCGGTCGTCCGCGAGACGAGCGTCTCGAGCGCGTCACGCCCCGTCGGCACCGGGTCGGGGCCGACGCTCGCCGCGGGAACCGTGCGATCGGTCTCGACGAACGCTTGCGCCGGGTCGGGGAAGGCGGCGTACTCGCCGATCGCACCGGAGGCGTCCCCCGCGTCGTCGGGTCCGAGGCTCCTGAGTTCCATCCAGTTCTGTAGCGCTTCCGCGAGCGCCGACGTCGCGGCCGCGGTCGCGTCGAGCCCCGCCGCGGAGCCGACCGCGAACGCGGGCCAGGCGTCCGACGCGCCGGGGTCGTCCACCTCGTCGGTCCGGTGGACGGCGACTGCCACGACGGGGACGTCGACGTCCTGCGTGACCAGCAGCGGCGTCACGGACAGCCCCTCGCTCGCGGCTCGTCGCTCGAGCGCGGCGAAGCGCTCGTCCTCGACGGTGAGTTCGAACGGCTCGAAGGTCGAGTACCACGCGAGCATCGTCGCGTCCCGCTCGATGACCTCCGTCAGTCCCGACAGGATGGCGTCGACCGTCGAGGAGCCGAGACCGAGGCCGGTCGTGATCGCCGGCACCAGTCGATCGCCGGGCTGTGGGAACTGGACCGCCGCTGCGGGCAGGTGTACCCGCTCGCCGGTCTCGAGGGCTTCGCCCTCGACCCACCGGTGCTCGTCGCTCGACCCGTACTCCGGCGCGTCGTCCGGCCGGGCGAGCGCGGTGGGAGGGACCGCGTTCTCCAGGTCGGCCTCGCTCGCGTGCACGAAGTCGTCGTCGCGGTAGACGCCGGCACAGTACCGTTCCAGGGCCTCGCCGACGGCTTTCATCAGCGCGGCGTTCCAGTCCTCGTCGACGCCGGCCGCCTGGCTCGCCGCGCTCGCGTCGCTGAAGCCGCTCGTCTCGGCCGTCGTCGCGAGGTAGTACGGCGCGGGGAACGATTCGACCTCGCCGATCGAGGTGACGACGCCGACCCGATCGTCGATTGCGGCCTCGGCGTGCTCGACGGCGGTCTCGAGGGTCAGCGAATCCGCATCGTCGAGGTCGAGCGATCGCACCCGCTCGCCGGGCCCGCAGTCACAGCCCGGAACCGGGAGGAAGCGGCGACGCTCGTGGGGAAGTTCGATCGTGTGGCCGACGATCGATCGGCCCTCACCGGCGAAGACGCGGACGCACTCCCGGCCCGCGACGGCCCCGGCGAGTCGCGCCGTGCTCCGATCGGCCGTCGGAGTTTCGGCGGGTTCGTCGACGGTCGAGGCGATGCGCGCCGAGAGACACTCGAAACAGCCAGTCGCGGGAGCGAACCCGGAGACTGCGGCGTCGACGGCGTCGATCGGGATCCCCCCGACGCCGCCGATTTCGACGGCGATCCAGGGCGTCGAGCCCGATCGGGCGGCCGCGTTCGCGCGATCGAAGGTCGTCGCGCCGGCGACGTCGCTGACGATCGCGAACCGGGCGTCTGCGAGATCGGTCGGGCTGGCGTCTCGAACGGTGACGTCGACGTCTTCGAGGGCGGCGACGACCTCCTCGCGCACCGGGTCGTCACCGACGACGTGGACTTCCATACACTCAGGATTACGGGCGGAGGGCAAAAGGCCCCCGCTCGTGCGGGCGGGTCGCCGACGTCGGAACCGCTGATTGGAGACCGGATCGGATCGAACCCCGTTCGTACGGATTGCTGTACGTCAGCTCCGGCACAACCGCAGGCCAGGGTCGCGGTCGTGCCGGTACATCGGTACAGCAGTCCGTATCAGTCGTCGGTGCTGACCTCGACGTCCTCACCGAACTGGGGCGTCGCCTCGTCGCCCGTCACGTCCACGTTTCGCCAGGTTCCCCTGCGGTACCAGCCGTACGCGAGGACGGCACCGATAACGTTCGAGGCGGCGAAAGCGATCCAGATCCCGCGGTAGTCGATCGTCTGCGAGAGCACCGCGGCGACGGGGAGTCGGACGACGGCATAGGTCACGAGGACGATCGCCGCGGCGGTCAGCGTCTTCCCGGTCCCGCGGAAACTGCCGTTGTACGAGCGCATGACGCCGATGAAGCCGAACGACGGCGCGACGTACCGGAGGAAACTCACGCCGATGTCGACGACTTCCGGGTCGGTGGTGAACACGGCGACGATCGGTCGCGCGCCGAGCCACGCGACGACGCCGAGCGCGCCGAGGACGACGAACATGACGCGGGACGCGAAGTCGGCGGCGGCCTGGGCCCGATCCGGTTTCCCGGCCCCGACGTTCTGCCCGGTCATCGTCTCGACGCCGCGAGCGATCGCGATCGCGGGCAGGAAGATGACCGAGAACACGCGCGTCCCGATCCCGTATGCGGCCACGACGGTCGTCGGGAACAGGCCGACGATGACCAGCAACAGGTTGATCGACAGCGCCCGGCCCATCCCCTCGACCGAGGCCGGGACGCCGATCCCGACGAGTTTCCGGGCGTACGAGAGATCCGGGCGCATCTGTCGGAGTCGGATCCGGACGCCCCTGGTCCCCCGGAGCATGATCGCGAGGCCGACCGCGAGCGCGAGCGCCCGCGAGAAGACCGTCGCGACCGCCGCTCCCTGGATTCCGAGTTCGGGGAACGGTCCCCAGCCGAAGATCAGGAACGGGTCGAGCACGACGTTGAGCAGGACCGAGCCGAACATCACGAGCATCGGGGTGATCGTGTCCCCGTAGCCGCGCATGAGCGCGATGAAGACGAAGAAGCCGAACATGAACGCGAGGCCGAGCGAAATGACCTGCATGTAGGCCGTGGCGAGGGGCAACACCTCCGGCGAGGCACCGAACACCGAGAGCAGGTCCTCGACGAACACGTAGCCCACGATCCCCATGACGAACGCCAGCAGCAACGACAGCGCTACCGTCTGGGAGGCGGCGTACTCCGCCTCGGCCTCCTCGTCCGCGCCGACGTGCTGGGCGACGAGGACGCTCCCCGCGACCGACAGTCCCATCCCGACCGAGATGAGCAGGAACACCATCGGGAACGCGAAACTGATGGCCGCGAGCGCGTTCGTGCTGTACTGACCGAGCCAGAACGTGTCGATGAGGTTGTAGGCCGTCTGCAACAGGTTCGTCACGACGATCGGCAGGGAAAGGTAGAATAGCGGCCACGCGATGCTCCCCGAGGTCAGATCGAACTCATCGCGGCTCTTGAAGAGGCCGGAGAGCCGATCCGCGAGGCTCATTCGTCCGCTCCCCGCTGCCCGTCGTCGCCACCCTCACCGACCGCCGCGTCCGATCGCAACACCGCGTCGATGTACTCGTGGACGGACGCCTTCGTCCGATCGAGCGGGCGATCGACCGCCGCCGCCCGGGTCTGCCCGCCGTGAAAGACGGTGACGAGAAACTCCGCCGTCTCGTCGGGGTCGACGCTCGACCGGAACTGGCCGGCCTCGATCCCCGCCGCGACGAGATCCGCGATCCGGTCGTGCAACGCGCGATCGAACTCCTGGAGTCGCTCGCGGTAGGCCTCGTTGTACGGCGACTGGGCCTTGATCTCGAGCACCGCCGTTCGAAACTCCGCGGCGGCTTCCTCGTCCGTCGGCGTCAGCAGTTCGTCGAAGAGCGCGTGGAGTCGATCGGCCGGCGTCTCGCCGGGAACGGACTCGGTTCGCTCCTCGAACCGATCGAGCAGATACGCCAGAAACGACTCGAGAAGGTCCGCCTTGCCGTCGAAGTGGTAGTGAAGCGTCCCCTTGCTCTTGTCCGATTCCGCCGCGATATCCTGCATCGTCAGGTCCGCATAGCCGTGTTTGCAGAGCGCGCGATACGTCGCATCCATGAGATCGTCGATCGTCTCGTCCGACATCGGGTAGGTACGACACGAACTTACTGACTGGTCAGTCAAATGCGTTCCGGACCGCGTGTCGATCGATCCGGAACTCGAACGGACGGCAGGAAGTTGCGATCGCCGAACGAACGCGATCTGATCGTGACCGGCGACCCGATCCCGGCGGGCGTCAGTCCTCGTCTCGAAGGCGCTCGAGGACTTCCTCGGCGTTCTCGACCGCCTGTTCTTTCTTGGCGGGGTAGGCCTCGACTTTCGCGCGGAAGGTGATCCCGTCGCCGAGTCGGACCGTCCCCTCGAACGCGGCCTGCTTGTCCAGTCGCAAGAAGAGTTCCGTGTTCTCGGTCACCCGATCGTCGAGTTCGTCGATCAACCGCTCGAACTCCTCGAGGTCGGCCAGTCGCGAGAGAACGTGGCGCACGTCGTCGGCGTTCTCGACCCGCGCCGAAAGGACGAGGATCCGATCGCCGTAGTGGCCCTCGCTCTCGGCCCGTTCGATCTCGAAGGGCTCGTCGTCCTCGTCGCTGTCGGGCAGGAAGGTTCGAAGCGCCTCCTCGACGCGCTTCTCGTCCTCCGTGGCGTAGCAGAACGTGCGTAAATCGACGTAGTGAAGCGGGATCTGTGGCATCAGTGTCCTCCGATCGCGGGTCGAGTATCTGGCCGGTGGCCAGCGACTCCGTTACTCTTCGTCGGCGTCCTCGTCCTCGGCCGCCTCGAGGGCGTCCTCGGGGACGCCGGCCTCCTGGCCGTCCTCGAAGCTGATCGTGTAGGTGACGTCGCCGAACATCGATTCCATCGTCTGGGTGATCGTCCCCGTCTCGCCGTCGAACTCGCTGTGCTCGTCGTGCAGGACGACGCGATCGTCTTCCTCGAAACTCATAGCCGATCCTTCCCCGGCATCGCGTAAAAAGGGACTGATTCGCGGTAACGCGACGGGACCGGATCGGGCGACTTTCGCGGGATCCGTCTTGCCCCGCCGACGCACCGCCACCGCGTCAACCCATCGTCACCGACCGCCGCGCGAACCGCCGCCCGGCCGATCGCGCCACCACTCGTACCCGACGCCGACGACGCTCGCGATCCCGTAGGTCCCGACGAGAAACGGGACCCAGTAGATCCAGAACTCGAACCGCGGCGCGAGGGCGTTGCCGATCGCCGTCCCGATCCCGTAGAGCAGGTAGCCCGGGAGCGCGAGCGGCGAGAACAATCGCGCGTCGATCCAGCCCAGCGCGAAGGGGACGACCAGGAGGGCGTAGGTACCGATCGTCGCGGGGCTGGTCGCGATCCGTCGCACCGCGTCCGGCGTCGCCCTCATTCGCTCACCTCCGCGTCGAGCAGGTCGTGCATCGCGAGGACGTGGGCCGTCGCCAGTCGCGTCATCTCGACTCTCGTCGATCGATCGAGCAGGAACTCGGTGGTCTCGAAGAGGTACGTGCTGGCGCCGAGGTCGCGGGCAGCCTTCTGGAAGAGCAACGATCCCGAGCGGGAACTCTCGCGGGCCGTAAACCGGTGGAACGGCAGGTACCACGGGACGGCGACCTCGTCGAGCGCGTCGGCGAGCGCCTCACCGCGGGCCTCCGGCGAGTGAAAGACCGCCTGGCCGACGAACTCCCGGTGGAGCCCGTAGATCCCGAGCGATCGGTGGAGGTCGAGAACCACGTCGGGGTCGTAGCGCTCGACGGCGTCCCAGACACCGCGTGCGAGTTCGCTCGTCGGTTCGCCGTCGGGCGGGAAGTGACGGTTCAGGTCGCCGTCGGGGCCCTCCCGTTCGTCGTTTTCGACGGCGATTCGGTTGGTCTCGGGGACGACGACGAGCCGTCCCGCATCGGGCTGCCACTCGGTGACCTCGCGGGCGGTCTCGATACCGCTTCGCTCGTCGCCGTGGACTCCCCCGAAGATCATCGCCGTCGGGCCGTCACTCGGCGCGTCGATCGCGAACAAGGGCGTCTCGTGGTCCGTCCCCTGAAGGATCGATTCCTCGGTTCTGCTAGCCGCACCCGCCTCACCGGGTTCCCGGGCCGCCGACAGCAGTCGATCGTCGGGAGACGATCGACTCGCAATGCCAGCGGTGACCGTCCCCGCGAGGACGCCGCCGCTCGCAAGGATCGTCCGACGTTTCATCGAATCGGGCAACGACGTGCACCCTAAAGCGACTTCCCATCGACGAAGTCAGTGTCTGCTGACTGGAACGTTTCGGATGGCGTCGGCCGATCGAGCGGTCGCGACGGAGCAACCGGTTCAGGTCCGGTGTCCCCACCGCTCGCCGGCCTCGTCGTAGCGGGCGTCGACGATCCGATCGAACTGGTCGTCGGACAGCGAGACGTCGATCGCGCCGACGTTCTCCTCGAGTTGCTCGACCGTGCGAGCGCCGACGATCGGCACGCAGGTGAACTCCGGTTGCTCGATCAGCCAGCGCAGGGCGACCTGTGCCGGCGTGGCGTCGAGTTCGTCAGCGATCGTACGAATCTCGTCCAGGACGTGCCAGCCGCGCTCGGAGAGGTAGAAGTCCTCGAACCGATCGGAGAGCGAACCGCGCGCGCCTTCGGGGCCTTCGAATCGCGTCGGGTCGTCCTCGTCGACGCGCTCGTACTTGCCGGTCAGGAAGCCGCCCGCGAGCGGCGAGTACGGACAGACCGCGAGGTCCTGGTCTGCACAGACGTCGAGATAGTCCGTGATGTCGTCCCGGTAGCCCGCGTGGAACAATGGTTGCGTGACCGCGAAGCGCTCGTCGTCCTCGACGTCGCTCGTGAAGAGGGCCTTCGTGAGTTGCCAGGCGGCCATCGTGCTCGCGCCGAGGTAGTGAACCGTTCCCTCTCGGACGAGGTCGGTCAGCGTCGAGAGGGTCTCCTCGATCGGCGTGTTCTCGTCCCAGCGGTGGATGTAGTAGAGGTCGAGATAGTCCGTGTCGAGTCGGTCGAGCGTGCCCTCGATCTGGGCGCGGATGTGCTTCCGTCCGAGTCCCGAATCGTTCGGCCCGGGTTCGCCCCGGCCGTCGAACGGGAAGTAGACCTTCGACGCGATGACGAAATCTTCCCGATCGTGGTCCGCGAGCCAGTCGCCGACGAACTCCTCGCTGGTGCCGTGGGGCGTCCCGTAGACGTTCGCCGTGTCGATGAAGTTGATGCCGCGATCCCACGCCGCGTCGAGCAGGGCGTGGGCCCGTTCCTGATCGGTCTCGACGACGCCGCCCGTCTCGCGACCGAACCGCCACGTGCCGAAACACAGTCGCGAAACCGTCGTTCCGGTCGCCCCGAGGCGCGTGTATTCCATAGGTGAGCCACCCCTGGCAACACCTAAACTCTGGCGTACTCAGCGATCCAGGCGGGATGGAACCCCTGTGTGGTCGAAAAGCCGATCACCGGGGACTGAACCGGTTGGTCCGGTGGTCGTCACCGCTGGACCGATCATCACCGCCACCGCCGTCGGAGCGATCGTGGTCCGTGTCGAGATCCTCGGCGTCGTCGTAGATATCGATGTGGTGGACGGCGGCCGGCGAGAGGAGTCGCTGCCCCTCGAGTTCGAGCCAGCCGTTCGGATGGACGACGATCGGTCCCTCGTAGAGCGGGTCGTCCGCGTCCGTGTCGTCGTAGATGACGACGTCCCGATACGCCTGCGTGAAGGGCTTCAGCTCGTCGGAGACGATCGATCGGTTCGAGAACGGTGGCGGGAACATCGGTACTGTACGGTGATACGATCTCGAAAACGAAGTCGATTGCGCTCGACAGCGGCGAGAGTTCGATCGGTTCTGTACTCCTTCGGGGAGCGGTGGACGGCCCGTTCGTTAGACGCCGAGTTCGTCGAGGAGCGTTTCCGCGGCGGCGCGCGAGGACCCGGGCCCGCGACCCGTGACGAGGTCGCCGTCGACGGTGACGCTCGTGTCCTGGTCGAGTTCGGCGTCCCAGTTCGCGCCTGCGGTTTTCACCTCGTCTTCGACCCAGTAGGGCAGTTTGCGCCCGTCGGGCATACAGTCGTTCTCGTCGACGATCCCCTCCTCCCACTCGTTGGGGAAGCCGGTGACGTCCCGATCGCGGACGAGGAACGCGGCGTCGCTGTCGCGGGTGAACGCGAGGATGCCGACCGCGTGACAGACGACCATCGCTTTCCCGTCGCCCTCGATCGTGTCCCGGAGGATCTCGCGGGCGTGGCTGTCCTGGTTGACGTCCCACTCGGTCCCGTGGCCGCCGGGGAAGACAACGGCGTCGTAGGCCTCGGCGTCCGCCCGGGCGGTCGGGATCGGATCGTTCAGTCGGTCGTCGGTCTCGTGGACCTCCCGGACGCGTTCGGCGGTCTCCTCGCCGACCTCGTCGGGGTCGATCGATCGCTCGTCGATCTGCGGCGGGCCACCCGAGGGCGTTGCGACCGTGATCTCGACTCCCGCGTTCGAGAGCGTCTCGAGCGGTTCGACGCACTCCTCGCCCCAGTAGCCCTCTTCGCTGACGATAAACAGTGCTGACGTCATAGCAGTCCGTACGCCCGGGAGCGGTAAAACGTCCAGCCCTCCCCTCGGTTCTGCCGCAACTCGAACGGGGACCCGGTTCCGCCCGACTCCGATCGGGACCTGTTCGGCGAACTGACCGTCACCGCCGTCGCAGATGGTCTTTTTCGCAGTCGGCGACCTACAGAGCCAGGTGAACACATGGCAGACAGACCGAACCCGTTCGAGGGAATCGAAGCGTTGCTCGACAGATTGAACCAGCAGTTCGAGACCGCCACCCGGACGTGGGAATCGGGGCTCGAGGACCGATCGCAACTCGAGTTCTCGACCGACGCCGGGACGAGTCTCGACCTCGCGGACGAGGGGGACGAGTTCGTGGTCGTCGTCGACGTCCCCGGCTACGAGACCGACGACGTCGATCTTCGTCTCTCCGGCGATCGGCTCTCGATCACCGGCGAGCGCGAAGAGGCGGTCGAAGAAGGTGACGAGCAGTTCATCCGACACGAACGGAAGCAACAGTCGTTCAGCCGACGGCTTCGGCTCCCGGAGCTGGTCGTGGCCGACGACGTGGAGGCGAGTCTCAACAACGGCGTCCTGACGGTTCGACTCCCGAAACGGGAGCCTGAATCCGAGTCACAGTCGATCGACATCGAGTAGTCGGCCGATCGACGTCGCGTGGGTCACTCGTCGAGTCCGAGAGCGTCGAAGAACCGGCGAGTCATCGGTTCGTCGACCTCCTCCAGGGCCTCCTCGGGTGTATCCGCGTCGACGACGCTGTCGAACCGATCGAGTTCGATGCGGCCGCCGGCCATGTCGTGGTGGCCGCCGACGGAGCCGAGTTCGTCGAACCCGGTCTGTAGCGCGGTCCCAATGTGAATTCTCGGGTCGATCGAGCGCGCACTGAGTCGAACCGCATCGCCGACGACGCCGTATGCCAGCACCGTGTCCACGCCTTCGAGGTTGAGCAGGTAGTCCGCCGCCTGCGGAAGTGCGTCGGTCTCGCTCGTGTCGCCGACGTTCGCGATCATCGACGAGCCCCGCCGCTCCCGACTCGCGATCGCCTGCCCGATGGCGTCGATCGTGGCCGCCGAGAACGCGCTCCCGTACAGCTGCTCGAGCGTCGGGAGATCGGCATCCGGGAAGACGGCGAGGGCGGCCTCGTACTCGCGCCGAGTCGGGTTCCGGAGGAAGTCCAGTCGTTCGCGATGGAGGGCGAAGAGCAGCGCCGACGCGAGCCGGGTGGTCAGGTCGACGTCGAGATCCATCAGGTACTCGATGAAGATCGTCGCCGTCGAACCGTACTCGGTCCGGATATCGGCGAACGCCGCCTCGACCGCGGGGCCGGGGTGATGATCGACGACGATGTCCGGTTCGACGTCCTCGAGTTCGGTGTTGACGCCGGGGCGAGCGTGATCGACGAACGCAACTCGGTCGTCGGCCGTGATCTCCGTCCGAGCGAGCGTCTGGAGGTCGATGTCGAACATGCGGACGAACGCGCGGTTTTGCTGGTGGGAGATCTCCCCGCCGTAGGCGGTCCGCACGCTGGCGACGTCCCGCTCGTTCGCGATCGTCTCCAGCGCGAGGGCGCTGGCGAGACAGTCGGGATCCGGGTTGTCGTGGCAGACGATGACAAGCGAGTCGGTGCCCGCGAGTACGGAACCCAACTCGGCTGCGCGGGACATGATTCGTCGTACGGGCCGGAGCGATTTGAACCTCGGCACCGATAGTGATGGCTAGAGGTACTCAAGGCGCGGTTGACCGAGAGTAACAATCCCGTACCCGATCGCGTCGACGGTGCCACGGGGACCATCCGAGTCGAGGGGATCCCGTCCGGACCGGTCCTGCCTGCGGATCGATCGAGAGGGTCTCGGCCACGGCCATTTGTGCGAAAGCACGCTTCACTTTCCTGGGAGTCCTGTAGCGGCCCCACTGCATCCAATGACCGAGCGCCAGCCCGTGGACGTTCTGCTGGAGTTCGAACTGCCCACCATCAGCGGATCGGACGTGCTCGCGGAACTCAACGACCACCCGGAACTCGCCGGGACGCCCGCGATCGTACTGACTCACTCTGACGAGGCCGACGTCGTCGCAACGTGTTACGAACTGCACGCGAACGCCCACGTCCAGAAACCCGGCGATCCGGACGAGTTCGCCGACGTCGTCCGCTCACTCGAGAACTTCTGGCTCCAGTTCATCTGGTTACCGGACGCCGGCGAGGACGAAACCGACCGGCGATAACGACGCGATCGATGTCGGTCGTCGGTACGCGTTCCGAGCCATCGACGACGCTCCAGTCGGCGGACCGATCGAATGGGACGTTCTCCCACAGGATCGGAGCCGACTGCGAGGAGGTCACGTCCACGAGACCCCCGATCGATAGTATCGAGCCCAGTATTTCAGAGGATAGGTGCGGGAAAATACGATCGATACGGGTTCAAACACAAAACTGTCCAACAATTGGCGCACGTTCGATCGTGTACTTATTTGAGTATCGGAGGAAGATGCTCCAGTATGCAAGACGCGTACCTGGTGGGAGCGGGGCAATCCGACTACGGGGCGTTTCCCGAAGAGAGCTATCGTTCGCTGTTCCGGACGGCGTTCGAAGCCGCCGTCGAGAGCGTTCCGAAGGGAATCGACGCGGCGGACGTCGACGAGGCGTTCGTGGGCAATCTCGGCGTCGGCGGTCGCCAACTCGGCCTCTCCGGGCCGGCGGTGACCGAACACGTCGGGCTCGACGGCGTCCCCTGCACGCGGGTCGAGAACGCCTGCGCGGCGAGCGGGTTCGCGGTCCGGCAGGCCGTCCAGGCCGTCAAATCGGGGATGGCCGACGTGGTCCTCGCGGGCGGGTTCGAGGTCATGTCCGACACGAGTTCGGACGCGACGAAGTACTGGCTCGGCGTCTCCGGGGAGACCGAGTGGGAGCGGCTCTCGGGAACGACCTTTTCGGGCGTCTACGCCCAGATGGCCTCGGTCCACATGGAGCGCTACGGCACCACCCGCGAACAGCTCTCGCGGGTCGCCGTCAAGAACCACGCGAACGGCGCGAAGAACCCCCACGCACAGCTCGGCTTCGAGTGCTCGCTCGAGGACGCCCAGTCGGCACCGGTCGTCGCCGACCCGCTGAACCTCTATCACTGCTGTCCGACCTCCGACGGCGCGGCCTGCGCGCTGATCGTCAGCGAGGACGTCGTCGACGAGTACACGGACGACCCGATCCGGGTCGCGGGCGTCGGCGCCGGCAGCGACAGCGTCGGGCTCTTCCAACGGGACTCCTACACCGGCGTTCCCGCGAGCCAGCGCGCCGCCGAATCGGCCTACGAGATGGCCGGCATCGATCCCGACGACCTGGACTTCGCGGAGGTCCACGACTGCTTCGCGATCGCGGAACTGCTGGCCTACGAGGATCTGGGCTTCTGTGAACGCGGCGAGGCCGGCCAGTTGATCGAGTCCGGCGCGACGGAACTCGGGGGCGAGTTGCCGGTCAACACCTCCGGCGGCCTCAAGTCGAAGGGGCACCCGATCGGCGCGACGGGCGCGGGACAGGTCGTCGAGGCGTTCAAACAGCTCTCCGGCGAGGCGGGCGATCGGCAGGTCGAGAGTCCGACCCGCGGGCTGACGCACAACGTCGGCGGAAGCGGGGGTGCTGCGGTCGTACACGTATTCGAGCGCGAGGAGCCACGCTCCTCGACGACGTCGAGCGGACATCGTCCGCGAGAGCGCGAGGAGGGGGCGGGAGCATGAGCGGGACTGCGATCGCCGCCGTCGGCGCGTACGCGCCCCGGTTCCGGATCAGCGCCGAGGCGTTCGAGGAGGCGTGGGGCCAGTTCCAGGCCGCCGGCGTGAGCGAGAAGGCCGTCCCCGCCGCCGACGAGGACGCCCTGACCATGGGGTACGAGGCCGCCACGCGGGCACTCGCGGCCGCCGATCTCGCGGGGACCGAGATTTCGTGGCTCGGCTTCGCGACCTCGACGCCGCCGCTCGAAGAGGAGGACCTGGCCGTCCGACTCGGCGCGATGCTCGCACTCTCCGAGGACGCGACGCGACAGGTCTTCACCGGGAGCACCCGCGCCGGCACCCGCGCACTCTGGGCCGGCATGGACGCCGTCGCGTCCGCCGGCGGGAACGGACTGGTCGTCGCGGCCGACGCGCCGCGGGGCGAACCCGACGACGCGATCGACCACGCCGCCGGCGCCGGCGCCGCCGCGTTCGTCCTCGCACGCGACGGGCCAGGGAAGATCGTCGATCGCGCCGAGTACGCGGCGCCGTATCCGGGAACTCGGTTCCGGGGCCACGGAGACGAGACGACCGATGGACTCGGGATTACGGGGTACGATCGGCAGGCGTTCACCGAGACGATCGGCGGCGCGGTCGACGGCCTCGAGACGGCTCCCGACCCCGACGTCGCGGCGATTCAGGCGCCCGACGGCAAACTCCCGTACCGCGCCGCCGGCGCGGCGGGGGTCGGAACCGACGAGATCCAGGCCTGCGCGACCATCCACGACCTCGGTGATCTCGGGGCCGCGAGCGTCCCGGTGAGCCTCGCCCGTGCGCTCGCGGACGGCGTCGACTCGATCCTCGCCGTTTCCAACGGGAGCGGTGCCGGAGCCGACGCGTTCGTCGTCGACGCGGCCGACGACGTCCCAGCGGCGATCGCGCTCGACGGCGGCGACGCGCTCTCGTACGCCGAGTACCTCCGACAGCGCGGGGTCGTCACGTCCGGGCCGCCGTCGGGCGGCGGGGCCTACGTCAGCGTGCCGACGTGGCGGCGATCGATCCCACAGCGATACCGACTCGTCGCCGGGCGATGCCACGAGTGTGACGCGCTCGCGTTCCCGCCCGAAGGGGCCTGTTCCGAGTGTGGCACGCTCGCCGGCTACGAGACCGTCGAACTCCCGGGCGACGGGACGATCGAGGCCGTCACGACCATCTCGCAGGGCGGCGCACCGCCGGAGTTCGCCGAAGGGCAGGCCCAGTCGGGAGACTACGCGGCCGCGATCGTCGCGCTCGACGCCGACGATGCGAGCGAGGCGGTCAGCATCCCCGCGATGGGAACCGACGCCGATCCCGGGGCGTTCGCGGTCGGCGATCGAATCGAGACGACGATCCGGCGGATCTACACGCAGGAGGGCGTCACCCGGTACGGGTTCAAGGTTCGCCCCGCGGCTGACTGATACGGTTCACTGTAAGTCATTTCCGGCGTAACCGCCGCCCGGATCGCGGGCCGGTACATCGGTACAGCAATCCGTATGAGGGCGCGCCGTCCGGCCGGATCGATCGACACGGCAGTGCAGTAGGTCGGACGCAAACGTTGAAGAAATGTCGAGTGGTAACATACAACGTGGTCAGCCATGTCTCTCGAGAACGAACCCACCCTGGAACCGCCGACGTGTTCGCTCTGTGGCGTCGAGATGGAGTTCAGAGCCGGGGGTACCGAGAAAACGATCCCGCTTATCGGCAGTGAGGTCGAGTTCCAGCGATTCGGCTGTCCCGAGTGTGGACAGGGCGCTCGATACGAACGGGGCGGCCCGGACGAGGAGTGGTCGCGTGCCGGCGTTTAGGGGCCGGCGATCGACCGCGTACGGGACCGGGACTGATCGTCACCCGGTGAGCGCCTCGCTGGCCGATGCAAAGGAAATCGTCGTGCCTCGCCCCGCCTCGCGTGCGCGCTCGTAGAGCATGTACGCGGCCGCGACGGTCTCGATGCCGGTTCCGCCGCTGTCGAAGACGGTGATTTCGTCCTCGCTCGTTCTCC
This sequence comes from Halosolutus amylolyticus, assembly GCF_023566055.1. Lineage (NCBI taxonomy): Archaea > Methanobacteriati > Methanobacteriota > Halobacteria > Halobacteriales > Natrialbaceae > Halosolutus > Halosolutus amylolyticus. Next base: position 32,180 of record NZ_JALIQP010000004.1, on the reverse strand, counting down.
CCGGTTCGGTCCCGGCCACGACCTCGCCCAGTTCCGCGTGGACGTGGTCCTCCGTGACGACGCCCGCGTCGAGCGCGGCGAGGAACGACCCCGCGTCGACCGTCGCGCGCTCTCGGAGGTCCGGCACGTAGGTCGCCCGTTCGATCGTCGTCGTATCGAGTTCGCGCGCGTCCCGACTGTACTGGCCCATCGCGGTCACGTGCGTGCCGGGGTCGAGCGCGTCGCCGTCGAACACCGGGTCGCTCGCGGTCGTCGCGGTGACCACCACGTCGGCCCCACTCACAGCGGCCTCGCTCGAGTCGACCGCACGGACGGTCGCGTCGAGGGTTTCGTCGAACTCGGCCGCGAAGTCCTCGCGACTCTCGGCCGTCGGCGAGTAGACTCGCACGTCGGTGAACTCGCGGACGGTCGCCGTCGTCTTCAGTTGCCCTCGGGCCTGCGGGCCGGTGCCGATGATCCCGACCGTTTCGGCGTCGTCCCGGGCGAGTTCGTCGACGGCCACGGCACCGGCCGCACCCGTCTTGAAGGGGTTCATGCTGGCCCCGTCGAGCAACGCGAGCGGTTCGCCGCTGTCGGCGTCGAACAGGGGCGTCATGAACCAGGCGTCCGTCGCACCGAACCCGGCGGAGTACATGTACCCGCCCATCGCCCCCGTCTCCGGGAGGATGGCCGCGTAGCTGGTGAACATTCCCTCCGGGTCCGAACGGAGGAACTTCGATCGGGGCTGGGCCGGCGCACCGTGTCCCCGCTCTCGATATCCATCGCGGACCGCGTCGACGTACGCGTCGGGGGTCGCGAGGTCACTGACGGCAGCGCTCGTGAGAAACAGCGTGTCGGTCATAGCCGACCAGACGGAACGAAACGGGAAAAAGAACGTGAACGGACTGGATTCAGTCAGCGTGTGGCGGCCGCGTCGACTGAGGTTCGTCGGGGACGTCGGCAGGCGTATTTACGAACATTGCGTGGCCGATGATCCCCATCGCGACCAGCGAACCGATCGGAACGGCAGCGGTCAACGAGATCCCCACGAGCATCAACGCCGTGGTGATTCCGACCAGTGCGACTGGGATGAGGCCAAGAACAATGTCGTAATATCCAGTCATAATCTAACGTATAGTATGAGAAATAGGCATATAAGTGTTTCCCATAATCGCTCTATACCGGATCGGCCTCATATCTGTATACAAGGGGTTGGATTCTCATAAGTTATAGGTGATTCATCCGTCGGATGGTGTTTCGAGAGACGACACTTCGTCGCCTATGTCACGTTCGCTGTCGGTATCGCGTTGCGACCGAGAGAGGCGATCTCGCGGTAGAAAACGGTTCTCGCCCGACGACGGATCGATCGATCGAGATCGATTCGACTGTGGGCTGGTAACAGCCGTCACTAATTCAAAGGCAGAGGTTCTCAGAATCTCGATACGTCAGCGGAAACGGGCGGTGATCGCCCCGCCTCGAACGCCGATTACACCTGGTCCCGATCAGGAGGCGGAACCATCGACCGCGGCGTAGGCGACTCGCCAGCCGACGAGGGCCAGCAGACCGAACCCGGTCATGACGAGGGTAAACGGCCAGACTGCGCTCCCGTCGAACAGCGGCGACGCTCGAAGGATCAGGCCGACGTTCGCAGCCGCGATCCAGGCGACGGCCGTCACGCGCGCCACGCGAGCGATCGACGTCGACCGGGTTCCGTAGACCCCCGCGAGGGGTGCGATCGCGAGCCAGCCGAGGACGAACGGGGCGATCGTCTCGAGCGCGGCGATCGGTTCCGCGATCGGATTGGTTCCGTGACTCAGCAGTCCGACGGTCACGAACGCGACGACGACGCAGACGTCGACCGCACCGAGGAGGAGCGTCTCGCGGTCGACGCGACCGTCACGGGTCGTCGTCCGAGATGCCGTGTCCATACCCTCACGTCCGGGGCGCTGGCGTATTGCAGTCCCGGTTTCGATCGGGTCTCGAAAAACCTGACAGGAGAGGAGGAACCCGGTGACGGTTCGTCCCCGGGTACCGTCCAACGGACAGGGCGTCTCCGTGCGAGGGGTGACCTCGCACGTCGTCGCTGAGGGGTCGATCGTACTTTGTTATCGACGACTTTCAGGCCGATCCGGTTTCCGACGGAGACGATCGGCTCGAGTAAGCACGTCCTACGGCCCCACGACGAGCACAGCGAGAATTGTTCCAGGATGGACAGGACTGATATAGGAAGACTACCAATCAGTGAGATGATGGCTGTAGCCGGGGAACGTCAGGCTGGCTGTGACGGGTGTGGCCGGACGGTGCCGCTCGAGGAACTGACGACCGTGACGATGCCGGACGGCGAGACGGTCGTCTGCTGTCCCGCATGCGCCCCGCACGCACGCGCCGCCGCCGAGAAGTCCGCCTCGCTCGACCAGCGCCGCGAGACCTGCGACGGCTGTGCCGGCGAGTTCCTCGAAACGGAACTCGAGGCGGTGACGCTACCGGACGATACGACGATCGACTGCTGTCCCTCCTGCCTCGACACCGCGCCCCAGCAAGACGAGGACGCCGACGAGACGACGTCCGACGGCGGCGCGGACGACGAGTCCCTCTGTCGACAGTGCAACGAGTGGGTCCGCGAGGAACTGTTCCGGGTAACCACGATCGACGGCCGCAACGAACGGCTGTGTCCGTCCTGCAAAGAACAGGCCGAGGAGGACGGAATCGTCAGGGACGTCGAGTTACGGAAGTCCCGCGCCCGAGAGATCCTCGGCGTCGAGAAAGGGGCCAGCGACGAGGCGATCCGCGAGGCCTATCACGAACACGTCAAGCGGGCCCACCCGGACCAGAAGAGCGGCAGCAAATCGGCGTTTCAACTCGTCAAGGGCGCTTACGACCGACTCCTGGAGTCCGATCGCTGAACGCCGGCCTCCCGCCGGACGAACCCGATCGTCGCCGGATCGAAGTAGTACGTCGACTCACAGACGTCACAGGAGGTCGTCAGCAGCTGGCCGTGTTTGTGGAGTTTCCAGAGCTTCGTCTGTCCCTGCTCCAGTTCCAGCGTCACCGGGTGGTCACAGCCGGGGACCGTACAGGGAAACCGGATGTACCAGTTCGGTACCGAGAGCGCCCCGAGCGGCGCAAGTTCGCTCCGGAGCCGACAGAGCAGATTGAAGATGGTAAACGAGAGGTTTTGGCGATCGATCGTCACGCCCTCGACGTCGCTGATGAATCCGCCTCGCTGGCTCTCGTCGGTGTACAGCGGGAGAACCGGGATCCCCTTCGCCAGCGCGTAGCCGATCTCCTGGTTGATCCACTGGCTCCGTGCCGATCGCTCCGTCAGCACGGCGACGACGACGTCGCTGTTGGCGAGTCGCCCCTCCAGCCGTTTCCGCGAGCGGCCGGATTCGATCTCCTCCAGGGCGATGTGGACGCCGAACGGGAAGTTCTTGACCGTCGAAAACAGGTCCTGCACGAGGTCGAGGTCGGCAGGGGCGTGTGAAACGAAGACCTGTTCGCCGGTCATACCGTGATCTACGCAACAAAAGCGAACGAGACATTATTAAACTATCTAGTTTTCATTCGAACGATTGCTCCTCGTATTCAGGACGCGCCGGGAGAACTCGATCTCGGTGAGACCGGTTCCGACCCCCTCGAACCACGCTCGTTCGACGTGCCAGCGGCCCCGCAACTCCCCGTCGGTCGTCCGCGAGGTTACTTCGAGTCGGCCGGGCGTCCACTCGCGTTCCTCCGCGATCGACAGCAGCGTCCGGACCACGGCGCTCACTTCGTCGGTCGTGACGGCCGCTCCCTCGGCGACGGTTTCGTACTCGAGCGAGAGGCCGATCCCGTCCGGCGGTCTCGATTCGTCGGGATCGCCGTCCTCGTCCCACGTGACGTCCGTGACGTAGATGCCGTTGCTCATCAGGCGGTTCTCGAGCGTGACCGGGACGGGATGCTCGCGGCTCATGGTCGTGGGTTTGCGGGGGAGACCGAAAAGCGATCGGTCGATCGGACGCCGACGGCACGGACGGTCCGCCGGCACCGTGTACCGGCGGTATCCGTACGGCGGTTCGTAGGTGCGACAGAAACGACTCACAGGTGTCCGTCTCAGAGCGGGTCGACGAGATCCTCGAGCGCTGCCTGCGGGTCGTCGGCTTTCGCGACGCCGCTGGCGAGCAGGACCCCCTCGGCACCGAGGTCGCCGGCCGAGACGACGTCCTCGCCCGTACTGATCCCGGCTCCGCAGAGCACCGACACGTCGTCGTCGACGCGCTCTGCGGCCGCGACGGCGTCCTCGACGATATCGGGATCGGCCTGACTGACCGGCGTTCCCGTCCCGATGAGTTCCGGCGGTTCGACGGCGACGGCGTCCGGGCCGAGCGCCGCCGCGGCACCGATCTGGGCCGGGTTGTTGGCACAGACGATCGTCTCCAGGTCGGCACGTCGAGCGGCCCGGACGGCCCCATCCACGTCGGCGAGTTTCAGACGCCGCTCGGAGTGGTTGAGCAACGTCCCCTCCGCACCCGCCTCGGCGACGGACTCCGCGAGGGTGTGTCCCGTGTTGCTTCCGTAGTCGATCGGATCGACGTGCTGGGCCCACGTCTCGGCGCCCGTCTCGGCGACGCGTTCGATGTGGGCCGCCTGCGGGGCGACGGCCAGCCGGGCGTCTGTCCGGTCGTTGACGTCCCGGACGGCTTCGGCGACGGCAACCGGGTCGCACGGATACGTCTTCAGGTTGACGAGGACGAACATACTGTGTACGCGAATCCGAGTACCAAAATAGCTTGCGTGTCGCAGTGGATCGATATCGACCGGTCTGGCCGGTCAGCACCCGGACGTGTGGGTGGCGCAACGAGCGGCGGTCGGGCCGCGGGTCGCTCCGGGAGCCGGTCGGCGGCGGCGGGTTCCGACCGTCAGTCCTTCCGCTTGACGACGTCGCCCAGCGTGTAACTGCCCGTCGAGGAGCCGCCCGACCACTCGGAATCCCCGCCGGAGGCCCCCTCGGCGCTCAGGTCGATGTCGAGGAACCGCTCGAGTTTCGACTGGACCCGATCGCTCGGGAGCGTATCGCTCCGTTCGATCTTGCGGATGAGACTCGCCTTCTCGTTGAGTTCGTTCGCGAGTTCGGACTGGCTGAGCCCCTTCGCTTCGCGGGCGTCGCGGACACGCTCGTCGTAATCCGTCGCGAGTTCCTCCATGTCGTCGAACATGTCCTGCCGGCGCGAGCCACCCGAACTCGAAGAGCCGGTCGCGGTACCCCCCGACGATCCGGTACCCCCGCTCGAACTCGAGGACGACGAGCTCGATCCGGTCGAGTACTTCGTCGACGTACTCGAGGACGAGGGCTGTTTCACCTCGGTGCCGAAGTCGGTGCAGTTCGAGCATACGTCCAGCTCGGCACCTTCGACTTTGATGGTCTTCGGGGACGACGTCTCGGCGCCACACATCTCGCACTGAACCATGCACGAGTCTTTATCGCGGCGAGTCATAAACCATGCGGCGCGTTCCGGATCGATCGACTGGACCCACAGTCAGTCCAGCGCCGCCCAGGCGTAGGCGAACCGCTGGAGGGCGGTCAGGTGACCGACGACTGCGAGGAAGACCAGCAGCCAGCCGACCAGCGTGAGTCCGCCGTACTCGCCGCCGACCGGATACGCGAGGAAACCGACGATCCCGATGATTGCCAGCCGATCGGCCCGCCCCACGAGCCCGCCGTACACCCGGTCGAGGCCGACGGCCTGGGCCTGGGTGCCCAGGTACGAGGTCATCACGACGCCGGTGACGGCCAGAAAGCCGAGCAGGTAGTCCTCGATGCCCGCCGCCAGCCCACCGATGACGACGATGTCCGCGTACCGGTCCAGAACGTGATCGAGCAAGTCGCCACCCGCGGAGGCGACCTCCTGTTCCCGCGCGAGCGCGCCGTCGACGATGTCGAGCCAGCCGTTCAGGAAGACCAGCGTCGCGGCGACGACGTACCAGACCGGGGCCGCGCGACCCCCGAGGAGGAACGCCACCGCGGCCAGCACCGCCATCCCGAAAGCGAGCAGGCTCACGCTGTCTGGGGTCATTCCGACCCGATCGAACCCCTTCACGAACGGGTCCAGGAACCGCGAGACGTACGGTCGGAACTTGTCGAGCGTCATTCGAGATACCCCACGAAGTCGACCGTCCCGGCGCTCGGTTCGCGATCGCCTGCGACGACCGCCGCGAGTTCGTCGGCGACGGTCTCCGGGTCGCGATCGGTCGTATCGATCTCGTAGACAGACTCGAGGCCGTGCTCCTCGACGGCCTCGGCGAGAATTACGTCCAGGGCCTCGCTTTCGGCGTTCTCGCGGGCCTTGGCCCCGCTCTCGCCGCGATCTCGCAAGCGCTCCTCGAGCACGTCGGGGCGACAGCGCAGGACGACGACCCGATCGGCCGCGAAGTGATGGGCGAGGTGGGAGTCGATCACCGCGTCGTCGCGCCCGTCGAGCCAGTCGGCGAGCGCGTCGAGGTCGGCGACCTTGCTGTCGCGATCGGCGTCGATCTCGGTGTAGAGCCCCTCGCGATCGAGGACCTCGTTGAGGTGGATCACCTCGAGGTCCGGGAGCGCGTCGTCGTCATCGAGTCGGGACGCGAGCAGGTCCGTCGCGGTCGTCTTCCCCGTTCCGGGGGTGCCGGTGACGGCGACTCTCACGTGTCTGGCACCTCCGGGTTCGCGTCGCCGGTTCCATCGTACTCGACGGTCGTCCCGGAATCAGCGGCGAGATCCGCGAGGGTCGCGTTGAGCGTCTCGACGGCGCGATCGGTCTCCTCGTCGGTCCCGCAGGTGATCCGGATACAGCCCGGCAGGCCGAAACTCGTACAGTCCCGGACGATGACGCCGCGCGCTTGCATCTCCTCGGCGACGGCCGACGCGTCGCCGACGTCGACGAGGACGAAGTTGCCCTCGCTCTCCCAGACGTGGGCCTCGACGTGGTCGCGCATGTACTCGCGGGCGGCCAGCGTCGTCTCGACGGTCCGATCGACGTGTTCGTCGTCGTCGATCGCGGCGAGGCCGGCGCGGCACGCGAGTTCGCTCGCGGCAAAGGGTGTGTTCACGCGGGCGTACGCGTCGCTCCACGCGTCGGGAACGATCGCGTAGCCGAGGCGGACGCCCGCCAGCCCGTAGGCCTTCGAGAACGTGCGCAGGACGGCGACGTCGTCGCGGGCGGCGAACCCGTTCCGGCCCTCGATCAGCGACACGGCGCTGTCGACGTCGGCGAACTCGCCGTAGGCCTCGTCGACGACGATCAGCGTTTCGTCGGCGGTTTCGTCGGCCAGTCGGTCGATCTCCTCGAGATCGATCGTCGATCCCGTCGGGTTGTGCGGGCTGGTGAGCCAGACGACGCGCTCGCCGTCGTAGCTCTCGAGAACCGTTCCGGCGTCCTGTGTGAACTCGTCGTTCTTCGAGAGGCTGTACTCGCGGACGCCGCCGTGGTGGAATCGGGCGCTCATCCCGTAGTAGGCAAAGCCCGGTTCGGGGACGAGCACGTCGTCGCCCGGATCGAGGGTCGCCCGGTGGAGGTAGTCGATCGCGCCGTCGCCGCCGTTGGCCAGCCAGACCTGGGCGTCGGCGACGCCCCAGCGATCGGCGACGGCGGCGGTAAGGTCGGCGTGGGCGGCCTTCGGGTACGAGTTTACCGTCCCGGCGGCGTCGCTGATCGCCACTGCGGCCGCCGGCGAGGGGCCGTGTGGGTTCTCGTTCGAGGCGAGTTTGACGAATTCGGAGGGGTCCCGGTCGAGTTCGCGGGCGACCTCCTCGATGCCGCGTCCCGCCTCGTAGGCGACGTGATCGGACAGGTCGCGCGGTTGCATACGAAGATCCTGTTTCCCGTGGCTCTTAAGGGTGCTTACATGTGGTCGGTGGGCTCGCCCGATCGGCGTCGAGCACGGTCCGACCCGCGCGAGGTCCGACCCACGACTGACGGCTCGCACGCGCACTCGGTGACCGTCGGTCGTCGCCTGCACGGCAGTCAGTGACCGGAACTTCTGCACGGGATGCCTACATGCACCCCGCTCTCGTAGCGCAACGCGCCGAAATCGAGTTGAAATCCAATGCACCAGTCCAAAGAAGACCTCACAGTCGTCATGGAAACGCCGGACGCGGTGGTCCAGCACCAGACCGGGTTCGGTTCGACGACCGAATACGGCGAGTTGGCCGCCGAACACTTCCAGGTGAGCGCGGGAACTGACCTTACGCCCCTGCTGGAGGGCCTTCACGAAGATTCGTGTCAGTGCCCACACTGGGGGTACGTGATCGAAGGGTCGATCACCGTCCAGTACGCCGACGGAACACGGGAAGTAGACGAGGGCGGCGATCTCGTCTACTGGCCGCCGGGGCACACGCTCTGGGTCGACGACGACGCGGAATTCGTCCTGTTCAGTCCGCACGAGGAACACGTGGCCGTCTTCGAACACATGGCCGCCAAGATGGAGGAGTGACCGCGGCGCTCGGCGTTCCGGTGTCTGTGGTGCCCGCCGATCGCGGAACCGCCGTTGCAGTGCCGCCGATCGCTACTCCCGGAGGCGTTCGAGGCGATCGATCGTCTCCGCGTCTTCGGGATCCTTGTCGTGGCGCACCCCCAGGAAGCGCGGGAACCGGAGAGCATAGCTCGACGAGTAGGTCGGCGAGGACTGGATCTCCTCGTAGCCCACCTCGAAGACGATCGCGGGTTCGAGGTCGACGTCCTGCCCGTCCTCGGCGGCGATGTGGGGTTCGAGCAGGGCCGTCAGTTCGTCCAGTTTCTCGTCGGTGATGCCGGTCGCGACCTTGCCGATCGTCTCCAGGTCGTCACCGTTCCACACCGAAAGTTCGAACGTTCCGAGGAAGGTGGCCCGTCGCCCTTCGCCCCACTCCGCGCCGGTGACGACGCAGTCGAGCGTCTCGACGTCGGGCTTGCGCTTGCGCCAGTTCTTCCCGCGCCGGCCCGGCGAGTACGTCGAGTCGGGATTCTTGAGCATGATCCCCTCGTGACCCGCCTCGAGCGCGTCGGCGTCGATCGACTCGATCGCGTCGGGGTCGTCGGTGCGCCAGAGAAGGGAGAGTCCGGGCACCGCTTCGGGATCCTGATCCGGGTCGTCGGCGAGGACGCGTTCGAGTCGCTCGTGGCGCGTCGTCAGCGGTTTGTCGAGCATGTCGTCTCCGCCCGTGTGCAGGCAGTCGAAGAACACCGGCCGGACGGACACCTCCTCGCGGGCCTTCGCGACGTCGTGTTTGCGCCGGAACCGCTTGAGCACCTCCTGGAACGGCAGCGGGGACCCCCCGTCGTCGACGGCGACGACCTCGCCGTCGAGGATGACGGGGCGATCGAGGTGGTCGGCCGCGAACTCGACGACCTCGGGGAGCGCGTCGGTGACCTCCTCCATGTTCCGCGAGAAGACGCGCGTTTCGACGGCCGAGTCCATGCTCCCGGTTTCCTCCCCGCCGGGATCGTGATGCAATTGTATTCGAGCGCCGTCGTACTTCCACTCGACCGCGGCTTCCCCCCAGTCTTCGAGTGCGTCGGTCACCGTGCCGGCCTGGGCGAGCATCGCCTGGACGGGGCGGCCGATCGCGAGGTCCATCGCGTCGAGGCCCGATACCCCCTCGTCGCGGGCGGTCCGGGCGACCTCGCCGTAGTCGTTCGAGACCTGCAGGGCGCGTTCGACCCGATCGACCGGGACGTCGAACGCGGCGGCGATCGCGTCCCGGACCGATCCCTCGCCGACGCCGATGCGCATCTCCGAGAGGACGAGTCGGGCGAGATAGCGCGCCTCTTCGCTCGAACAGCGGTTGAACAGCCCGAAGAGGAGGTCGACCTTCCGATCCTGACTGCCGTCCCCCTCGGCGGCGGCGAGGTCGGTGAGCGTCTCGTGGACCTCCCGGACCGTGAGGTCGCCGCCGGCCCCGTTCGCTCCGGCCCCTCCGCCGCCGGTGAACGCACCCAGCCCCTGCTGGCCGCCGAACTCGTAACTCGCCGCCACGTCGCCGATCTCGCCCAGGTCCGCGAGGCGATCCTCGACGTCGTCGGCGTCCACGTTCGTCCCGGCCGCGCGCGCGATCGCCTCGTAACACGTGTTCGGGCCGATGTCGAGCGTCGTCGACTCCCACGCCGGGACCACCCGTCCCTGGACGAAGCGGGCGACGATCTCCAGGTCGTCGGTCGCGTCCGCGAGCAACGCGGTCACGTGGTCGACGATCTCGAGGTCGGCGGCTTCGGCTTCGATCGCGGCGGCCCGGTCGGCGAACGTGGCGAACTCCATCGGGGGAGTGTATCGCCGGCGGGAGTAAAACCGTTCTGTGATTCACCGTCCGGACGCCCTGATCGAGGACGGGGTGCTTTAAAGACGGTCGAACACGCAGTCGGGGATATGTCAGGAGACGACCTCGCGTCGCGGGTCGCAGACGTGCTCGCGGTCGACGCCGACGAGTTCCGCGAGTCTGCCCACGAGGACGCCGACGTGATCAGGGACGCCATCGAGGACGGGGTGTTCGACAACCCGCAGGCGATCGTCGGCCTCGAGTACGAGTTCTACGCCGTCAAGTCCGACGACTGTGCGCTCCGGCGGGTCCCGCGACGGCTGCTCGAACTCATCGGGTTCGAGAAGGAACTCGGTCTCCACAACGCGGAGATGACGACCAGTCCCCAGCCGCTGAACGCCCACGGACTGGCCGCACAGGAGTCGGAGGTGAAAGCGCGGCTGCAGACGGCGCTCGACGTGACGAGTTCCGAGCGAATGCGACTGGTCAGCGACGGACTGTGGACGATCCCGCCCGAGGGGGAGGACGCGACGACCTACCTCACCGACAGCGTCGAACGGACCACGATCGCCGCGGACGGCACCGAGCGATCGATCCGCGTCGCGACCAACATGAGCGGGTCGGCGCGGTACCACGCGATGGCCAACACCGATCGGGCCGAGGCGGCGGGGATGCGCATCGAGGCCCCCCACGTTTCGCTCGAGGCCGACACCGTCATGCCCGAAAGTCTGATCACGTCGATCCAGCCCCACTACCAGGTGCCCCACGCGACCGACCTGCCGGACTACTTCAACTACGCCCTGCGGATCGCGGGTCCCCTGCTCGCGCTCGGGGTCAACTCCCCGTTCTTCCCGCCGGACTGCTACGACGCGGACGCGACGGCCGAGGACGTCCTCCGGGACGGGTGGTCGGAACACCGCATCAGCGTCTTCGAGACGGTGCTCAACGACCCCACCACGGGGGAGGGAAAGGTGCGGTTCCCGCACGACCTCGGGAGCGTCGACGACGCGCTCGATCGGATCGCGACCGACGACACGATCGTCCCGATGCCCGTCGAGGCCGGCGAGCGCTTCGACGATCGGTTTCCACACTTCCGGCGCAAGCACGGCACCTACTGGCGGTGGGTCCGGCCCGTCTTCGGCGGCCCGACCCGATCGGCCGCGAACGCCCGCATCGAGTTCCGCCCGATCCCCGCCCAGCCGACCGTCCGGGACAGCGTCGCCTTCCTCGCGGCCTTCGCGGGCCTCGTGGAAAGTCTCACCCGCCTCGAGCACCCGGTCCTCGAACTCGACTGGCAGATCGCCCGCGAGAACTTCTACGCCGCGATGCGGGACGGACTGGACGCCGACATCGACTGGATCACCAACGACGGGAAGGAGACGACAGATCGACTCGCGCTCTACGAGGACCTCCTGGCCCACGCCGAGGACGGCCTGACCAACCGCGGGCTGAGCGAGGAAGAGGCCGCGAAGTACCTCTATCCCCTGCGACGGCGGGTCCGCCAGAACGTGACCCCCGCGTCGTGGAAGCGCGAGCAGGTGCGCGAGGCGATCGACGACGGGGCCGACCTCGCCGACGCGATCACGACGATGCAGCGCCGGTACGTCGAAACGCAGTCGACGACGCTGCTCGACGGGAGTTTCGCCGACTGGATCGGCGATCGGCAGTGATCGGCGGACCGGGACGCGTCGCTCGCCAGCGGAATCGCGCCCCGGTCCCGTTTTGCCGCTTCCCACACCGGGGAGGACGGCGGGTACGAAGGACCACCGATGACCGCGACGGAGCTTCCACAGCCGGGGTTCGGCACGTCCGGCCACGAGGGCGAGTCCTGCACCGAGGCCGTCCACACGGCGCTCGAAACCGGCTACCGACACGTCGACACGGCCCAGATGTACGACAACGAACGCGCGGTCGGCCGCGCGATCGATCGCGCCGACGTCGATCGCGAGGAAGTCTTCCTCGCGACGAAAGTTCACCCGTCGAATCTCGCACCGGAGGACGTGATCGAGTCGACCGCGGCGAGCCTCGATCGGCTCGGCGTCGACGTCGTCGACCTGCTGTACGTGCACTGGCCGACGGGAGCGTACGACCCCGAGGAAACCCTGCCGGCGTTCGACGAGGTTCGCGACCGCGGGTGGACCCGCCACGTCGGGGTGAGCAACTTCACGATCGAGTTGCTCGAGGAGGCGATGGAGATCCTCGAGTCGCCGATACTCGCCAACCAGGTCGAACTCCACCCGCGGCTCCAGCAGGACGACCTCGTCTCGTTCTCGCAGGACCGCGACGTTCAGACGGTCGCGTACTGTCCGATCGCGAGGGGCGACGTGGCCGAGATCGACGTGCTCCAGGAGATCGCGGCGACCCACGACGCGACGCCGGTCCAGGTCGCGCTGGCGTGGCACTACGGTCGCGACGGCGTCGTCCCGATTCCGAAGGGGTCCGGCGAGCACGTTCGCGAGAACTACGACGCGCTCGAAATCGACCTGACCGACGCGGAGCGAGCGCGGATCGCGGCGCTCGATCGCGGCGAGCGGCTGATCGATCCCGACGAGGCCCCCTGGAACCGGTAGTTCGGTCAGGTACGCGGCCCGCCGTGGCCGACGGCGCGGAGCGACTGGCCAGTGGCCGCAAGTGATTAAGTACCCACGTGCGAGAGTGTGAGATATGGTTACCTTCCTCTCCGGGGGCACCGGGACGCCGAAGCTGCTGGACGGTGCTGCAGCCGCGTTCTCGCCGGAGGAGACCACCGTCGTCGCCAACACGGGCGACGACATCGAACTCGGCGGCCTCTTCGTATCGCCGGACGTCGACACGCTGCTCTTCCAGGGCGGTGGCATCCTCGATCGCGAGACCTGGTGGGGAATCGCGGGCGACACCCACCGGACCAACTCGGCGCTGATGGACATCGCGTCCGCGATGGACCTTCCGGACGGCCCCCAGTATCTCCCCGAGGACGAACAGACTGCGAGCCGGGACCTCGCCAACTGGCGGCGGTTTTCGGGGATCGCCGAATTCATGACGATCGGCGACCGCGATCGAGCGGTCCACATCACCCGGACGAGCCTCCTCGACCAGGGGCACACGCTGAGCGAGGCCACCCAGCGACTCGCCGACGGGTTCGGGCTGACGATCGACCTGCTCCCGATGAGCGACGACCCCGTCGCCAGCCTGGTCCACACGGATCGGGGCATGATGCACTTCCAGGAGTACTGGGTCGGCCACGGGGGCGAGCCGGCCGTCGAGAACGTCGAGTTCCGCGGCTCGTCGAACGCCGAGCCCGCACCCGGCGTGCTCGACGCGCTGGACGAGACGGTCGTCATCGGCCCGTCGAACCCAGTCACGAGCATCGGCCCGATGCTCTCGCTTCCGGGCGTCGCCGACGCCCTGAGCCAGACGACGGTCGTCGCCGTCTCGCCGTTCCTCGGCGACGAGGCCTTCTCGGGGCCGGCCGGCGACCTCATGGAGGCCGTCAACGCGGAGCCGAGCACGGCGGGGCTGGCGACCGCCTACCCCTTCGCCGACGCGTTCATCGTGGACGAGAACGACGACGTCGCGTTCGATCGGCCGACGATCCGGACCGACATCCGGATCGATTCCCGCGAGGACGCCGCACGGGTCGTCAGGGCGATCGACCAGGCGATCGAAATAGTACGCTGATGTTCTCGCCACCGCTCGCCCTCGCGAGTCTCAGCGGGGAGGCCGACGCCGACTGGGCGCGCGCGGGGGCCGACTACGCCGGTGCCGCGTTCCTCGGCGGCATCGCCCTCGACGCGGACGCGAGAGCGGCGGCGCGGGAGCTCGTCGCCCGCGATCGAACCGAGTTCCTGCCGCCCGATCCGCTCGCGTTTATCGATCGCCAGCTCGCCGCCCTCGCGGACGTCCCGATCCAGCCGGCGTTCAACGTCCGGAGTACGACCCCCGGCCCCGTGGTCGAGGCCGCGAGGGTCTGTCGCGATCGCGACGCCCTCCTCGAGATCAACGCCCACTGCCGACAGGACGAACTCTGTGCCGTCGGCTGTGGGGAGAGCCTCTTGCGGGACGCCGATCGGCTCCGGCGCTACGTCGAGCGGGCGAGCGACACCGGCGCGACGGTCGGCGTCAAGGTCCGCGCGGAGGTCCCCGGTGTCGACCTGCCCGACCTCGCACGGACGATCGACTCTGCGGGAGCGTCGTTCGTCCACGTCGACGCGATGGACACCGAGTCGGTGATCGCCGACGTCGTCGACGCGAGCGATCTGTACGTGATCGCCAACAACGGCGTCCGCGACGACGAAACCGTCCGCGAGTACGTCGCGTACGGGGCCGACGCCGTCAGCGTCGGCCGGCCCAGCGACAACCCGGTCATGCTCGAGCGGGTCCACGAGGCGGTCGATCGACACCTCGAGACCGGACGCTCACAGGGAGCGCAGCCGCGGTGAGTCGCCGCGGGGGCGGCCCGCCGTGGAAACAGCCACGCCTATTGCCCGGGCGGACGCACTGGATCGCATGGACGACCCCGCCGACAACGCGGAACTCGCGCTCTTGCTCGAGGTCGCGGGCACCCCGAAACCCGGGAACGTCGATCGGCACCGGGACCTCGACGACCTCCGGTTCGAGCACTTCCTGGCCGGAGCGGTCGGCGCTCGCGAGGGACTCGACCTCGCCGCGAACGGCGCGGCCGTCGGGCCGGCATTCGAGCGCGCGATCGAGGGAATGGCCACGCACGGAGAGAACAGCCAGTTCGGGGCACTGCTCCTGGTTATCCCGCTGGTCCGGGCCGCTCGCGACGACCTGTCCCAGCCAGTCGCAGAGTCCGTCGTCGAGGGGACGACCGTCGCCGACGCCGCCGCCTTCTACCGCGCGTTCGAACACGTCGACGTCTTCGTTGGCGACCCGCCAGAGGACATGGAACCGCTCGACGTCCGCCGCGGCGCGGACGCTATCCCTGCGCTCGAGGATCGCGGCCTGACGCTGCTCGACGTGATGGATCGCAGCGTCCCCGGGGACGACGTCGCTCGCGAGTGGATCCGCGGCTTCGAGCGATCGTTCACCGCCGCGGAGCGCCTCGCCGCGGCCGACGGCCCGCCCACCGATCGGGCCGCGACCGTCTTCCTCTCCCTGCTCGCCGAGCGTCCCGACACCCTCGTCGTCAAACGCCACGGCGAGGCGGTCGCGGCCGAGGTGACCGAGCGGGCCGCAGAACTGGTCGATCGAGACGCCCTCGAGACCGATCGCGCGGCCGTCGAAACCTTCGCCGACGAACTCGTCGACCGGGGCGTCAACCCTGGCACGACCGCGGACCTGACCGCGGCCGGGCTTTTCATCGCCCTCGAGCACGAAGCCGTCGAGATATGAGCGACGACGCTGTGGCTGGCGATCGGACCGATTTCGACGACGACCCCGACGGCGGGACCGACAGCATCGCGTGGCCCGTCACGCTCACCGGCGTCACCGAGACCGTCGTGACGACGCTCGGGCCGAACGGACTGTGGAACGCCGCCGCGCTCGGACTGTTCGCCGGCGATCCCGTCACCGCCCGGACGTGGGGCAACACCCGGACGCGCCGGAACCTCCACCGGCAGGGCGAAGCCTACGTGCAGTTTACCCGCGATCCCGTCGACTTCGCCGACGCCGCGCTCTCGATCTACGAACTCGAGGAGCCGATCCTCGATTCCGCGGGCGCGTGGGTCCGCGTCCGGGTCGAACAGGTCGATTCGGGCACCGAGGGCGAGACGGAGTGGGAGGAGTGGTCACTCGACCCCGTGGAGAGCGCGATCGAGACCGAGACGGTGCCGACGATCGATCGGGGTCTGGGCGCGGTCGTCGAAGCCACCGTCGCCGCGTCGCGACTCGGGGTCGCGGAGTACGACGAGGATCGGCTGCGAGATCGACTCGATCACTGTGCATCGATCGTCGAGCGCGCGGGCGGGCCGCGGGAGCGCGAAGCGATCGAGCGCGTACGGGGCCACTCGACCTGGTGACGCTCCCCGATCGGCGGTGCCCGTGGCAACGCTTGCGATCTACGACGCCGTGATCTCGGGGGCGTCGCCGGGTTTTTCCTGCTCCTCGGCGAGCGGTTCGTCGTTCTCGGCCTTCTCGACGACCTCGTCGAACCGATCGGAGCGGTCCGCGATCCACTCCTCGGTCTCCTCGTCCGCGAACTCGTCGCGCTGTTCGATGAGGAACGTCGTGATCACGACGGTCTTGACCCACGGTTTGACGAGTCCGGTGTGGACCACGGCGACGATACCGCCGACCAGTACCCACGACATCGCCTCGAACGCGGTCGGGAGGAAGTCGAGCACGACCGCGACCGGGGCCAGCAGGGACAGGAGAACGAACGACGTGACGTACATCCCGACGACGATCAGCAGGGTCGATCCGAGCACCATCTTCCAGGTCTTCGCGTAGAGGACGAGTCCCTCGCGGGCCGACTGCCAGCGGTTCTCGTTCCGGTCGACGAACATGTACGCGATGATCGCGTTGTCGAGGTACCGGACTGCCAACACGACCGACTTCTGGAGGATCTCGAGCAGGCGCTCCAGGTTCGACGGAATGGGGACCGGGATCATCCGTTTCAGTCGCGCGACCGCGCGGTTGAACTGCTTGAGCACCGCGTCGATCACCTCGCTAACCCCCCACAGCGCACTCGCGGAGACGAAGTACTCCTTGACCTGTTCGACCCCGTACGTGATCTGGTTGTCCGGTGGCTCACCCTCCTCGACGACGTGGGCGATGACGGCGACGTGGCCCGTCTTGACGAGATACAGGAAGTACCTGTGTATCAGCCGCCAGATTCCCGCGAACGTGACGAGACCGATTAGCATCACGAGCGCGACGACGAGCAGACTGGCTCCACCGTTGCCCGCGAGGAACCTGAGCCCCAGCCACAGGACGAGGCTGAGGTAGATCACGCCGATCAGTGCGAACGCCACGCCGATCGCGAACTGGAGGAAGACGAACGGTAACGTCTTCCGGTACACACGAGTTGCTTCTCTGAAATGTAGTGCCATCGGTACGGACTCCTCGCTATTGTATTTTAAAACTAACGGCAATTGATTAATCTAATAAGTCGAATGGTTTAATATCCCTGTTCCAGAGCTATCGCCGACTGCTACCGTTTCTCGATCGCTCTACTGTACGACCCGACGCCGCTACTGTTCCGCGACGGGACGAGGGTTTTGTCGACGGATGTGGTACACCGGCGCATGTCGGTCCCGAACTCCGGCCAGCCTCGACGGGTCGTCGATTTCTCCAGCAAGTATCACGTCGTGAGTCGCGACGGCGGAGGTCGGTGAACCGGTGTCCATTCACGTCGACCTCGACCTCGTCGCGCTCGTCGCGGCCGTCGTCGGACTCGGCGTCGGCGCACAGTTTCTCGCCGCGAAGTATCGCGTCCCCAGCGTGCTGTTTCTCATCGCGGCTGGCGTCACGGTCGGCCCCGAGGGACTCGGGATCATCACTACCGACACCTTCGGGGCGGCGCTCTCGACCATCGTCGGCGTGAGCGTCGCCATCATCGTCTTCGAGGGGTCGTTCCGACTCGACTTCGAGACCGTCAGCGACGCGCCGCGGGCAGTCTGGTGGTTGATAACCGTCGGTGCGGCCACGACGTTCGTCGGAACCGCCCTGACCGTTCGATTCCTCCTCGGACCCAGCTGGGACATTTCGCTTCTCGTCGCCGCGCTCCTCGTCGCGACCGGTCCGACGGTGATCACGCCGATCCTCGCGGTCGTTCCCGTCCGCGAGGCGGTCGCGACGACCCTCGAGACGGAGGGGATCGTCAACGACGTCACCGCCGCGATCCTCGCGATCGTCCTCTTCAAGGCGATGACGGCCCGCGAACTCGCGCCGCGGGGATACGTCGTCCTGTTCGCGGAACGGCTCGGGATGGGAATCGCCACCGGCCTCGTGATCGCGGCCGTCGTCTGGGTGCTCCTCACGCGGGTCGACCTTCCGGCAGAAGCGTCGCCGCAGACGGCACGGCTCCTGACGCTGGCTGCCGCCGTCGTCGCGTTCGCCATCGCGGATTCGGTGTTCTCGGAAGCCGGCATCGCGGCCGCCGCCACTGCGGGATTCGTGCTCGGGAACCTCGATCTCCCCCACCGGGAGAGTATCCTGCAATTCAAACGGGACGTGACCCTGCTCGTCCTCTCGTTCGTGTTCATCGCGCTCGCGGCGTTGCTCGAGTTCTCGGAACTGGTCGCGCTCGGCGTTTCCGGCCTCGCGGTCGTCGCCGTGTTGACGATCGTGCTCCGCCCGCTGGTCGTCTTCGCCTCTACGGCCGGCGGCGGATTCTCGAGCCGCGAACGGCTGTTCCTCAGTTTCGTCGGGCCCCGTGGAATCATCCCCGCGTCGGTCGCGACTCTGTTCGCCATCCGTCTCCGGACGGGTTCACCTCCGACGGATCCGGCCGGCGCGGACGTCCTGCTCGGCACGGTCTTTCTCGTCATCCTCGTCACGGTCGTCGTCGAGGCGGGCTTTGCGGGACAGATTGCAGCCGCGCTCGGCGTGACTCGATCGGACGATCGAGAGTAATCCGCCGCCAACCATCAGCCGAAATGGTGCGTTATAAGAGTCTCTAGACGGAACCTCCGGTATGGCCATCAAACCGGCATACGTCAAGAAGACCGGGAACCTCCTCCTGGAGCGGTACCCGGACGCGTTCACGACCGACTTCGAGCAGAACAAAGACAGCGTCGAGAAACTCACCAACGTCGAGTCCAAGGGCGTTCGAAACCGGATCGCGGGCTACGTTACGCGGAAGAAAGGCGTCGAAGCGACGGCGTAAGTCGGAATTTTCGTCCTCCAGATCGAGGCTCGCCAGCGCCAGCTATCTGCTGAGATCGATGCTGCGCGGTTACAGGAGAAACAGGAATCGAGCGCGTTACGGGTCGGTACCGGAGCCGCGCTACTTGTCGAAGCCGGGCTCCATGTAGACCGCCGCGACCCACGCGATGACGGCGATGCCGGCACAGATCGTCGCGCCGACAGTCCCCGTCAGTAGCGACAGTTGCGGCCCGGCGAACAGGAGATTCCCTCCCTGGAACCCGGCCCAGAAGAACGCGAGCGCGAGCAGGAGCGACACGGCGGTGAGGATCGTCGCCCCGATGTTGAACGGCGTCGCGAACAGGTCGAGGTCGTTCGAGTCCGCGGCCGATCCCGTATCCGTCATCGGGACCACTCCGTGCGATCGGTGGTCGGTTGCTCGACGGTGCCTGTCGCCTCGCGCGCGGCCGACCCGGGCCGGGCCAGCCCGACGTCCGCGAGTCGGTCCTGCTGGTGGTACATCGGTCGATACCAACCGCTCCGGTTTCTTAATAGCTTCTATGCGGGCCCACGCTTGCGCACGACACCGCGGGCGCGGCCGACCGATCGAACCTGTCAGCCGATCGCAAATGGGGTGCGAGACCGAAACCCAAACGGTTTTGCGGACACGCACCTGATGGACGGAAAATGGCAGTACGAGTAGGCGTACTCGGTGCAACCGGTGCCGTCGGACAGCGACTGATTCAGCTTCTCGATCCCCATCCGGAGTTCGAGGTCGCTGCCCTGACCGCGAGCGAGTCGAGTGCCGGCAAGACGTATCGGCAAGCGGCCAAGTGGCGCGTCGACAGCCCGATCCCCGCGGACGTCGCGGAGATGACCGTCTCCGCGACCGATCCCGACGAGGTCCCCGACGACGTCGACCTGCTGTTCTCGTCGCTCCCCTCGAGCGTCGGCGCGGACGTCGAACCGGCGTTCTGTGAGGCGGGCTACGTCATGTCGTCGAACTCCTCGAACGCGCGCATGGCCGACGACGTCCCCCTCGTGATCCCGGAGGTCAACGCCGAACACATCGATCTGCTCGAGGTCCAGCGCGACGAGCGCGGCTGGGACGGTGCGATGGTCAAGAACCCCAACTGCTCGACGATTACCTTCGTCCCCACCCTCGCGGCCCTCGCGGAGTACGGCCTCGAGAAGGTCCACGTCGCGACCCTGCAGGCCGTCTCCGGCGCCGGCTACGACGGCGTCACCTCGATGGAGATCATCGACAACGCCCTCCCCCACATCGGCGGCGAGGAGGACAAACTCGAGACCGAGTCGCGAAAACTGCTCGGCGAGTTCGACGGCGCCTCGCTGACCCACGACGGCGTCGAGGTCGCCGCCTCCTGTAACCGCATCCCGACGATCGACGGCCACCTCGAGAACGTCTGGGTCGAGACCGCAGAGGCCCTCACGGCAGACGCGGCCGCCGACGCGATGCGGGAGTACCCGTCGCTCGACCTTCCCTCCTCGCCCGACCCGCTCATCCACGTCTTCGACGAACCCGATCGGCCCCAGCCCCGGATGGACCGCACGCTCGGCGACGGCATGGCCATCGCCGCCGGCGGCCTGCGAGAGTCCACGTTCGGCCTCCAGTACAACTGCCTCGCCCACAACACGATCCGCGGCGCTGCGGGGGCGAGCGTGCTGAACGGCGAACTCCTGCTGGAGAACGGCTACCTCTAGAGCCGAGCGGACCCTGTACGATTTGGCGGCGGGCCCATATACCGTCCGTTCCAACGACGGGTAATGATCCCACTCGTCTCCGACCCCGAATCCCTGTCGACCCCGTCTCTCCCGTCGTCCGACGAAACGGACGCGTCGTTCGACGCGCTCGCGGATCCGCGCCGCCGGGCCGTCCTTCGCGCGCTCGAAGGGACCGAGCGACCGGTTTCGCTCGACGAACTCGCGGATCGCGTGTCGCTCGCCGAGCGATCGGACGAGCGCGACCCGATCGCCGAGTGGGGCGACGCGCTCCTGGGGTCCCAGCGGCGCGTTCTCATCTCGCTCCGGCACGTCCACGTGCCGAAACTGGCGGACGTCGGCGCCGTCGACTTCGACGCCGACGCGAATACCGTCGCCATGCGCGACCCGGGCGCGGAACTGCTCGCCCGACTGGATCCGATCGAGGGAACCGGTGACGACACGTCACGGCCGGAGTCCGTCACCGGAGATTCCGTCCGGTAGGCCGACGCGTTCGACGGCAGCCGTCGGATCGATCACACGACGACCCGCGGACGACCCACCGTTCTTCCCACGCCGCTCGTGGCGACCAGCACGGGTCGCATTCAAGCAGCGCACTTATTCGGGCCCGGGTCGTCACAACAGGTGATCGACACGGTACTGACTCTTCGTCGACCCGGGCCTCATCGACGTCGCGGCGACGCCGGTATCGACTCGCCCAGGTCATCGACGGATCGAGTTCCCATGTCCAACGATAACCAGCCGACCACCGGTACAGAATCCGACCCCGTCGATTCCGACCCGGCAGACGACGAGACGATCGGACCGGAGTCAGTCGAACGATCGCGGGCCGATCGACTCGTCGAACTGCTAGACGGGACGGACTCGCTGGCGATCGTCTGCCACGACAACCCGGACCCGGACTGCCTCGCGAGCGCGCTGGCGCTGAAACGCGTCGCCGAGTACGCCAGCGTCTGGGACGTCGAGTTCTTCTACGGCGGCGAAGTGACCCACCCGCAGAACCGGGTGTTCGTGAACCTGCTCGACATCGACCTCCAGTACTGTAGCGACGCGGTCGCGGACTACGATCGCATCGCGCTCGTCGACTGTTCGATCCCCGGGCGAAACAACAGCCTCGATCCCGGAACAGACGTCGACATCGTGATCGACCACCATCCCGGCGACGAACCGCCGGCGGATTTCGTCGACGTGCGCGAGGAGTACAGCAGCACCACGACGATCATCGTCGAGTACCATCGGGCGCTCGACCTGCCGCTCGACGCCGACCTCGCGACGGCGTTGCTGTTCGCCATTCGCCGCGAGACCCTCGACTTCCTCCGGAACGTCACCGAAAAGGAGTACGAGGCGGCGCTGTACCTCCACCCGTTCGTCGACCTCAACCTCCTCAAGGAGATGAACGACCCGCCGCTCTCGGAGATCACCGTCGACGCGATCGCGAGCGCCATCCAGACACGCACCGTCCAATCGGCGTACCTCGTCGCCACCGTCGGCCGGAGCACCGAACGGGACACGCTCCCCCAGGCGGCCGACTACCTGCTGAACCTCGAGGGCGTCCAGACGGTCCTCGTCTTCGGCATCACCGGCAACGAGATCCACGCCAGCGCCCGATCGACGGACTCGCGGGTCGACCTCGCCGACCTCTTAGAGGAGGTGTTCGGCGACGTCGGCTCCGCCGGCGGCCACGAGGATATGGCGGCCGCACAGATCCCGCTCGGACTCTTCGCCGACGTCTCGGAGGAGGGCGACGACCTCATCGACATTGCCGCCAGGATCATCGAGCGGCGCTTCTTCCGGGCGGCCGGATACGAAGACAAGGACATTCCGAAGCGAAGCGAGTGACGGACGCCCGATCGATCGGACTGGACGCCAGGGCGATCGAATCGGGGAAGTAGCTACGGCAGCACCTGGTTCTCGAGGTCGGCGTCCGATCCCTCTTCCGTGAACCGCCGGGCGTTCGTGGCGACGATGTCGGCCAGTCGATCGTAGTACTTCGGCGTGTGACCCGCGTTGTGGGGCGTAATCTGGACGTTCCCGAAGTTCCACAGCGGGTGCTCTTCGGGGAGCGGTTCGGGATCGGTCACGTCGAGCGAGGCGCCGCGGATCCAGTTCGAGCGGAGCGCGTCGACGAGAGCGTCCGTCTCGACGACCGGCCCGCGGGCGATGTTGACGAGGACGGCGTTCGGATCGAGCGTCTGGAAGGCGGCCCGATCGATCAGCCCGCGGGTCGTCTCCGTGAGCGGGCAGGCGAGCACGAGGTAGTCGGTCCGGGCGAGCGCTGCGTGAAACGCCTCCTCGTCGAACCCGATCACGTCGTCCGTCGGCCCGCCTTTCTCTGGCGAGTAGCGCACGCCGATCGTGTCCACCCCGAACGGGTCGAGGCGATCGCAGACGGCCCGTCCGATCGCGCCGAGGCCGACGATCGTGACGGTCGACCCCTGCAACTCGTGGGCCTGGTAATGGCGCCACTCCCGGCGGCGCTGGCGGCGCTCGGCCACGTGGAACCGGCGGGTGAAGTGAAGGATCGCACCCAGGACGTGTTCCCCGATGTTCGGCCCGTGAACGCCCGAGGCGTTGGTAACTGCGACGCCGCGATCCGCGAGGCCGTCGAGCGGGAGGTGGCCCGTCCCCGCGTACGCACACGCGAAGACGTCCAGATTGTCGGCGGCCGCGAGCAGGTCCTCGTCGAGGGTCATCCCAGTGACGAACGACGCGGTCTCGATCGCCTCGCGTTCCTCGCCCGGCGTGCGCGCGAGGCCGACGGTCAGGTCAGGGAGGCGATCGCGCAACGCCTCGGCGTACCGTTCGACCGGCGTCCCGTGAGTCCCCTTCCGGAGGACGAGGACGTCTGCACTCCCCGGATCGATCGATTCGTCGCGTTCGCTCTCGTCGGCGGTCATGTTCGTGCTCTCGCACGGTGCGATCAAAAGCGTTCGTCCCGCGGCGACGATCGACGACACCCCCGGAGACGCTCGGGCCGTTGAGACAATTTAATAATGGCTCGTTGAGTCTCCACGGCGTATGGAACGCGTTGACGTCGCGATCGTCGGTGGCGGCCCCGCCGGGTCCTCCGCGGCCGAACGGGCCGCGGCACACGGTGCCGAGACGGTCCTGTTCGAGCAGGGCGTCCCCCGGGAGGACCGGGACGGACTCGGCCCCGACTCGACCGACGCCGCCGGCATGCTCGACTACTGGATCGACATCATGGACTTCGACTACCGGGAGATACCCGACGAGGTCGTCCACCAGGAACTCGAGGCGACGGAGTTCATCGGGCCGAACAGTGCCGTCGAAATGACAACCACGGGAATGGAGGCCAGCTATCCGAAGTTCGGCTACACCTTCCACCGCGCCCGGATGGACGACTGGCTCCACGAGCGGGCCGACGACGCCGGTGCCGACCTGCGGGTCGGAACGGGGGTCAAATCCCTCGAGACGGATCTCCGATCGTCGAACCCGAAGGGACCGACCCACACGCTGACGCTCTCGGACGGCGACCAGCTAGAGGCGCAGTACGTCGTCCTCGCCGACGGCCCACAGCGTCGGATCACGCTGGAGGCCCTCGACCAGTTCACGGGGCCCGGCCGGAGCGTCTCCGACCACCTCTCGCCGCCCGAGGCCAACCACATCGCCTACCAGGAGTACCGCGAGTTCCCGCCCGAACTGTTCGCGGAGTTCGAAGATCGGCTCACGTTCTGGTGGGGGTACATGCCCGGCGAGACCGCCTACCCGTGGATCTTCCCCAACGACGGCACCGTCGCCCGCGTCGGTCTGACGATGCCGATCGGGATGGAGCTCTCGGACGTCGACAACCC
The DNA here is from genome assembly GCF_023566055.1 of Halosolutus amylolyticus. Lineage (NCBI taxonomy): Archaea > Methanobacteriati > Methanobacteriota > Halobacteria > Halobacteriales > Natrialbaceae > Halosolutus > Halosolutus amylolyticus. The sequence continues at coordinate 7,655 of NZ_JALIQP010000004.1, read as the reverse complement.
CGGCGGCTACAAACTCCTCCGGCCGAGCGACGATCAGCTCCCCTCTGGCTCCGAGTACATCAGGCGCCTGCTCGAGCAGGAGTACGGCGACGAGTACGACGTCGAGGAAGACATCCCGATCATCGAGGACCGCGGCAAGTCGAAGGGAACCGAGACGTACCCGATCTCGTCGACCCGGCCGATCGACTCGCCCGTCGGCGCGAACATCGCCGTCGCCGGCGGTGCGATGGGCACCACGTCGGCGTTCCACGAGGGCGGCTACCACGTCGCCGTCCGGTCGGGCAAGATCGCCGGTCGACTCGCCGCAACGGACTCGATCGAGAACTACAACGACGTCTGGAAGCACGCGATCGGGGACGAGATCCTGCGCAACGTCGCGTTCGCCGACATCGTCGCGGACTACGGCCCCGACGACTGGGACCGGGCGTTCGACGTCGTCTCCGACATGCAGGGCGACAGCGGCGAGAACGGACTGTTCGACAGGCGATACACCGCAGGGATCGGGGCCACGAAGATCCTCGCGGCGTACAAGAAGAAGAAGTACCAGTACCGCAACGGTGGGTACGTCCAGCTCTCGGAGGACGAGTACTTCTACTGATACTACCGGACAAAAGTCAGTGAATACTCGATCGCGTTTCGACGGCTGTCGTCAGCGACGACAGCGCCTCGAGTGCGATCGATGTATGAACCGTTTTGTCCGGCAGTATGAGCGGCGACGGCGAACGCCGTCGTTCCCGACGGCGTGACTGTCTCGCTCTCGTCACTCTCTCCGCGCGAGCGACGACGTTTTTTCGGCGGTGACGTGGTAGCGGCGGTATGAACGGTCGTTCCGACAGCGGCCCCGATCGCGATCCGACCACGCGACCGGACGGCTCCGGCCACGGTCGAGCCCGCGATCGATCGGGTCCATATCCAGCCGATTCGGGGCCCGACGCCGGTGATCCGGGAGGCGACCACGGTGGCCCTGCTGGCCCCGGGCCCGACCCCGGTGGCCACGGCCACGACGATCACGAGCACGAGCACCGGAGCCGGTGGCCGCTCGTCACCGGGATCGGTGCCGCCGGTCTCTACGGCGGCGTCGCGATCGCCCTCCTCGGCGCGACTACCGAGGTCTTCCCGCCGGTGATCGGCGTCGGCCTCGCCGTCCTCGGGACGATCGTCCTGCTGGCCGGCGTCGCCGGCTGGGTCGACGAGACGTTTCTCGCGCCCGCTCGCGAGGCCGAGACGAGCGGCAAATCCCGCGAATCGTACGTCTCGACGACGGCGCTCTTTCTCGCGACCGACGTCTCAACGTTCGGCGCGCTGTTCGTCTACTACTTTTTCGTCCGGGTCGGCGCGTGGCCACCGCAGGAGGTGCCGACGCTCCTGAGTTCGCTCGTGGCGATCAACACGCTGATCCTGGTCACGAGTAGCGTTACCTTCCACTACGCTCACGAGGCGCTGGACGAGGGCCACCGCCGGCGGTTTCTCGGTCTCCTCGGGACGACCCTGCTTCTCGGCGTCGTCTTCCTGGCCGGCCAGGCCTACGAGTACTACGAGTTCGTCGTTCACGAGGGCTTTACACTCGCGGACGGGGTCTTCGGCAGCGCGTTCTACGGGCTGACCGGCCTGCACGGACTCCACGTCACGCTGGGCGTCGGCGGACTGGCCGTCCTCTGCTGGCGCGGACTGCGGGGCCACTACGGCCCCGATCGGGACACGTCGGTCGCGACCGTCGGTCTGTACTGGCACTTCGTCGACGCAGTCTGGCTGTTTCTGGTGGCTGTCGTCTACCTCGGAACGGCGCTCTGAGCAGTCAAAACGTGATATCGCCGTCGAGAACGCGGATATCCTCGTCCTCGCAGCGACAGAGGTCGGTCTGTCCGAGCGGTTGGATCGACCCGTCCGGCCAGACCTGGACGATCCCGATCGCGCCACAGTTGGCGCATCTCGCCGCGGATCGTTTTTTCGTACCGTTTTCGTCCACGCGAATCACTCCGATGGGGTCGGGCTACGACGGTCAGTGATGAAAAACCCCTCGTCGTCTGCAGTCCCGCGAGTATCGCCGGGACTTACTCGAGGGGGTCGATATCGACGGCGACGATGCGCCGATAGACGAAAAGCGGGGCGGTCGATCGACGACCCGATCACACCAGACAGCACCGCTACCTGCGCCGATCCCGTTGCATCCGCTCCTCGAAACCAGCCAGTCTGCGGTAGATCGGCGGGGTCAACACGCCGACGATCCCGACGAGGATCGCGACGCTGCCGATCGGGAACAGCAGCGGCTGGGCCTCGAGACAGGAGTTCAGCGACGCGAGTTGCACGTAGTAGCGTTCGCCGTCGATCGCGACGATCACGCCGTCGAGCAGGGCCTCCTCGTTTTCCAGTCGATCGCCGTCGACCGTGGCTTCGTCGAGCGGGCTGTCGATCGCCTCCCGGACGGCCCGCTGTTCGGCGTCCGAGAGGTTCTCGTAGGGGAGGGTCTCGACGGTCTCAGCGGGGCGTTCGTCCTCGCCGAGCGCCCGGACCTCGATGTCGGGGTCGCCACAGAGCCCGAAGCTATCCTGCACGACGACGTACCCTCCGACGATCGCGAGGGGGATCCCGGCGGCGATCAGGAGGACGCCGAGGAACGGGGCGACGTAGGTGAGGACGCGCGATTCGCCGGGTTCGGTTGGCTCACCCGTCACCCGCTCCTCGTCACTGCTCATACTCCTGGTCCTCCGGTGGCGACGAGAGCCGTCCGCCGAGGAACGCGATCGTCCCGGCGAGGCCGAGTCCGTAGATCCAGTGGGCGAGCAGGACGAACACGAGGTAAGCGACGAGTTCGAGGCCGGCCTGGTCGGTGTGGAACCCGATCGCGAACCCGGAGGCGATGACGGTCGCGTACCACAGCCCCGTGACGAGGGTGAGTTCGCCGGGCAGGTACTCCCCGAGGGCGAGAAAGAGCAAGGGCCAGGTCGTCATCCCGCCGAGGAGGAAGATGACGTAGCCGAGGCCGGGGTTCGCGGGCAGACCGACGAGCGTCGCGAGACCGGCGAAGGCCTCGAGGTCGAACGCGCCGAGGACGACGGCGACGGCGAGCACCCCCGACATGAGTATCGTGCCGACGAAGCCGCCGATCGCGGCCGTGCCGGCGTCGCTCACGACCGTCCGTGCAACCGGCACGATGCGGCCGTACAACGATGGCGGGCGCTCCTCCTGGGCCGGAACGTACGATCGGCGGACCGACTCCGGTTCGGCGGGCGGAATCCCGCGTTCGCGTTCGAGTTTCTCCTCGAACCACTGCCACTCGGGCGTGAACTGGTTGGTCGCCTTGAGGTTCCACGGGTCGGCCGACTCGACCGGGTCGCCGTGGAAGTACGACCAGAGCATATTGTAGAGCCACAGCAGGACGCTGAGCCCGATGAGGTAGGATCCGATCGTGGCGACGATCTGTAACCCGTTGAACGATGGGGGGTACGTCGCGTACCGGCGGGGCAGTTCGAGGTAGCCGATGATCATCAGCGTCCCGAACGTGAGCGCGGCACCGGCGACGAGCAGGGTCGACTGGAAAAGCGCGAGCCGTCGATCGTACAACCGTCCGGTGATGATCGGGTACCAGTAGTAGCTGGCGGCGAACATCATGAGGGGGATGATCCCCATCAGGATGAGGTGGAAGTGCCCGACGACGTAGTAGGTGTCGTGATAGACGATGTCGACCGGGATTACCGCGAGAAAGATGCCGGTGATGCCGCCGTAGATGAACATCGCGATGCCGCCGACACAGAGGATGAGCGGCGACGCCAGTTTGACGTTCCCGTTCCAGATGGTGGTGATCCAGTTGAAGATCTTGATCGCGCTCGGTACCGCGATCGCGATCGACGTCGCCATGAAACTCGCCCGAATGCGGGGATCGATCCCGGTCGTGAACATGTGGTGGGCCCAGACGCCGAAGGAAAGGACGCCGATCGCGATCGTCGAGTAGACAATGAACTTGAACCCGAACAGCTTCCGTCCGACGAACTTCGGGAGGATGAGGCTCATCAGCCCCGTCGCGGGGAGGAAGATGATGTACACCTCGGGATGACCCCAGAACCAGAACAGGTGCTGCCAGAGGATCGGCCCGCCGCCCTCGGTCGCGAAGAACGTCGTCCCGAAGTTCCGGTCGAACAGCAACATCAGCAGTGCAGTCCCCAGGAGCGGAAAGGCGAAGATGACGATCGCACTCGTGACGAGCATGTTCCACGAGAAGATGTCGAGGTTGGCCCACCCGATCGACTTATCACGCTCGTAGACGATCGTCGTGACGAAGTTGATCGCGGCGATCGTGGTCGCGATACCACTCAGGTGGAGCCCCAGCAACAGGAAGTTGATCTGGGGATCCGGCGTCGTCGTCGACAGCGGCGGGTACAGGGTCCAGCCGATCGCCGGTTCGCGGAGGGCAAACAGCACCGAGATCCAGTCCTCGGGAACGACCAGCGCGAGCGTCTTCCCGGTCACCTCGGCGACGATCCCCAGCCGCGAGAGCAAGAGGGCGGGTGGGAGCATCCAGAACCCCACGGCGTTCAACCGGGGAAACGCCATGTCGTCGGCCCCGATCAACAGTGGCAGAAAGTAGTTGCCGATGCCAAAAAAGACCGGCGCGACGAAGAAGATCAGCATCGTCAGCCCGTGCATCGTGAACAGTTCGTTGTACGTCTGCTCCGTCCAGATGTCCGCCCCGGGCGTCAGCAGGTGCGTTCGGAGCATCATCGCGTCGACCCCGCCCCAGATCGCCGCGACGGTCCCGAGCGCGATGTAGAGCAATCCGATTTCGCGGTGGTTCGTCGTCGTCGTCCATCTGATCGCGGCGGCCTTTGCCGCCCCCCAGGTCAGTCCTTCCCGACCGATCGTCGCGTACCCGCCGTCGGGAGATGGCTCCGCCTGGAGCCGCTTGGCTACGAGGACCGTACACAGACAGCCGAGGACGATCGCGGCGAACAGCGCGACCTCGACGATCGCCCGGTCCATCGTCAGGTCAACCCTCCGACCGGATGCGAACCTGTCCGTACTCGTCGCGACCCGCCGCCCTCGTTCATAACCGTGGCCTCACCATCGACGTCAATAAGCCCAATTGACGATGGAGTGAAAGTCACCGTCGCTGATCACTGTCTCCGGTCCGATCGACCGGGGGCGATCGATCAACGCTCGTGAGAGTACACCGATCGATGAAGACCGTATATGAGGCTCGTCGTGGAAGCCCCTCCAATGAGTCGTCGGGTCACCGTCGCCACTGCAGTACTCGGGTTACTGTGTGCCCTGACCGGTCGGGTCGCGGCACAGTCGGAAAATCGCGACCTCATCGAAGGACTCGAGTTCCAGTTGCTCTACGTCGCGTTACCCCTCTCGCTGTTCGTCCTGATGATTCTCGTCTACGCGACGGTCAAGTTCCACGACAACGACGACCCACAGCCAACCGCGGAAGATCCCGCACTCGAGATCACCTGGACCGCCGCGACGGCGATCATCCTGCTGTTCGTCGGCATCGCCGGCTACAGCGTCCTCGTCAGTCCATACGTCTCCCCGTCCCAGGCGACCGACGTCGCCGGCGGCGAACAAGGCGCGGTCGAATCGATCGACGATCTCCCCGAAACCGACGACGAGGAACTGGTCGTCCGGGCCTACCAGTGGGGCTGGGAGGTGACCTACCCCGAGCACAACGTGACGACCGAGGACGAAATCGTCATTCCCGCCGACGAGGACGTGACGATCTGGTTGACCAGCGACGACGTCGTCCACTCGCTGTTCGTCTCGGACCTGGGCGTCAAACAGGACGCCTTCCCCCAGGAGTACACCCGTCTCCGGACCAACGTCTACGAGACCGGCCAGTACGACGCCGACTGCACCGAGTTCTGTGGTGCCGGCCACTCGCGGATGGACGCGGACGTGATCGTCGTCGAACCCGACGCGTACGAGTCGTGGCTCGAGGACAACGAGGGCAGCCAGGCGACGGCACCCGACGGATGAGCGCGATCGACGGTGACTGGAACACTTAACCGTCCCGACGGTCTAGTCCGGGTGCGTGTCCCAAGTCCCCGTCCGAGCGAACCCATACGGGTGCGATGACAGCACGGCGAACCCGGGCACGTGACACTCGTACGGTGGGTCACCCCACCACGAGACGGGACGACCCGTCTCCTCAGGCGTTCCCGACGGAACGCCACTCGGGGACTGCATACGAGGTCCCCCGCCCGGCACGAGGGTTAGCCAGCCGACGCGGCACGCCGCCACGGGATGAGGCTGGACGTTAGTGTCCCGGGCGACAGTTTCGACCACGACTCCCGGACAGCGACTGCTCTCGAGCCGTCCGAGACAATACTTTAGCGATACCGCCGAATATGTCCGGTAGGCGTCCCATCTCTCGAGAACCGGGTTCGGTCTTCATTCTTCACGGCACGACACGTTCGGCTGAAGCCAATGACCACGTTCGACCACGATCGACGATCAGTACTGAAACTGTCCGGTGCGACGATCGCCACTGCACTGGCCGCCGGCTGTCTCGGCGACGACGAAAACGAACGGAGCGACGACACCGAGACCGGTGGCGGAAGCGACGGTCCCTACGAGATCGAACCGGGTGAACGAATTACGTTCAGGGGGGAGGTCGGCGGCTGGATCGGCCTCGAACCTGTAGCGATCGAAGACGTAACGAACCCGACGCTCGTCCTCGAGGCGGACGGCGACTACGAGATCGGCTGGACCGAAGGCGACAACACTCCCCACAACTTCCTGCTCTGGGACGAGAACGAGGACGTCGTCGAAGACTACGAGACCGAACAGGTCGCCGAACCCGACGACGACCAGATCCTCGAGATCACCGCCACCGACGAGATGGCCTACTACCGGTGCGAGCCACACCAGAACATGCAAGGTGAAATCCAGGTCGAGTAGCGATCCCGATCGGATCCCCTGCTCGTGATTCTCTCCTTCTCGCGGCCGGCGCGTTCCGAACGCGCCTCGCTGAGCCACCCCGACACGCGCACCGGTCCCATCGCCGTCGCTCCGCTATTGCTCCTCGCCTCCGGACTGTAACGGCTCACTGTAGAGGAACGACTCGTCCGACTCGTCGATCACGACGGCGTCGTCGAACACGTACGCCCGTTCGACGGCCGCCCAGAGGTCGTCGAACCCCTCGACGGCCACGATATCACCACTCCGCTCGTCGTACTCGATCACGCCGTGGGACTCGAGTTTGGGCAACTGACTGTGCACCAGCGAGACGACGACGTCTTTCCGATCGGCCTCGCTGACGGCCGTTACCGGTTCGTCGTTCTCCCAGGCCGCTAACTGCAGGGAGAGCCCTTCGATGTTCGCCCGATCGTTGTCGAGCAGGTAATACAAGATATACCGACGCTGCGACGCTGCCAGGAGCCCGTAAATAGTGTCCAGACTCGATGGATCAGCCATATCGTCGTGGTACCGTACACACTCGTGTAAGCCTCTCTCCAAACTACTTTGGTACTATATTCTATTGTGCCTAGATTGATGCTACCACGACGGCAAGCACTCTGTGCTGCCGACATACATGCAAAAAGCCCCACACAGCTGTCGCTGTGCGAGGCTCGAAATGAGAGTATGAGTGGTGGCGGCGAATCGAGTTTCCCAGAGGGTCTCCCACTCCAGTACTCACCGAAACGCAGGCGGGCTTATCT